>CAZGEW010000026.1:0-17759 GCA_964524225.1 uncultured Methanosarcinales archaeon | reverse complement strand
AGCAAATGCAATTCTGCAGGCTGCAAAGAATGGCGTAATGATAGATAGCGCTGAGGTTTACATTACAGCAAGCCCGTGCTGGAACTGTTTTAAGATGTTAGCAAATACTGGAATAAAAAAAATATATTATGGAGAATTCTACAGTGATGAAAGAATTTTTGATGTGGCCAAAAGATTAGGCATAGAGCTAATACACATACCTGTTAACCAGAAGGAGCTTTAAAATAATAACAGATATTGATATGTTTTATTTAAATTCTTTTATAATTTATCTTCGCCATTATCTGCTCATGCATTCTCCTTACAAACTCAACTCTATCTTCAATCTTCATGATATCACTAAATCCTTGAAGTATTAAGTTAAATGCGAATGGTGATGGCATTTTGGTATGTATCTCTTTTATCTGTATTTTCTTTTGCTCTACACCTTCAATTACCAGTTTTGCACTTTCTATGTCCATTAAGTCTTCAAGAACCTCTCTTCTTGCTTCCCTTAAAATACAGAAATTTTGGTCTATCCTCTTTACAGCATTAAGTAAAATCATTGAGCTAACTTGTTGACTGCCAACCCTTTTTTGATGACCCTTATAGCTCCTCAAAATCATCATTGCTCGAGTTGCACAATGCCTAAACCTCCTCCTTAGAATTTCAGTATGCTCTACCGCCATTTCAACAACCTTTTTAATTTCTTTTGATTTGATTAAGCTGAATGCATGCATAACATTAATGCTCTTATCCGATGCAATGTAAAATCCATTATCACTTATGCCAATCTCGACATCCCTATGCTGTGTCCTAGCAATTGCAAATGCAACTGCCCTTGACAAACAATCATTAACCCTCCTTCCATAAAGTGTATGGAATATGGCATATTTGTTTTTGCTTTTATCGTCATGGTAATGCTCTACAATAACTCTTGAGTGTGATGGTACTTCAGCATAGTTGAACTGCTCATAAAAATACTCATAAATTGACTCAGCGGAGTTTTTATCAACATATAAATATCGAAAAATGAAATCCAAGATCTCGTCTTTCGGTTTATGTGAACAAAACAACTCATTCATAAGTTTTCTAAACCTTCCTATTTCTAATGCAAGCTCAAAGCTTAATGGCAGCATTTCAGAAAACCAAGATGGAATGGTAGGTGGCCTATAAACTGATGCATTAACATAAGCTACCATACCTTTTGCGTGTAAAAACTCGTATTTATCACCACCTAATACAAAAACGTCACTTTTTCTAAGTCTTTCAAGGAATGCTTCATCAATATGTCCTATAACTTGCTCGCCTAACTTTACTGTGATGAAAGATTCTTCTGGAATTGTTCCTATGTTAGTCATATAGATAACTCTGCTCATCTTGCCTTTTCTTCCTATTTCTTTAGTTTCCTCATCATACCAAATCTTTGCATAAATATTTCTATCTTCTAACGAGATATATTTTCCTGCAAGGTATTCAATTACCTCTATGAAATCCTTTCTTTCAATCTCATAAAAGCAGTAACTTTGCTTTATTAATCCAAATAATTCGTCAATTTTCCATTTCTGCTCTAGGGATATGCCATGTATTTGTTGTGCTAAAACATCAAGGCAATTTTTTGGAATATGTATCTTATCAATCTTCTTTTCAATTGCAGACTTTAGAAGAACAGCACATTCAACTAAGTCGTCTCTGTCTAGAACTATGGTTCTGGCTTTTACAGTATCATGCATCTTGTGCCCAGACCTTCCTGCTCTCTGTAAAAACCTTGCAACAGATTTTGGCGAACCTAAGCATATGACTAAGTCTATGTAGCCTATATCTATACCCAATTCCAAAGATGTACTTGAAACAATTACTTTTAGCTCCCCCTTTCTAAGCCTATTTTCTATACTGTGTCTCAGTGTTTTTGATAATGAGCCATGATGTGCGCCAATATTTTCCGTATATTTTTTAGGAAATTTTTCCTTGAGATGATGTATGACCCTTTCAGTTGCAGATCTTGTATTTGTAAAAATCAAGGTTGTGCGATGACTTTGGATTAGCTCATCTATTAAAGTATACATTGCATTATGCATGATCGCATGCTCCATATCAATCAAATCTGGAACTGGGGATAATACTTTTAAGTCCGTATTCTTAATAAACTGGACATCTACAATCTTGCAGTTCCTCAGTTTACCATCTTCATAGCCTACAAGGAATTTTGCAATCTCTTCTAATGGCGCAATTGTAGCGCTTAGACCAATTCTAGTCAATGATGATGACATTCTATTTAGTCTCTCCATAGACAATGACAAATGGACTCCTCTTTTATTTTCTGCCAATGCGTGAATTTCATCAATTATTAGCCATTCAACATTTTTTAATAGCTCTCTAAACTTAATTGATGTCAGTACAATTGCTAAGCTTTCTGGTGTTGTAATTAAGATATGGGGTGGTTGTTTTAGCATCTTTGCTCTTTCTGAGGTTGAAGTGTCACCAGTTCTTACTGCTACTCTAATGTCTAATTTTTTCCCAGCAATTTTTTCCATTTCTTTTAATGGTTCAACTAGATTAACTTGGATATCGTAACTTAGCGCTTTTAGAGGCGAGACATAAACGCAATAAACTTTGTCTTCAAGAATCCCTTTTTCACTATTGTCTATTAATTCATTCAAAATTGATAAGAATGCTGTTAATGTTTTTGTAGCACCAGTAGGCGCGCTAACCAAGATATTATTTCTAGAATGTATTTCCATCACACCAAATAACTGGGGCAACGAAAACTCCTTAAATTTTGTAAAGAACCATTTATCAACAATAGGATTCAAAATATGTTTAATTTGTTCAGCTTTGTATGGTTCTTCTAGGTACTCTACCATTTTGTTAACTATGTAGATGTTAATTTGAAGAAATTTATAAAAGCTTTGGTCGATTTAAATCGATTTCAAAAACATACTTTTTTAAATACTATAAACTTCCTAACTCGATTTGTAAAATGGCTTCAATGTACGATGTTAATGCACAGGAATTGATTCAGAAAGCAGCAGATGAACTAAAGAAAATTCAAGAGATTAAGCCACCTTCATGGGCGCCTTTTGTCAAGACATCTGTGCACAAAGAAAGACATCCTGTTGATAACGATTGGTGGTATGTAAGAACTGCATCTGTTCTTAGAGCAATTTATCGCTTAGGCCCAGTTGGTGTTTCTAAGCTAAGAAAAAAGTATGGTGGCAAGAAAAATAGAGGTCATAAAAAAGAGCATTTCTACAAGGGTTCTGGTAATATACTTCGAAAATCGCTACAGCAACTTGAAAAAGCAGGCTTTGTAAAATTTGCTGAGAAAGGACTGCATAAAGGTAGAATAATAACTCCTAAGGGTAAGGCATTCTTGAACAAGATAGCAACTAGTCTAAAAAAAATTTAACAGCTTTGCTGTTAAATTTTTTACAAAGTCACAAAGGATGAATGTTGTGTATGAACAAATGGCATCTCTTGATGAGATAAGGAAAAAGAAACTGGAAGAATTAATGCAATTGCAACAGCAAAAACTACAGCAACAGGCTCAAGAGCAAGCACAGATACAGCAGCAGATTGAATATATGGAGACAGTAACCAAGAAATTATTGACAAAAGAGGCATTGGCAAGGTATAGTAGCCTAAAAATAGCGCACCAAGAAAAGGCATTGCAGTTAATTATTGTATTGTTTCAAGCAATCCAGAAAGGTCAAATACAAAAAGAGATTGACGATTTAACATTAAAAAAAATTTTGGAACGATTGACTCCAGAGCGAAAGGAAATAAAAATCAAAAGGGTTTAGGTTCGACATATCATAAAATATGGCACGCTACAAGCATCCAAGCAGGAAGAAAAGATTAGCTAAGCTAAGAAAGCAAACAAGATGGGCACCTTTCTGGACAGTGCCAAAAATATACGGCAAAACTAGAAAAATACATCCAGGCAGACATACAAAGATAAAGAGAAGTTGGAGAAGAACCAAGACAAAGGCGTAAAATGATTATTATCAAAGGTAATGATATCACTTTTGTTTTTAATTTTAAGGGTGAAGAGCTAAACGTCGAAGGGAGACCTGATTTAGAAGCGAGAGCTTTTAATGGAACCATTAGTGGTCCAAAAGGTCATTTGGGACCTGATGACAAGCCTTTTATTGAAAAAACAGTAAGACAAATGGGTGGTTCTTTACTTTGTGAATACTTCGGTACTGCTGAATACGATGTAATATTAACGTATCAAGAGGCTAAACCTTAAATAGAACACAAACAAAAATGGCTAAAAAAGAAGAAATTTCAAAACCAATTTTGGAAAGGGTTTATAATATCCCACTTAGAAAAGAAACTCTAAAAGTACCACCATTCAAAAAGGCTAATAAGTCAATTAAAGCAGTGCGTGAATTTATTTCTAAGCATATGAAATCAAACAATATGGCGATTGGAAAATATCTAAACCTGAAAATATGGAGTCATGGAGCAAAAGAGCCACCACATCACATCAAAGTAAATGCAATAAAGGATGATAAAGGTAAAGTCTTTGTTGAATTAGCTGATATCCCTAAGGAAATACCAAAGGTTGAAGAGAAAGAAAAACCAGTTACTAAAGAAGAAACAAAGATTGAAGAAAAACCCGAAGAGATGCTTGAAAAACAGATTGGGGAGATAAAGGAAGAGAAGGCAGAGGAAGCAAAGAAAATTGAGCAAGAAGAAATTAAAGAATTAAAAAAAGAACTACCAAAACATGCTCCAAAAGTTCTACCTAAACCAAAAATTCAAGAACAACATCCAACAGCACCAAGAAGTGTTTAATTCTCCTTCTAAAATAATTAAATTTATTAAAAAACCCGATTTCTTTGATTTGAGATGCAAAATTTATTACCATTTGAGAAACTAAATAGGGAAATATTAATAAGGAAAGAAGCAGAAACAGATGAAAAATACGGATGTATGCCTGAATATAGAAAAACTGAAGATATAGTAAACTACGGCATTGTCAATATTGACAAACCAAAAGGTCCAACATCACATCAAGTTTCAACTTTCGTAAAACAAATTCTAGGAATAAGCAAGGCTGGTCATTCTGGGACTCTAGAGTAAAGGAGAAATCCTAGAGTGACAGGGGTTTTGCCAATTGCATTAGGCAGAGCCACACGGATAGTCCAAACCTTATTGACAGCTGGAAAGGAATATGTTGCTATAATGCATCTGCATAAAGAAATAGAAGGAGAAAAATTAAGAGAAACAATAAATAAACACTTTATTGGAAAAATACAACAAATACCGCCATTAAAAAGCTCTGTAAAGAGACAGTTGAGAACAAGAGCAGTTTACTATTTAAATATTTTGGAGATTGATGGAAAAGATGTTTTATTTGAAGTTGGATCAGAAGCGGGAACTTATATAAGGAAGTTAATTCATGATATTGGCCAAAAGCTTGACTGTGGAGCTCATATGGCAGAGCTTAGAAGAACAAAAGCAGGTCCCTTCACTGAATCCACATTATTTACATTGCAGGAATTGTCTGATGCTTATTATTTCTGGAGCAAAGAAAAAAATGACAAATTTATTAGAAATGTTATTGAACCAGTAGAAAAGGGCGTGCTTCACATTCCGAAGGTTTGGGTTTTTGACACAACAATTGAAAGTATTTGTCATGGTATTGACTTAAAAATACCAGGCATATCAAAATTGAATGATGGAATAAAAAAGGGTGACTTAGTTGCAGTAATGTCATTGAAAGACGAGATAATTGCTTTAGGAACAGCACAGGCAGATTCAAATAAAATGCTAGGTGAAAAAGACATAGCTGTTAAGATAGAAAAGGTTTTTATGCAACCCGGAGTTTATAGAATTAATTATTAATTCTGAAAAAATTCAATTACATAGCAATTGAATTTTTTCATTGTTGAAATGGCAGAAGACATAATTAAAAAAAGTTTGAGATATTCAGTTTATGATGGGGTAGCTTTCGCTGTAATGGATGGTGTGACGGCGTCATTTGTAACACCTTTTGCAATTGCCTTAAATGCCTCCTTAAACATTGTAGCAGCTTTGACTTATGTGCCACAATTAGTCGGTGCTTTTATACAGCTCTTTGCAGCAAGGATTGTTGAAATATTAAGAGACAGAAGGAAGATATTAGTAATAAGCTCTTTTGTACATGCATTGTTGTGGATTCCATTATTGCTTATACCATACACAACTCCAAACCAAAAGTATCTATTAATTACCTATGTTTCTATACAAACTTTGTTTGTACAGTTGATGCAACCAATCGGTAATTCACTCTTAGGTGATGTAGTACCAAAATACGAAAGAGGCAAATTTTTCGGGCTTCGCAACAGGATTACAGGTTTAACTTCATTTGTTGCAGCATTAACTGCTGGTTTTGTTCTTAATTATTACTCCCCAAAGTACCCTTTTCTCGGTTTTTCTATACTATTCTCAATTGCCTTTATAGCAAGGCTTTTTTCTACATTTTTTAAAGCCCTAATGTACAATCCTATGCCAGATTTAGAGCACGCAGAAAAGTTCTCCATTTTGGATTTTATTAGGAGGATGGACAAGACTAACTACGGAAGATTTGTCATTTATGTTGTATTATTTAAACTTGCTACATATATAGCCGCACCTTTTTTTGCAGTATTTATGTTAAGAGAGCTGGGCTTCACATACTTGCAGTTCGCAATTATAATTTCTTCTGAGCTTATTGCAAGTTTCATAGCTATGGGTTTTTGGGGCAAACTGATTGACAAGAGAGGTACGAAGTTAGTCCTCTACATAAGTGGAATGCTCACACCATTTATACCTTTACTTTGGCTGTTTTCTCAGAATTTTTATTATATATTGTTAATAGAAGTATTCTCTGGAATTTCATGGGCAGGCTTCAATTTAAGCTCTTCAAATTTCATTTTTGATGCAGTAAGACCAGAAAATAGGGTAAGATGTATTGCCTATTACAAGTTTTTTGAAGGTTTATCAATTGTGATAGGAGCTGCTTTGGGCGGATTTTTGGTAAACAATTTGCCAAAGTGGATATTTCTGTCAAGCATTTTATTTGTTTTTTTAATATCAGCCATATTGAGATTAATTGTATCCATTATTATGCTGCCAAAATTAAAAGAAGCTAGGCTTATAGAGCTTGGAATTGGGCACTCTTTTTTCAAAAGATATCTTACTATAAGACCAAGTGAAGGTATTATTTTTGAGGTCATTGGTAAATATCACAAAATTAAAGAAAAATATGTTAAAAAAATGCATCAGAAAGATGCATTTTTTTCAGATAAAAAAGAAAAGGATATTTATAATAAAAAGTTGCTTAAGTTTATTGACAAAGATATTCCTACCAAAAAAGAACAGCACGACTTAACAGACATGCATGAAATTGAGCATATAACTGAGGAGATAGAAAAAGGTAAGATTAAAAAGTAATTAAAACCATTGTAAAAACAAAAAATATTTATAATTCTAAAATAAAAGATTAATTAAGATAAAAATGTCACTAACATCTTTATATACATGCTCCAGATGCAAAAAAGAATTTAACTTTAATAATATAAAATATGATGAAGATAAATCACTTGTATGTGTTCATTGTTTAGAAAAAAAGCAAAAACTTGAAAAGAAAGAAAAGCTAAGATTAGAGAAACCAGAAGAACAGGAATCAATCAATTTTATTTGTATGGGTTGTAGATTTAAGTTCTCAATCAGAAAAGGTTCACCAAAAGTATTAAGATGCCCGTATTGTGGCAAAACAAGATTAATGCGAGTTAAAAAATATAAGGACGAGGACGATTTAATTAGAGATTCTACGGACCCAAGATTTAGTTACTAATTTGTAGTAACATTTAAATATTATAACAGAAACCCCTTTATTATGAAGTACCTTAATTATGCCCCTCTATTATTAGCGTTAGTAGCTGGATGCGCCACTTCAGGCGAAGTTAGGGATAGACCAAATCCTCAACTAAAACCAATGACAAATGCTGAGTTAAATCGAGTTCACGTTAGTTCTAGTGATGATCCTCGTGTAAAACAATTGGTATTATACGATTTAGAACGACTCGGATATGTACAAAGGGAGGGAAGACAAATAGACTTTAATCCAGCTCCGCAAAGAGCAGAACCAACACCTCATATTCTAGACTTGTTAAAAGGTTTATCAGAAGGTATTCCAAGATCAATATATGTAATCGGTGTGCCTTCAATTCCTGGAACACCCCAAAATTATATAATTTTTAAAGGAGGCTATTGATTTAATAACAATAAATTTATTCGCCTTCGAATTCAACCAAAGAAAATACTTTATACCCTTTTCTCTCTAATCTCTCTCTGCCTCCTAAATCAGTTAGCTCAATTATAAAGGCACATTCTACAACTTTGCCACCAAGTCTTTCGATTAGGTTTATCGCAGCAGCACATGTACCTGATGTTGCAATCAAGTCATCAACCAGAAGTACTTTTAATCCTTTTTGAATAGCGTCTATATGAATCTCAACTGCCGACATTCCATATTCAAGCTCGTAGTTTTCCTTTTCAGTTTTAGCAGGTAGTTTTCCCTCTTTTCTTATTGGGATAAATCCCTTATGAAGCCTGTTAGCAACAGCACCTCCAATAATGAAGCCTCTGCTTTCGATTCCTGCAACAAGCTCAATTTGCATTTTTTTATATCTTTCATAGAACGTCTCAATCACATAATTGAACGCCGTAGCATCCTTAAACAATGTCGTGACATCTCTAAACATAATACCTTGCTTTGGCCAATTAGGAATTGTTCTGATAATTGATTTTAGGTCCATGAGCTATTGTAATTTTAGGTTATATTTATAGTTTTTTTGTTTAACGCCTTTATCGAAATATAAAAAAGCTTTTAAAATCTCCAATCTTTTTTTAACTTATGCTCATCAACAACATCAACTACAGAACAGTCTGGATTCAAGATACATCTGTTTACATGATAAACCAGCTGTTATTGCCACACCAGTTTGAAATTTATAAATCCAATACATATACTGACACTGCAAATGCAATTAAGACAATGATTGTAAGAGGAGCCCCTGCAATTGGTGCAACTGGAGCTTTTGGAGTTGCGCAGGCAGCTTTACATTTTGAAGGCGAAAGTTTTGAAGAGTTCAAAGAATATGCTATTAAAGCATCAAATTTGTTGAAATCCACAAGACCAACAGCACATGACTTATTCTATGCCATAGATTTTGTAATAAGAAAAATGTCCAAAGATAAAAGTATTGCCAATTCAAAGATGTTAGCATTTGAAGCTGCTACAGAATATGCAAATACAAGCGTAGATGTATGTAAGAAAATAGGAGAGCACGGCAGCAATCTAATAGGAAACAACCAAAGTATTTTAACCCATTGCAATGCTGGTGCTTTGGCTTGTGTTGACTTTGGGACTGCATTAGCACCAATTAGAATTGCGCATTACAACAAAAAAAATGTTTTTGTTTATGTTGATGAAACAAGACCGAGAAATCAAGGCTCTTCGTTAACAGCATGGGAGCTAAGCCAAGAAAAAATTCCCCATGCAATAATTGTGGATAATGCGGCAGGATTTTTTATGAAAAATAAAAAAATAGATTTTGTCATTGTTGGAGCAGATAGAATTGCAATGAATGGTGATGTTGCAAACAAAATAGGAACTTATGAAAAAGCAGTTTTGGCTAAAGAGAATAACCTTCCTTTTTATGTTGCAGCTCCATTATCAACCTTTGATATTAACTCTAAAAGTGGTGGTGATATACTAATAGAAGAGAGGGCTCATGATGAGGTTTTGTATATTCAAGGTATTGACGAGAACGGTGATATAAAAAAAATAAGAATCTCTCCTAAAGAAAGCACAGCAAAAAATCCAGCCTTTGATATAACACCTTCTCGATATATAAGTGGTATTATAACTGAAGCTGGCATTATAAAAGCAGAGAAAAAGGCTATTAAAAAATATTGCAATATGCGCAGATATTTATAACCACTTTAAAGTAGTATTCAATAGAAAACTTTAAATAGTGGTAATTAATACTCGATTTAGTTGTAATTAATACTTAATTGAAGATGAAATTACAAAATCAATTATTGATGGATTTAAGAAAACATTTCAGGCTAAACATTTATGAGGTTAAAATATGGACTGCTCTGCTTAGCAGAGGATTGGCTTCAGCAGGCGAACTTGCTGATATTTCTGGAGTACCAAGAAGCAGGTGCTATGATGTTCTTGAGTCATTGGAAAAGAAGGGCTTTGTAATGATGCAAATAGGTAATCTAATAAAATATTTTGCTATAAAGCCAGAATTCATACTTGAAATAGTAAAAAAAGATATAATGGAAGAAGCAAAACAATCAGAAGAGCAAGTAGATGGCATAAAAGAAACAGACGAGTTTAGAGAGCTTGAGTTATTGTATAAAACTAACATCCAGCATATTGATATTTCAACAATTTCAAAATCAATTGTTGGCAGAACCAATATAAATAGGTTAATTAAGGATATGATATTAAAAGTTAAATCAAGCATAGTTATTGTTACAACTAAAGAGCATCTTGAAAGATACGTCAAACTATTAAAGAGCTTTATGCCAAATTTTGTAAAAAGAGGGATCAAAGCAAAGCTTTATGCAGTATATGACGAATCAATAGCAAAGAAATTGCAAAACGTTGATTATGTTAATTATAATGCACAATCACAATTTGTTATTATTGACAAAAATGAGATGATATTCATGCTTTCTAATGAAAACATGGTCCCAGAATTTGAAGTTGCAATTTGGGTCAACAGTCCATTTTTTATTAACGCAGTTGATGTACTATTTGAGGAAAGCCTAAAATATAGTCCCCCAACTTAATTTTTAGGGTATACAGTATAGAAAAAAGCTGAAGATCAAAATTCACTTTACCCTTTCCTTTAACGCTGCAAAAATGATTGGCATTGCAATTGTTACATCGCAAATTAAATCAACAAATTTTGCTTTCGGATTCATTTTGCCCCATGAAATGCCTTCTCTTAATTCTGCTCCTGAAGAGCCACCTGGCTCTGGCCTATCCATTGTGACTTGTACTCCATATGAAGCAGATTTAGCAAATTGCATTGCCTGCTGTATGTAATTTTTAGGAACTCCACCACCATAATAAATCACACCAGCTTTTTTTGCTGTCCATACAATGTCAATTATCTCTTTTAAATCTTCAAAGGCTCTTGTTTCAATATCTTTGCCCTTTGCTAATTGCCCCCATATCATCAGTCCAATTCCAGAATCAGATAGTGCAGGACAAAACAATGGAATTTTGTTTTTATAACATGCCTTGCATATAGACTTCTTAGGAGTTAGTCTTCCAAGCCCCCATAAGAAATCCTTAATTGATTTCTTATTTTTTAGACTATCAAAATTTTTTACAATAAAATCTTCCATTCCTTCATAGAGCTTGTTTGGCATATATGATTCGTAAATTCTATCGAGTCCTTTTTTGTAGAGCAAAGCATCATCTACATAGGCACTACCTTGGTAATGCTTGTAGCCAAGTGCTTCTCCAAGATCATGCGTTAAAGTAGCCCCTGTTGTAACAACAACATCAAACCATTTGTTTTCTATCATATCAATTATTATTTCTCGCATTCCTCCTGGCACAAGAGGGCCAGCTAATCCAATAAAAACTTTGCAGTTTTTGTCTTTTATCATTGCCTCGCAGATATCAACAGCCTTTGCTAATCTACCAGTTCCCAATACACCAACAGAAGACATTTGCTTGACTAACTCGTTAACACTGATTTTATTCTTTATTTTTATTTGATTGATTACTTTCATTTTTTAACAACAAAAATTTTCAATTCTCAAGGAATTGAAAATTTTTGTGACAATTTTAATTATGTAAAACATTTAATCTTTTATTTAAATGTTATTAAATATCATAAAATTTAAGAAATTGGTTTAGTCATATTGAAAAAATGAATCTCTTGATTGATATTCACACTCATCTGGACCATCAATTGTTAATAAATAAAATAGATGAAATAATAAACAGAGCAAAAAATATAGGATTAAGGCATATTATAACAAATGGAATAAACCAAGAAACAAATAGAAAATGTCTCGAATTATCTAAAAAATATGAAATTGTGGAGTGTGCTATGGGGATATACCCACGAAATGTCCTAAAGAAAGATATTGAAAGTGGTAATTATCCTTTAAAACATTTTGATTTTAATATTGATGAAGAGATTGAGTTTATTAAAAAAAATAATAACAATATTGTTGCTATAAGCGAAGTAGGTCTTGATTTTGTTGATGGAGAAGATAAGCAGCAAATTGAAGATTTTGGGAAAATGATAGGACTTGCTGAAAAATTAAAAAAACCTATTGTTGTGCATTCAAGAAAAGCAGAGCAAAAATGTGTAGAAATGCTCGAAAGCTCCAATTTAAAGAAGGTGATTATGCATTGCTTCTGCGGCAAAAAATCTCTTGTGAAGAGAATAGTAGATAATAAATGGTTTTTGACTGTGCCAACAACAGTTGTCAGAAGCCAGCAATTTCAGGACATTACCAAAAATGTACCTATAACTCAATTGTTCTGTGAAACTGATAGTCCTTACTTAAGCCCATATAAAGATAAATGGAACGAGCCTGCTTTTGTGATTGAAAGCTACAATAAAATTGCTGAGCTTAAAAATATGGACATTAGAGAAGTTGTTAACAATATATATAAGAATTGGCAGAAGATTTTTGAATAATCACTAAATTTAAATAAAATTTAAATATGTAATATAAACATATTAAATTAATGACAAGATTAATCGTATCTTTCTGCATATTGATAACGCTTTTACCTATTGCACTTGCTGAATCAAAAATCTTCTCAGGTAAGGTTATAACCAATACGGACAAATTTATTGACGAAGATCTTTTCAGATTCATTTACGAGACAGAAAGTAATAAGGTTTTTGTGCAAACTCCAACTACAAACCTTATTGTTGATAATGGGGAATGCAAGTCTAATGATGTATTTAGGGTTTGCATAAATAGTGCCAATTTTTCGCATAAAAACATAACAACTTACGAGTATTATTATGAAATTGATGCTGAAATATACAAGCTTACCGGCAGTTTATCAACAAGTAGTAAAATTACCCTAAGCACATTGCTACAGAGAGAGCCCACTGAACTGACAAGAACTATAACTAATCCAACAAATTTTGATATCACAAACATAGAATACAATGAAGATTTCTCATCATTTCTGATTTTAGAAGTTAAGGGTTGTTCATTAGAAAACAAGAAAGTATATTGGAAGGGTACACTTAAACCAAATTACGAGAAAGTATGTACTATAAAAATGATTGCAGAAAAAGATGGCGCCTATAATCTCGTTGGGAATTTAAAGTACTTTAATGGCTTTGAAACTGAAGAATCAACAACTGATAGTGTCGCAGTAACTGTCCTGCCTAAACAAATTAAGATTAGCCAATTTATTGATCAAGACATAGAATTGAAAAAAAGGTTTTACCTTAATATATCGTTGGAAAATATAAATACGATAGAAAATATTGATGCGTCACTAACTATTGAATTACCAACCAATTTGGCAATATTAAAAAAATCTATTGAATTAAACCAAGACTTTAATATCCTTAGACATAGTTTTAGGTTAGAGCCTGGCGAAATAAAAAATTACTCAATATATCTTGAAGCAGCTGATATAGGAGATAGACCTATTAAACTGAAAACTGATTATATAATAAAAAATATTAAGGATGCAATTGAAAATTATACAGCCTTAGGTATTGAAGAGCCAAAGCCACAAATTGATTTTACTTCCGAATTTTACGAACTGACTCCTGGACAGAAATACATTGTTTTTGTAAAGCTAACCAATCCTAGCAGAATGCATGAACTAACTAATTTAAAAGCACAATTAAATGTTCCATACAACAATAATATAACACAAAGCTTAAACAAACTTCAACCTAACAGCTCGTATCCAATTATAAGTAACACATTAATCCTGCCAAAGGATATTGAAGCTGATAAAACTATAAGCTTGAACCTTACTGTTGAATATAAATATGACAGTATTGTTAAATTTATCAATGAGTCATTAAAGCTTAAAGTTGTGACAGCCAATCAATTAAATGTTACAGCTTTGAACTATACCCAAAATCAAAGTGTAACAACTGATATAGTAACTGGTGATTTGTCAAATGAAACCAATGCGTCAATATTGACTAATAGAACAATAAGTATAACTGAATTTGAATTAGACGAAAATGAAGGTTATCTCAAAAACAGAATATTTGTTGGTATTATAGTCTTTGTAATAGTACTTCTAGTTCCTTTTATTATTATAAAAATAAAAGGTCGAAACAAAGAAGAGCAAACACAACAAGGCATACAAACTAATGAAGATTTATCAAAAAATGAAATCTACAATAAATGAATCAAAAGATTTTTAAGCTACAAGTCTATAGGATCATGCTGATTATGCTATGGAAATAAAAATTAATACAAAGGAAGACTCGCATGAAGACATCAGGAGAGTAATCAAGATGTTACAAAACTTAATTGGAGATTTTCAAGAAATGACTAATGTGCCTGAGTCTATGCAACCTACTACAAATGCTTTTACAAATATATTTGGCGATACAACTCCTCAAGCAACATCAACTCAAGGTACACCACAAGAATCAAGCGAATCCACAGAAGACTTATTTGCAGAGTTGTTTAGTGAAGAGGAGTTGAAGAAAATGGATACTGCTACTGTTAAAGATGAAGATGAAGGAATAGAGGTTAAGACCAGAGGTGAAAAATATAATATAGAGCTCTATTAAACTTCAATTATCTTGCCTCTTTTGCAAACATTTATAACCTTTGTTTTTCCAACTTTTTCTTCTATTCCTTCTGCCTCATGCACATGACTGCAAAGCAAAATATCTGGCTTAAAGGTTTCAATTGCTTTTCTTACACCTTCGCTTCCTGGAAATATGTTTGAGAATTTTTCCATTAAAGAGCCAGAAGGATGGACATGTGTTACTAATATCTTTTTCTTTGCATCCTTAATCCTTTCATAACCTTTTTTTATCAATTCAAAGATCTCCTCTTCTCCAAGCTGGAATAGCCCGATATTAGCTCCACCGCATCCAAACAAGCCAACATCTTTGTATTTTATGGAATAACCATGAAGATTAGTTGCACCATACAGTTCTGCCAAGAAATCTGCAGTTGCTACAGTTTCATGATTGCCAGGTATTAAGATGACTTTTTTACCTTTCTTTATAAATGGTCCTATAATGCCTTCTGTAGATGTTTCAGCATAAGTTAAGTCACCACATAAAACCACCAAGTCAATATTCTCTTTTTCTGCTTGCTCAGCTAGCTTCTTGGCTTGGCTTGTGTCCCCATGTATGTCGCCTGCTGCTAGGATTTTGAGTTTAGTTTTGTTGTGCTTTTCCATTTATTTAAAATAAAGACTTTATGTATTTGTTTTAGATTTTATTTTTCCAATAATAAATCCTATTAAGATTCCTAAAAAAATAAAATGTTTGCTTTTAAAAACTTATCTCTCTATAAACTTTATACCTCCTGTCAAATCAACTATTTTGCTTGGCTTTCCTTCTTTTTTTCCTTCGTATAAAACAAAATCAATGCCGCCTTTGATAGCAGGCTCTAAATCTTCCAGTGAAGTCATGTAATCCTCGTTACTTCTATTTACAGATGTAGTAACAACAGGCACATCTGCTTCACTAACGATATTTTTTATCCAATGGTTAGGAATTCTTATACCTAAACTATTAAGTCTTGGATTAACCTCTTTTGCAACACAATTATTGTTTTTTAAATTAAAAATTAATGTATATGGCCCAGGTAATTTTCTAAGCCATTCTTCTGACTCTTTTTTGACAATGCAATTCTCATGTACCCATTCCAATGAAGGTACAATAACTGAAAATGGGTTAGAGGTTCTAGATTTAAGTTCTCTTATTTTTCTTACTGATTTTGAGTTTTGAGCATTGCACCCTATTCCATATATTGTGTCAGTTGGATGGATAAAAATTGCGCCATTTATTATAGCGTCTATAATTGCTTCTTTCTCAAGCTTAAACTCATCAAAGTTAAAGATGCGCATAACAACTAGAAATAGTAAGCGGTATAAATAGTTTATGTTAGAGTAATGCAATGCAGACATATTTTTAGGTAGATAAAAAAGTAGAAGAGCTAAAAAGAGGTTAATACTAAAAAGAGTTCTATTAAGAATTTTAGAGACAGAGATTTTTTAGAATATTGTGAATATTCTCTGAGCTTGCACTCTTGCACAATAATTAATTTTATTTCTGTTTTGTTAATGGGCAATTCATTCATAACGAAATTGAAAACGCACAAATATATAAAATTCGCATTTTAAGGCATATTCCAGTATTAGGCGTAATAAAAATACGCTTAATAGTTGTTTTACGCAATTTTTGCGAACGCCTAAACGATAAGGGGGCAAATTTCATCTATGATAATGCAACATTTCTCTTAAAGAAGAAATATTAACCATTCCGTATCCAATACTCTCAACAATTGCACCAAACGTTCCTTTTCTTCCATTAATAATTTGGTATCCAGCGCAAACCATTCCTGTTCTGGTAGCACCAGTTAAACAATGTACCAATGATGGTTCATTCAAATCATTAATCACATCAACAATATTTCTAACTCTTTCATAAGTCAATTCCCTTCTTTGTAAAATAGGAAATTGATGTATAGTTATTTCTGGAGTATCATAAAATTCCCTTAACCACTCTCCATCTAATAAAGAAATAATGTGAACAATTCCATAATCTTTTTGCAATTCTCTAACTTGATGTGACCATACAATTCCACTCCTGTATAATTTATTTTCTTCAACAACACCAAATCTTCTTGGTCTATTTCCATCTTTTGATGTTTCAACTTTCCAATCTTTTGGTAAAGGATCTTGTGCTTCTTCAGGCTTACCTAATGGTTTGTGGTGTCTGATTAACATAAGTATTAGAATAAATCATAGATTTAAAAATATATCTCAAAAAATTAAAAAACTAAATTTGCCCCTTTCTTCTATGTCTTGATTTATCGCATTCGCTCTTTTGATAGACGGCGTTCGCAAAAACTTTGCTTTACAGCAACTACGTTGCACTCTCGCTTCGCTCAGGGCGCAGAACAGGAATTTCCTTAAGTTATATTCAATCGCGGAGGGGCAAAAGACATTTAAAAGAGAATTAAAGATGTTGAATAAGTTGTACTAAAGTACCATTATTTGAGAATTTTTCTTGAAATCTACTCTTTATTTGAGTTTTTACATCCTGCTTAAGTTCATCAACTGACACAATTGTATGTCCTAAACCACAATACGCAAGTCTTTTTTATTATGTGTTTATTGCAAATATCCAATCATAAATCCTTCCTCTTGTGCATCAATTTCGTCATCTTCTACATATTCCTCTAAATATTTCTCGTTATAGAAATCTTCCTCAACTTCTTCAATTTTAATCACCTCATTATTTTAAGTTTACACCGCTAAATTGTGTATCAAAGCTCCTTAATTGTTTGTTTGTCTTAACAGTTAATTCTCTGATCTGCTTTAAAAACAAATCTTCTATGAACTCATTTGTTAGCTCCATCTTAACATACACCTCCTACATTATATATTTGATTGATGTAAATGTAAATTGAGTTGAGTTAGTTTAAATATTTCATCCAAGCATGTCCAGTGTCCAGTGTGTCGCAAAACCACTGCTCCACAATCCAAGACAGCAAGAATTAAATATGAG
>CAZGEW010000025.1:0-17829 GCA_964524225.1 uncultured Methanosarcinales archaeon | reverse complement strand
ATTAAAGTCTTATTTAAAAACTAACTAAAATGTAAACCAATTATGATACTAAACATGTTAATCTATGAAAGGATAAGTATATAAATATTTTGATTTTTTTATTTTTGTGAGGTAAACATGAAAAGTCTGGAAGAAATAGAAGAAATCATTAAAAGTCATAAGAAAGAACTAGCCGAGAGATTTAAGGTAAAGGAAATAGGAATATTTGGTTCTTTTGTTAGAAAAGAACAAAGAAAAAGAAGCGATATTGACATATTAGTAGATTTTTATGAACCAATAGGATTATTTGAATTTATGGATTTAGAAGAATATATCCATAATATAATTGGAGCCAAAGTGGATCTTGTATCTAAAAAAGCATTAAAGCCGAGAATTGGTGAGCATATACTCAAGGAAATGGTCTACGTATGATAAAACGAGATTACAAAGATTACCTTCAGGATATGTTTGATTCGATTAATGACATAGGATTCTTTACGGAAAATATGACTTTTGAATCTTTTGCAAAAGACAGGAAAACTATAAATGCAACCATAAGAAGTATTGAAGTTATCGGAGAAGCGACTAAAAAACTACCTAAATCCATTAAAGATAAAAATTCTTCTATACCATGGAAAAAGATGGCAGGGATGAGGGATAAGATGGTACATGAGTATTTTGGTGTTGATATTGAAATTATGTGGAAGACCATAAAAGAAGATATTCCAAAACTTAAACCCTTGATTTTAGAATTATTAAAGAATATGGATTGATTTTACTATTAAATTAAGAATGCCTCCTAAACTATTATTTAGTTAATAATACTTCAGTACCTATCAACAAGTCTGGATAATTTTCCCAATTAGCCAGATAATTTGAAGCTATTTTTGGCCCATCTATATCCCTTCCTGTTACAATAACTGCATAACGATCTCCGTTATGTGCTATTTCCAATAAAGATTGTCCACTATTAAGTTCTGGCAGTACAAAATTATCAATCAATACATTAGCTTGCGCTCCTGCATATTTTGTTGGTCTCCCAACCAAAATCATGCTATGTGCTTGTGGGTCAGTTACTTCTGAAGCTGTCGGTTCAGTTGACGGTACACAAGCCCCATCCTTACATACACCATTTTCATATTCTGGACAATAAACCCATTGGGATGAAACATAAATATCATTACAATCTTAGTAAAATTTAAATCTGTCAAAAATCCCCCATCGTAGATGGGTGGTTTTTGAACATGCAAATGAGGAACAACTCAAGATTCTTTTTTGTCTTATTAGCAGTATGTGCAGCCACAGGTCTAGGAAATATATGGATTTATCCTTACTATTCATCCAAGTTCAGCGGATTGTTTTTTATTCCTTATTTAATAGCTTTATTTGTATTAGGGGCTCCTCTTCTAATGCTTGAGTTCTCAATTGGGCAATATTTTAATAAAAATATCGTAGATTTATTTGCGTCAATAAAAAAATGGTTTAGCTCTATTGGATGGTTTATGGTATTTAATGCCTTTATTGTAATGAGTTACTATGCTGTTTTGTTATCATGGCATATAATTTATTTTTTTGTTTCTTTTGGATTGCAATGGAGGAATGATGCAGAAGCTTATTTCTTTAATAATGTGCTACAAGTTAGTGATGCATTTAGGGGTTTTACACAATTTTCTTTGCCTGTTTTTATCGCATTAATTATGGCTTGGCTCATTGTTTTCTTTTATATAAAGAATGGTTATGAAACTATAAAAAAATATTTCTTAGTAACTGCTATGATGTTCACATTGCTAATGTCTTTCTTTTTTTTCTATTCACTTACACTTGATAATTCACTATTAGGTATCTATTACTTTTCAAAACTAAGTTTTAGTAATTTTCTCAATCTAGATTTGTGGATTAGTGCCTTTTCATTGGCAACAATTTCATTTGGCTTATCGTATGGAACAATGCATGCATTTGCTAGGAAAAGTGACAAAGGATTTGTAATGGGAAATTCTGCAATTGTTTTGATTTTTAAATTATTGGTAAGTATTGCTATAGGCTTTATCTTATTCGGGATTTTAGGATTTTTAAGTGCAAAACAGGGAATAGGCATAGAAAACTTAGTATTTTTTGAATTTGGCTCAGAGTTTACAATTTTAGCTCAAGCATTACCATTTTTTTACAAACCCACAATACTTAGCATGTTATTTTTCATTTTTTTAGCTATATTCTTTATATTTGGAGCTTCAGCCTTAGGGTTTTCTATTTCTAGTGTATTAGCAGAGAAGCTAAAGACAAAGCAATTTAATGCAGCTGTTACAGTTGCAGGCACTGGGTTTTTGTTTGGGCTAATCTTTCTAATAAAGCCAGGTTTTTACATAATGGACATCATGATTCATTTTACCTACTACAATATTTTAATTGCCATTTTGCTTGAAGTTTTGGCAGTTGGTTGGTTTTTTGATTCAAGTAAAATATCAGAGCACATCAATTTGAACTCTATCTTTAAAATAGGTGCATTATGGAGGTTCTCAATAAGGTATGTAGTGCCATTAATAATATTATTGCTTTTATTTGTTCAATTAAAATCAGATTTACTTAACTATAAAAGTTATCCTTGGCAATATATTTTAGTTTTTGGTATTGGGATTGTTATAGTGCCTTTACTCATTGCTTATTTAATGCCGCAAAAGATTTTGGATAGGAGATAAGTCGCAATCTTTTTATTTTAGATTAATTACCTTAAAAAAATGGACTTATTTTCAATTGTATTAATAGTTTTAGGATTAAGCCTGTTTGAAATAATTATAAGTGTAGATAATGCCATAATAAATGCTGAAGTTCTTTCAACAATGTCTAAAAAGGCTAGAAGATGGTTTTTATTATGGGGTATCTTAATAGCTGTTTTCTTAATTAGAGGTCTATTGCCATGGCTGATAATATGGATGGGCAATCCTTCTTTAGGCCCAATAGAAGCCTTTACAGCTTCTTTTAGCTCTAATCCAAATGTTGCTAAGGTTATTAAGGAGTCTGCTCCAATTTTGCTTATTGGCGGAGGCACATTTCTTGTATTCTTATTCTTCCATTGGTTATTCTTAGAGCCAAAACATTATGGTTTAATTGGAGAAAGATTCATAGAAAGACAAGGTGTTTGGTTTTTTGCTGTTGTTTCTATAATGTTAACTGCGATAGTTTGGCTTGCGATAAAGAAAAACCCATTTATGGCTTTTGGCGCAGTAGTTGGCTCAACAGCCTTTTTCATAACACATGGTTTTAAGGAGAATGCGGAGCAGGCAGAAAAAAGAATGCTTGAAGGAAGTGAAAAAATGAGTGATTTGAGCAAAATATTTTATTTAGAAGTGATAGATGCCACATTTTCAATTGATGGTATTCTAGGTGCTTTTGCATTTACCTTTTCAATCCCTTTAATATTAATAGGGAATGGTATAGGTGCTTTAATTGTGAGAAAACTTACAGTGAGCAATATAGATAATGTTAAGAAATATAAATATTTGAAGAATGGTGCAATGTATTCTATATTATCATTAGGTACTATTATGATATTAGATAGTTTTGGAGTTCATATTCCAGAATGGATATCTCCGATAGTAACCTTTACAATTGTTGGTTACTTCTTTTGGAAATCACATAAAGAGCTAAAAAAACAATAAAATTAAAAATAATAAAAAAATTACAAATGCGTGATGGAACAAATGATAACAATAGATGATATGGCAACTTTCTGCAAAAGAAAAGGATTTGTGTATCCAAATTCTGAGATTTATGGCGGGATTGCTGGGTTTTATGATTTTGGACATCTTGGAGTTGAGTTAAAGAATAATATAAAGAAAGAATGGTGGAAAACATTTGTTCAGCAGAGAGATGATATTGTTGGAATTGATGGAAGCATTATCACACATCCAGCAGTTTGGACAGCATCTGGCCATGTTAATGTATTTACCGATGTTCTTGTTGATTGCAAGAAATGCAGCACAAGATTTAGAGGGGACCAATTAATAGAAGACAAACTAAAGATATCTACTGCAGGAATGTCACTTGAAGATATTGCAAAAGAGATTTCAAGACATAAAATAAAATGCCAAAAATGTGGAAATGAGCTAAGCGAACCAAAGAAGTTCAATTTAATGTTCACAACAAATGTTGGACCTGTGCAAACATCAAGTTCAGTTGCGTACTTGAGACCAGAAACTGCACAAGTTATTTTTACAAATTTTAAGCTAGTTCAAGAAAATGCAAGGCTGAAATTGCCGTTTGGTATTGCACAGATTGGAAAGGCATTTAGGAACGAAATTTCTCCTAGAGATTTCTTATTTAGAATGCGAGAGTTTGAACAAATGGAGATGGAGTATTTTGTGCATCCTGAAAAACAGGGAGAATGTTATTTTATTGATGAAGTTTTGGATTATGAGTTAAATGTTTTATCGGCAGAGATGCAAAAGCACAAAAAACCAATGGAAAAAATGACAATAAAAGAATGTATTGACAAAAAGATTATCAAAACAAAATGGCATGCCTATTGGCTTGCTCAAATGCATAAGTGGTTTGTTGACCTCGCTGCTAATCCAGATCATTTCAGAATAAGGCAACATGTCCAAGAAGAGCTTAGCCATTACGCACTTGACACTTGGGACTTGGAATACAAATTTCCATTTGGTTGGAAAGAACTGCAGGGCTTAAGCAATAGGACAGATTTTGATTTAAAACAGCATATGGAGCGTTCAAAAACTGATTTGACAATTTTTGATGAAGAAACAAAGAAAAGGATATTGCCTCATGTAATTTGCGAACCGTCACAAGGTGTTGAAAGGGCTTTCCTTGTTTTTATGTTTGATGCTTATGCTTATGATGAAAAAAGACAAAATGTAGTACTAAAGCTTCACCCTAAATTAGCCCCAATTAAGGTTGGTGTTTTTCCTCTTTTGTCAAACAAGGAAGAACTTGTAAAGAAGGCAAGAGATGTTTATGACAAGTTGAAGAAAGAATTCACATGCACATTTGATGTCAGTGGCTCTATTGGGCGTAGATATAGTAGACAAGATGAAATAGGAACACCAATTTGCGTTACCATAGATTTTCAAACTTTGGAGGATTCTACTGTCACTATAAGGGATAGAGGCACTATGCAACAGGTTAGGGTTAAAATAAATGAACTAAATAATTCCATAAATAAGTTTATTGAGGGTAAAACTTGATTAGTGAAAATACTTTATTAAAAATAGCGCTTGCATGTTCTTTACTTGGTTTATTAGTTTTATATTTTTCATCCACAAACATAGATGTAAAAGAGTATAAACCCAGAATTTTGAATAAAAATGTTGGCGATGATATCAAATTAGAAGGGATAATAACCAAAATAGCTGATAAAGGTGATGTTATTTACATTGAAGTTAGCCAGCAATATCCAACCACTATTGTTCTGTTTGCAGACAACAATAATCTAAAATTGAATAATGGAGATACCATTGAGATTATTGGAAAGGTACAGGAATACAAAGGAAAGAATGAGATAATTGCACAAAAGATAAGGGTATTGAGTTAATACATCCTTTAGTTGATGGGCAAAAAAGCAATGAAAACCATCAATTGGTTTAAAAAATTGTACAAGGATAGGTTTAAAAGATATTTGGTGGTTGCTTTAATAATTATTGGCTTTTTTCTTATCGTTAAGGATTATTCATCAAAACAACAGCAATATGATGATGAATTAACAATACATTTCTTTTATCATCCACAATGCCCTCACTGCAAAGAGCAAAAGCCTTTCAACGAGATTCTTATGGAAAAATATCCTGCTGTTAGGTTTGTTTATCATGACGTTACCCAACCACAAGAATCTACTTTGTTTTTGAAGTTTGCTGAAAGATACAATATTCCGAGAGCTCAGTTAGGAGTTCCAGGAACATTTTTTGGGGCTTACCACTTTATAGGCTTTGACTCTGCCGAGACCTCTGGAGTTCAAATTGAGGAAGCATTAAGGTTATACATCAACAGTGTAGAAAAACCAACACCGAAACCAAAAGCTGAGCAAAAAACAATTGTGAAAATCCCTTTTATTGGAGATATTAATACTTTGGATTATTCTTTGCCTGTCCTTACAATTATTCTCGGCTTAGTTGATGGTTTTAATCCATGCGCTATGTGGGTTCTGGTTTACCTAATTTCAATTGTTTTAGGTTTAAATGACAGAAGAAAGATATGGCTGTTAGTGGGTACTTTTGTATTGGCTTCAGGAGTGCTTTACTTTTTGTTTATGACAGCTTGGCTTAATGTTTTCCTTTTCATAGGCTATTTAAATCCGCTAACAATAGCAATCGGATTATGGGCTGTTTATGCTGGTATAACAAATATTAGAGATTATATTAAAACAAAAGGCGCTTTTGTCTGCGAAGTTGATTTCGGTAAATCAAGGCTTAGTATGAGCAAAATACAGAAATTGGTTAGTTCTCCAATAACAATAGCAACAATATTTGGCATTATAGGTTTGGCTTTTGTTATTAACTCGATTGAATTTGCATGCTCATCTGCAATTCCAGCTATATTCACGCAAGTTTTGGCTTTAAGCAACTTGAGCACATTTCAATATTATGCATATATCCTTCTATATGACTTATTTTTTATGCTTGACGATTTAATAATTTTCAGCCTTGCAGCATTTGCAGTCAGCACTACTTTAAGCACTAAATATGCCAAGTATTGTAAGCTAATTGGCGGGATTGTATTATTAATTTTAGGTTTAATACTTGTTTTTGCGCCGCAGTCATTAATGTAAAGTACACTTGTCAATGATAAATTTTATATTCTACTTAATATTTTACAAATATATGTGCTTAGCAATTCCAGGAAAAATATTAAAAATAAAAAAAAATATAGCGCTAGTAGATTACGAAACAGAAAAAAGAAAAGGAAGAATAGTTGAAGGAGAATACAAAGTAGGAGATTATGTTATAATACAAGGTGGCTTAGTTATAGAAAAGATACCAGAGGAACAGGCAAAGAATTGGCTAGAAGCATTTCAAAAATGAAACCAGAGATACTTTTTCTTAAATATGCATTTCCTTGCTCAATGGTTTTGAAGCAAAGAGGGGAGATTAATCAAAAAACTTTTGATAAGTTGGAGAAGTCAGCAATTAATAACAAGCCAGTTAAAAGGGAATTATTGGAAAAGATTTATTTTAGAGCAATTACACGAATGAAATCTTTGGCAAAAGAACAAAATAAAGATTATTTTTCTGAAGAAATAATAAGGGAATACTTCACAAAAAGACACAATGAGCTTCTAGACGGAATGTTTTCAAATGCAAATGATAAAGGTATAGACATAGACAAAAAAGCACCTCCTGCACTAAAACATCTTTGCAAAGTATTCAAATCAAAGATAATAAAAAAAGGAGTTAATTATTACATGGTAGAATACGATAACAAAAAAACTCGACCTGTTTTAAGCTCTTTGGTTCCAGATGCTAAATTAGGAGATATAGTTACTATTCATTATGGTTATGCAGTTGAAAAGGTTACCTGATGTCTTATTTTTTCAACAAACAAAACCATAATACCAATCCCAGCCACAATAAGCAAGATACCAAAAAATTCAATTAGGCTTATAACACCTTCAGGAAAAATAAGGTTAATCAATGTTGTGATTGGACTCCCTATCAATAAAATAGAAGTAGCTACAGTAATTTTAATATTCTTAATTCCATTGTACCATGTTACTACATATCCAAGTAAGAGTGCAGCAGTAAATAAAATCCATAAAATCTGTGAGGTGTTGATGTTATCAATCAAAGACAATTGATCTGTAAACCCCAAAAATATTAGAATGAAGATCGAACCGAAAAACATTCTTCCAAAAGCAACAACATTGCCAGATAATTCTTTTAAAACATGCTTTGATAAAGTGTTCTCTACAGCCCAAAATAATGTGGCAATTAAAATCAATAAATCTCCAATATTAAAAGAAAATACCTTGAGTTTCAGTAAAAGGAAATTCCCTAAAAGCAATAAAACAGATGCGATAAATATAAATTTGCTTAGCTTTTCTTTTAAAAAAATAACAGCTAATACACCAACATAAATAAACATTGTTTTATGCATAAAAGAGCCCATGGCACTGCTTGTAAGGGACAATCCCTTAAAGAACAATAAAAAGGGTATGCTGCCTCCAATTAATCCAATCAAAACTAAATTCTGCCATTGCTTTATACTTAAATTTTTTAATTCATTAAAATTTCTAAATAGCAATAATAGGGACAGCAAAGCTAATGCAACAATTACATTTTTTAAAAAGGTAAAAACATAAGGATTAATTACTGAAACTGAGTACTTATTTAAAAAAATAGAAACTCCGCTAATTAATGCTGTTAAAAAAACCAAAAATAATCCTTTTTGTTTTTTAAGCATAAATATTGGTTTTTTCTATAATTTAAAAAAGTTTCTAAACGCAATTTATTTAAACATGACACATAATAAAAAGATTTATTATGAATAAAGAGGTAATTGTAATTGGTTGTGGACCAGCAGGACTTTCTGCAGCGCTTTATTTGGGAAGGGCTAATATCGACGTCTTAGTAATAGGCAATCCAGAAGAAAGCCAAGTTCTCAAAGCCCATATCATAATGAATTATCTTGGATTTCCAGATGGCATCACAGGAGATGAATTGATGGACAGATCTTTAAAACAAGTAAAAAAATATAAAGTGACAATCATAAAAAAAGAAGTGATAAATATTGAAAAGAAAGATAGCGTTTTCTATGTTAAAATAGATACAGAAGAGGTATTCACAGCGAAAGCGATTATAATAGCAACTGGAACACCTATAAAACTCTCAGGAATAGAAAATGAGGAAAAACTAACTGGTAAAGGAGTACATTATTGTGTTGATTGTGATGGCCCATTTTACCAAAAAAAGAAAGTAGCTATGATTGGAAATGGCAACCATGCAGCAGAAGAAGCTTTATCACTTTTGTTGTATACTAATGACATAACAATTATATCTAATTCAGATAATTTCAAATTTTCAGACAAGTTATCAAGCGAAATTAGCAATAAGAAAATTAAATTGTTAAATGCGGCAGTAAAAGCATTTGAAGGCAATAGCAAACTTGAGAATATAGTTTTAATGAATGGTGAAAAACTAAAATTTGATGGTATTTTTATGGGTTGTGGTGAATTCTCAGCATTAGATTTTTCTTCAAAATTGGTATTACAAATTGAAAATGATGCTTTGATTGTTGACAAGAATAGCATGACTTCAGAGCCAGGTGTATTTGCAGCAGGCAACTGCATT
The DNA here is from genome assembly GCA_964524225.1 of uncultured Methanosarcinales archaeon. Taxonomy (GTDB): domain Archaea; phylum Nanobdellota; class Nanobdellia; order Woesearchaeales; family GW2011-AR4. The sequence continues at coordinate 8,560 of CAZGEW010000025.1, read as the reverse complement.
TCAAGATGCAGACAAATAGCAAAATCTGTTGGGGATGGCTGCAATGCAGCATTGTCAGCTATTAAGTTTGTGAGGAATAAGGAAATTTATCAGGATTATTCAACATAAGTAAAATGGCAAATTACACAATAAAATACAACAGAAGCTTATGCATAGGTGCAGCTTCGTGCGTTGTAGCATGCCCTGAAAACTATTCTTTGGACAGTGAAAACAAAGCAGTTGTGAGGACTAAAACAATTTCAGAAAAAGAACTGCCAAAAAACATAATAGCGGCAAAGTCTTGCCCAACAATTGCTCTAGAGATTTATGATGAAAATGGCAAAAAAATTGCTCCCTAATAACTCCGCAAGGAGTTACTCTCATTCAATAAAAATCTACGTTTTTGGAAACACTTTGTTAAAGGAAGATAATTTGGCAGTAGCACTGAGTAAAAAACTGAAAAAAGATTTTCCAAAAATTAAGTTTATTCATTTAGATCCAAATGAGGAGTTAAATGAAAAAGATGTTGCTATTATGGATGTGGCTAGTGGAATAAACAAAGTTTCAGTAATAAAAAACCTAGACCAATTAGAGTTAGGAAAAAAGATTTCATTACATGATTTTGATGTATCTTTCTTTTTAAAATTAATGAAAAAGATTGGAGCAGTCAAAAAAATAAGAATAATAGCTATTCCAATTAGCTACAATCAAAAAAAGGCTTATGAGGAAGTTAAAAAAATTATACCCACTTTACTTTTAGGAAATGAGAAGCACAGCTCATGCAAGGATCGTAAGCCCTTATTAATTTCTCACATTCTTTAACAATCCACGATTTGTGCTTATTAACATTATCCTGCACAAGCTTCCAAATATCACCCTTCATATTTATCTGATTCTGTTGTGTAGGGACTATGATAGCTCCATTTTTGACAAAGCCGTCTTCTGCTATATTTAGGTGATAGTACAAAGTGCCTCTTGGCGCTTCAATAACACCAACATTTTCAGCACTTTTATATACAATTTGTCCATATTGTTCTTTGTTAAATGCTTGGTTTGATAACAAATCTATCGAGTGGTCAATGCTATGTAGAATCTCAATTGATTGGGCTAAATTGTTGTGGAATATGTTAAAAGAAGGGAATACCTTTAGATATTCGGCAGCGTCTCTTTTTGTGTCTTGATGTAAAAGCTCTTTGTTTAGGTTCATTCTTGCTAATGCTCCTACCATATAATCCTTTTCGTGAAACTCGTAGCCGACAGCTTCAGAATAAGGTATAACTACTCTTTTTAAGTGATTGTAATAATCTTTTTCTTCAATGCAATAACCTTCTGTGCTTTTTATACATCCTTCTAAAAAGCCATACTCTTCAGCAGCCAAAGCTACAAAATTGGTTTTTCTGACAAAACTTGATTTGCTATTATAAAATAATTTAATTAACTTTAAAACAATTGGTCTAATGCTTTTAAGCTCTTGAACAACCTTATCGATTTCATTTTTTTCAGGAAAATGATTAAAGCCACCAATAACAGGGTATGGCGCATGAACAGACCTTCCAGCAACTAAGATAGATAAATGATTTCCTGCGGCCTTAATGCTAAAAGCATCATGAATTAAATCATGGTTGCTTTTGCTTAACTCTAAAACAGAATCCTTTCCAAATTCATCTGGCAAAGCAAAGATATACAGATGCAATGCATGGTCCCTTATCATCAATCCATATATGGCCAATTTTCTCAGCATCATAGTTTGTGCTGAGGGCTTTATCCCTAATGTATTTTCAATAGACTCTATACTGCATAGAAGATGAGCAATACTGCAAGTTCCGCAAATTCTGGAAACATGCTGAGGCAATCCTATAACATGTTTGTTTCTAATTGCTTGGGTATAGAACCTCTTATTTTCAGTAATTTTTAACCTAACATCTTCGACTTTTTTGCTTCTTATTTTTATCTCTAAGTCAGCATGACCTTCTATTTTAGCTAGATTCCTTATTGTGATGTCTGATTTATGCATTTTTTATTTAATTTTAAACTCCTTTAAGCACCTATCTAATATTTCTAAAAATTTATCTTCCTCCATAGGGCAGCCCGGCACCTCATAATCGACTTTAACCAATTCTTTCAAACTGTATACTTTGCCTGTATGCTTAAACCTATCCAACAGAAATTTAATCTCTTGCTTTGTTTGTTCATCAAAATAATTTCTTTGAGCAGATGGCATGCCTTGAATAGCACAGCTTCCTACAGCTACTAATATTTTGCAATTCTTTCTTATCTCTTTTAGTTCCTTTACTATTTCTTTTGAACTTATTGCGCCCTCAACAAATGCCACATCTATACCTTTTAAAGTATTCTTGCTTTGGAGTATTCTCGCATGTTTAAAATTCAAAATTTCAAACCAGTCTTTATAATGATCATTAAGGAGTTCAGTAAATATAATAGTACTATCTTCACAGCACGTAAAAGAAAACCATCCTATGTTAAGCCTCTTTTTCATAAGCTCACAAAAAATCAAGTTAGGAAATATAAATGTTTTTATATTTACAAATAGAAGCTAAAACATTTTGTTTTACAACAGACATCGTTTTCTTGCTCAAATTGGTGAGGTAATTAATTTTTGACAAATCGTCTGCATTAATGCAATATCGGCAGTTTCAATTGCAATACCAACATTGGCTTTTGCCAAAGGATGTTTTGGTTTGGACTCTAAAGATGCCGATATTTGTAAAAGTTCTTTTAGAAGGCACAGTGCATAGAACTTTAGCATATTTGTTATTTTTATATCCGCCATAAATGTGTTAAAGTGATACTTATATAAATACATTTCTTTTTTGATATATCTAAAATATGACATATCGAAAAATTTATATACTTATTCAGATACATATCAAAAATGGATATGTCAAAAACCACCCGTCATAGACGGGTGGCATGATTGGCGAAGCCTTGCAAGCCATGCCGTGCAGACAGGTGGTTTTTGAGCATGCTCGAAAATATACCATCTTGTGCTCGTACATTGGACTTACGTCCATTAGTCATAGACTAATGGTATATTTTCGACATATTAATGCATACGGAGGTAATCAAAATGGGACCAAAAAAAGGCAAAGGATGTTGCTAAGCTTTTTGTTTATTTACAGATTAAAAACATAACATTAGCTAGTGCAATAGTGGAGTTGTCACATGGTTCATAGTCGCTGCATCAGCAGGCTATATCTTTTCATTTGTATACAACTGGATTGGAGAAAAGTTGTAGGTGGTTTCGTGGAAAAGAGTAACAATAAATTCATATTTATAGGGCTATTGGCTAGCGGACTGCTTTTTGCTTTCTATATCACAGTAGTATCTTTAATTAGCGGGATTTCTTTCGCAATAGACAACTTTGTTAAACTATTGTATTGGATGGTACCATTAATTGTAGGATTTGGAATACAGATTGGAATGTTCTTTTATGTTAAAGAGCAAATGCACAAAGCGGTTACAACACAAGCTGCAACATCTACTGGAATTTCTGCAACTTCCATGGTTGCGTGCTGCGCACATCACATAGCAGATATTACGCCATTTTTAGGAATTACAGCCTTAGGGTTATTCCTCACAAAATACCAGTCAACTTTGCTTTTAATTGGAATTTTTTCTAACCTATTAGGAATCACTTATATGGCAAGTCTGATGAATACTAAAATTCCAAAATCCAAAATTAAAGCGTTGCTTTATTCTTTGCTTGTTTTGTCGATAATAGTTATTTTTGCATCTTATTCTTACATTTCAAAAAGTGAAAGTCCTGACATATACCATAACCAATTTTCTTTTCAAACTTTAGCAAGCAACCAAAATAATATTGAGTTTGAAGTAACGCCTTTAAGTCCTTCTGAATTTAAAATATTAATGAATACACATTCTGTAAACTTGGATTTTGATTTAACGCAAATATCAACTTTGTACGATGATTTAGGCAACGCTTATAAACCTGTTAAATGGGAAGGTTCTGCTCCTGGCGGACATCATAGAGAAGGAGTTTTGAAATTTCCCACAATAAATAAAAATGCAAAATCTATTAAGTTTGTGATTATTGATAGTGCAAAAAGAGAATTTAACTGGAGGTTAAAATAATTACAAAAATTTTTAATTCTTGAAGAATTAAAAATTTTTCAGAGGTAAAACGTTAGAAAAAATTTCACGCAAGGCGTGAAATTTTTTATAGAGCATATGGCAAAGGATGTAGTTTGTGGTATGTATGTTGATGAAGCTAAAGCTATATTCAAAGCTGAGCAGGATGGAATGAAATATTATTTTTGCAGCGGTAATTGCCTAGAAACTTTTCTAAAACCGCAAAAAGAAATGAAGAAACTCAAGCTTATAACAATCTTCAGTTTAGTTTTAGGAACGCTAACCTTAGTTTTTGAATATTTTTATAAGATTTCATGGTTTGGAATTCCAAATTATATCTGGCTATTTTTCTTGGCAACTCCTGTGCAATTCATAGGTGGCTGGAGATTTTATAAAGGAACAATAGATGCAATAAAGGCTAAGCAAGCAAACATGGATAGTCTGATTGCAATAGGAACATCTGCAGCTTGGCTTTACAGCACCCTTTATGCATTTCAAGGAATTTTATGGCCACAAATATTTCCAAAAGTAACAGAAGGCGGCCCAGAGGTATATTTCACAGAATCTGGGTTGATAATCGGATTTATTCTGCTTGGAAAATATTTGGAGCATTTAGTTAAAGGTAAAGCATCACAGGCAATTAGAAAATTGATTGATTTGCAGCCAAAGCTCGCAACAGTTATTAGGAATGGAAAAGAGGAGCAAATTCCTGTTGAGCAACTTAAGGTTAACGACGTTTTTATAGTTAAGCCAGGAGAAAAAATAGCTGTAGATGGCATGGTTATAGAAGGTCGTTCTTCTGTTGATCAGTCTATGATTACAGGAGAAAGTATACCTGTTGGTAAGAAAGTTGGCGGTGAAGTCATAGGCGCAACAATTAACAAAAGTGGTTTATTGAAAGTAAAAGCAACTAAGGTTGGAGAAGCAACAACTTTAGCCCAAATTGTTAAGATGGTTCAAGAGGCAATTGCAAGCAGAGCGCCAATGCAAAGATTGGCTGATATAGTTTCTTCATACTTTGTTCCTGTTGTAATTGCTATATCCATTTTGTCATTCATATTTTGGTATTGGATTATGGGTTTACAATTCTCATTAGCAATGACTATTTTGATTGCGGTATTAATAATAGCATGCCCATGCGCTTTGGGTATCGCAACTCCATCAGCTATAATGATAGGCGCTGGCAAAGGCGCTCAAAATGGAATTTTAATTAAGAGTGGAGAGTATTTAGAAAAGACATATAAGATAACATCTATCATTTTTGATAAGACTGGAACTTTAACTAAAGGTGAACCTTCTGTTACGGATGTTGTTGTTTTGGATTCTAAGTATATAGAAAATGATGTTATAAAGCTTGCTGCAATTGCCGAGAAAGGATCAGAGCATCCTTTAGGTCAAGCTATTTTAAAGAAATTTGATGAAATGAAACTACAATTGCCAAAAGCTGAATCTTATCAGACTGTTGCAGGCAAAGGTATTAAAGCGAGTTATAAAAATAAAGCGATTCTGGTTGGTAACAGGCTATTTATGCGCGATTATAAAATATCCATTGATAATATAGGAAATCAAATTCAAAAATTGGAAAATGAGGGCAAAACAGTTGTATTAATTGCTTATGATAAAAAAATTTTTGGATTGATTGCAATTGCTGATACATTAAAGGAGTTTTCAAAAGAAGCTGTCAAAGAATTAAAGAGAATGGGCAAAGAGGTTTGGATGATAACTGGTGACAATGAAAGAACTGCTAAAGCAATTGCATCGCAAATAGGCATAGATAATGTTATGGCTGAAGTTTTGCCGCAGGATAAAGCCAATAAGGTTAAAGAGCTTCAGGCAAAAGGCAAAGTAGTTGCAGCTGTTGGTGATGGTATTAATGATGCTCCTATGCTGGCGCAAGCAGATGTTGGCATTGCTGTAGGAGCTGGAACTGATATTGCGAAAGAGACTGGAGGAATAGTTTTGATTAAAAATGATTTGCGTGATGTTGTAACCGCTATTGACTTAAGCAGAAAGACTGTAAATAAGATGAAGCAAAATCTTTTCTGGGCATTTTTTTACAATGTTATTTTGATTCCAGTAGCAGCTGGTTTGCTTTATCCATTCTTCGGAATTTTACTGAATCCGATTTATGCAGCTATAGCAATGGCTTCTAGTTCAATTAGCGTTGTAGGAAATGCAATGCTCTTGAACAGATACAAACCAAAGATAGAAAGTGAGTGAATTGCAATAAGCAAAAAATAAAATGGAAGAGTTTGATATAGTTATAGTCGGTGCAAGCTTTGCAGGCTTAGCAGTGGCAAGCAAGCTGAAAGGGAATGTATTGCTTATAGATCGAAAAGAAATTGGAACAAATGTAACATCAGCATGCGGTACAATAGTAAAGTTTTTGGAAGGTATTGATTGTGAAAGCTCTATACTACAAACATTTAATACTGCAGCTTTGCGTACAAAGAATAAAGAGCACCATATGCCATTAGCTGACCAATTTTGCACTATAGATTATTTCAATTTTTGTAATAAATATTTCAAGCAAAGCGATGCTGAATTCAGAAAAGAGAATGTTATAGGCATTGAAAATGGTTTAGTTAAAACTGATAAAAATTTTTACAAAGCCAAAATATATGCTGATGCTAGCGGCTGGGGTGCGGTGCTTACAAACTCCATTGTTAAAGGCTTTATAGATATGGATAAACTTAGTATTGCAATGGAAACAGAGATTCAGTATGAGGACAATTTGTTAAGATTTTTTATTGATGATAGGATTATTGAAAATGGAGCAGCCTGGCTTTTTCCTGCTGGAAAAAACTCAAGATTTGGTGTTGGGAGTTATGGAAAAAACTCTAAAATACACAAGTCATTGAAGGACTTTGTTGAGAGCTATGGACTTAAAGTTGGAAGTGTTCATGGCAACTATATACCATATACGCTAAGAGAACCTGTTATAGGAAATATTTTTTTGGTGGGAGATTCTAGGGGGAATGTTTTGCCTCTAACTGCAGAAGGGATAAGGCCTTCTATAAGGGCTGGAATATTTTGCGGAGATGTCATAAATCAAATACTAAAATCAAAAATTACATTAAAGGAAGGTACACAAATATACAAAAATTTCTGCTTAAAAAATAAAAGATACTATGACTATTTATTAAAATTGCAGAAAAGAATGCTCAATCCTTCAAATTCAAAAGTTAATCTTATATTCAAAATGCTGTCGTTAAAGCCAATTGCATCACTCGCATTGAGAAAATACGAAACAATATAGGTAGCTATCAAAATATTTAAATATTTCGATAGCTACCTATATTGTATGACTATTAAAATTGCTAGCCTAGTAAAATTTTATACTATATTACTTTTAATAGAAAACCCAAAGCATGGATATGAACTAATGAGGGAGTTAGGAAAGAGGATAGGAAAAAGTATTAGTCCAAGTCAAGTTTACCCATTTCTGGAGTTATTAGAAAAAGAGAAATTTATCAAAGTTAAAAAAACTGGCTCAAGAGATAAGATAATATATTCTCCCACAAAAAAAGGGAATACATTCACTAAAAAGATGCTAAGCCGTAGTGGAGACTTATTTTATCTTGCACTAAAGCCGCAAATAAGTATTTGCACGCATTGCGGTTGCAAAGTTCTTGAAGGCGGGTATAAAGAGATAATTAAAGGAAAAGAATTGACATTTTGTTGTCATCATTGTGCAAAATCTTCTAAAAAAAGTTAAACAAATTTGCCCTTATTGTATCCCACTCTATCCCAAAAGGTCAATTTTTAATAGGTTTTGATTTCTTTATTTTGGCACTCTGGGAAAAATACTCCTCAGAGTACCGCTAACAAGGTTTCTAATATTAAAGTCTTACTTGCTCTTTATAAATATCGCTTAAATTTGTTGTATAGGTGATTAACCATCTCTTTAATATGTTTAATTAATTTTTTATCATAATAACACCTCCATCATTAATTTTCAGATACGAACCAGCACAAAAACAAAAGTTTTATATATTAATAGATATTAATAAATATTATTAAATCACAGAAGGTGAGAATATGCCGCAAGCAGAAACTTTTAGTTTGCCTGAAATAATCAGCAATGAAATCTCTGCACTAGTTAAAGCTGGCTTTTATTCTAGCAAGTCAGATGTGGCAAAGGACGCTTTGAGATGCCTGTTTGAGCACAAACCTCATCTGAAGGTGACTGCTGCCGTTGAATTGTACAATTCTGGTGAGGTCAGCCTAGGCAAAGCTGCAGAGATTGCCGAGATGAGCACTGTAGACTTCAAAGAGGCACTAGCTGAAAGAGGTGTTGTGAGGGCCATCAAATCTACTAAGGAAAGAGTTAAAAAGGGAGTTGCCATTCTAAATAAAGCAAGAAGGTGAATTGATGGCTTTCGTGATTGATGCAGATGTGCTCAGCACGTTTGCAAAAATAAAAAAATGATGTTTTTAGAAATACTAATTGCAATCATTCTCGGATGTT
>CAZGEW010000024.1:1849-18328 GCA_964524225.1 uncultured Methanosarcinales archaeon | reverse complement strand
TTATTATTTTTTTTGCATCGCCTTTTCCAATCTTATTTTCCATCATTAATGTGTTAATATCTTTTACAAATTCAAAAATATAAGACAATGCAACACTAATATTTAAATCTTTATCCATAGCTTCCTCGAATTTATTACGAAAAAATTTCAATTTTGTTGAAATTTTTTTCTTATCTTTTTTATCAGAAAAAAATTCAACAGATTTGCTGTTGAATTTTTTTATAATTTCTTTTAGCTTAACCACAAAATCTTTTAATCTTTGCACTGCATTTTCTGCCGCTTTAAGTGCTTCTTCAGTAAAATTCAATTGAATCCTATAATGAACTGACAATAAAAGGTACCTTATTGCTTTTGGATTATAGTTTTTATTAAGCAAATCTCTTAAAGTATAAAAATCCCCCAATGATTTTGACATCTTTTGTCCATTTACAAGCAGATGCTCATTATGTAACCAATAATTAACAAATCTCTTATTTGTTGATGCTTCACTTTGAGCTATCTCATTTTCGTGATGAGGAAATATTAAATCGACACCTCCTGCATGAATGTCAAAATGTTTGCCTAAATACTTCATAGACATAGCTGAGCACTCAATATGCCATCCTGGACGTCCTCTTCCAATTTCAGTTTCCCAGAAAACATTACCATCTTCCTTGTCATAAGCTTTCCATAAAGCAAAATCTTTTGCCTCTTCCTTTTCATAAGAATCTTGTTTTACCCTTGCACCCTCTTTAAGTGATTTTATTTTTGTACGAGAAAGTTTACCATAATCCTTAAATTTTGAAATGTTGTAATATATGCTTCCATCTTCACTTTTATAAGCGACTCCATTTTTCAGTAACTTTTTTATTATTTCAACCATTTCTTTTATGTGCTCTGTCGCTCTTGGAAATATGTCTGCCTTGTCAATGTTTAATGTATCTAAATCTTCAAAAAAAGCCTCTTCATACTTAGTTGTGTATTCTTTCAAAGAAATGCCCTCTTTATTTGCGCCTTTTATTGTCTTATCATCAACATCTGTAATGTTCATCACATGTTTTACCTTGAAACCTTTATACTTCAAATATCTTTTTAGAATATCACTGCAGACATAAGCTCTAAAATTGCCAATGTGAGCAAAGTCATAGACGGCATGCCCAAAATTACAGTGACATGTGAGCGAGTTCGCTCTGAACTCGCTCACTCGCATTCCACTTAACTTTGTTTGGCCCGCATGTATAAATGCCCACAATCTTGTCCTTTATAGGCTTAAATGCTTCCTTTTTCCTCGTTAATGTATTAAATAATTTCAATGCCATTGCTTATTGTTTCTTTCCTCCATTAATAAAACTTTTCTCTTGAGCTCAAACCATTCTTCCTTTGGAACCTCAACTCTTTCAATATCTTTTAATTTAACCTTTTTACCATCTTTAACAATGTATTTTCCAAGCTCTGCAACAACGGTTGAATTAGATGGTACGTCATCAATAACAATTGCTCCTGCACCAATCTTGCTGTTGTCACCTATTTTTACTGGCCCAAGAATTTTGCACCCTACACCAAGAATTACATTATTGCCTATTGTTGGATGTCTTTTTTGTCCTTTCTTATCAACCCACCATCCATGACCACCTAATGTTACATCTTGATACATCATCACATCATCACCTATTTCTGTAGTTTCACCTATTACAATGCCTGCTCCGTGGTCTATGAAAAATCTTTTACCTATTTTAGCGCCTGGATGAATCTCAATTCCTGTAATGAACCTACTAAATTGAGAGATTAACCGAGGAATTAATGGTATTCTTAATTTATAGAGAAGATGTGCAATTCTATGCAACCATATTGCGTGAACACCTTGGTACAAAAATACTTCTAGAAAATTAATACCTTTTCTTAGTGCTGGATCTTTCTTGTACGCTATTTTTAATGTTTGAAACATTCTATGTGAGTAACTTAATATAATAAGCGAGGGAAGGGAATTTCTAAAAATAAAAAAATTTCAATTTAACAAAGTTAAATTGAAATTTTTGATTTTTTGCTCGAACCCTTGAATAAGCGGGCATTGCGCAACACTTCATTGCCAAATTTTTTGGCTCATAAAGCTGCTTTGCAGCATCGAGTTCATCTTGCAAGATGAATCGCTCGCCTTAGCCGCTTGGCTTTAAGGTTTTGTTTTGAACTAAAAACCCTCGCAAAGCGGACAAGTTTAATTGCCCACTATTTTTGCCCTCGCATAGCACTAATTAGTATATTGGTTTTTTCTTGGTTGTCGAATCCCACCTCATTATAAAAGTTTTTGAAATATTTTTGTTCTATATCGAACCTCATTCCTAATGATTTTGTTCCGTCTTTTCTTAAGGTAAAACCATTAAATCTTACAGGCGATGATTTTATTCCAAATTCCTTAAGCATAGTTCTTATTTCTTCCATATACTTTTTACCTTCATCTTTAAGCATTTCAATCTTATATTGTTCTAAACCAATTCTCCACCTTGTTTTAACATTGTTTATTCTCGTTGAATAAATATAACCTTCAGTAGCAAATATCCCCTTCAAATAAGCTCTTCTGATTTCTTTATCACCTTTTATGATCCATTTTGGAACAAAAAATGATTGATTAGTTTTGTTTCCTTTTACAGCACCTGCTTCATTCAAAAATTGTGCTAATAATTTTGATATGAAAAACAATTTGTATCTTTTATTTTGTCGGTTGTCAACATAAACTCTGCCTTCAATTCCAAAAAATGCTTTGAATTTTTTCCAAAATACATCAATTTCTTCCTTATTTTTGGAGTAAAATGATACTAAACCTCTCCAATCTTGCAATTGTAAATGTCCATCACCATTAATGTCTGCAATTATTCTTGATAGTTCTGGACTACCAAGCAGTTTATTCCAATTCTCATTGTGCATAACGTTTACTAAACCACCGCATTTATTAATCTTTCCTTTACTAACTTTGTTAAAATTTAAGTTCAACATTTTAAGATAAATTTAATTTGCGTTGAACCTTAAATTTCAAAGCGTATAAAGAAATTTTTGAAAGAAGGTGTGTAACTAATTAAACCAATGAGAATTCACAGCAACAACAATCACATCTATAATAATCTTGCCTAATCATGACATTAAGGGAAAACATTTTAGTATTTAAATATGTATGTTTAGCCATTTTATTTGTATTGTGATTCTTCTCCGCGATTATTAAAGTCTACTACTAACAAATTTTGAAGGAAATCTTCAAATTCCTCGACTTGTCCGCGATTTTCGCGGACTCGCAAGCCATATTCCATAGGGTTTAGTTTTGTTTTTTGCACCAATCTTAACACCTCCTGTCAGAAAAAAGTAATGTTAAAATTGGCAATTAACACATAAATTTGGTAGGCTTAACTGTATACAGAATCCTCATAGCCATCCAGGTGTTATTTGCCATAACAATATTTGCTATTAAACTAATATATAAATCTTTCTGAGTTTTTTTACAATTATTATACTACAGAATAGAAAAGTTTATAAATAATAAGTAAAATAAGAATTTAAGTTTAAAAAGAGTGATGTAAATGATAAAAAAATCAACTAAGGCACAAGCAGCTTTAGAATTTCTAACAACTTATGGATGGGCTTTTTTGGTTATCCTTATTATGATAGGGGCTTTGGCTTATTTTGGAATATTAACTCCAAGTAAGATACTCCCAAATAGATGTAATTTTGGTCCTGAATTTGGATGCTCTGATTTCAGGATAGCAGCAACTGCAATAGCACCAGACCCGGCAAACTCGTTTAGGCTTAAGTTGAAAAATAACATAGGGGAGGTTGTTGACCCGACTGCAGTAAACCTATTTAAGGAGGATGGAACTGCGTATGCAGGATGTGTAGCAGCAGCAGGAAATACTGCTGCAGGCTTCGCAGCAGGTGCAACAAGAGAAATGGTGTGGACTGCTTGCACTGCACCCGGATGGGTTGCCGGCGATAAAGCAAAAGTTCTAGTAACAGTAACTTATAATAAACCAAGTGGGTATGCTCAAACAGTAAGGGGGGAGATATATTCAACTGTACAATAAAAATTATCATACCTTTTTATTCTTTTTTAGTTTATTGCATAACTGGGGTAAGATGAACCGTTTAAATCAAAACATTATTAACTATTTTAATGATGGTATTGGATTATTGTTTATTTTAGTATTTATTCTGACTTTTTTGTTTCTTTTTTTGAGTACCAAGAATCTTCCAATAAACTTCAAACTTTTTAATTTATTCCAATTTCAAAAATCAACTAAGGCACAATCAGCTTTAGAATTTCTAACAACTTATGGATGGGCTTTTTTGGTTATCCTTATTATGATAGGGGCTTTGGCTTATTTTGGAATATTAACTCCAAGTAAGATACTCCCAAATAGATGTAATTTTGGTCCTGAATTTGGATGCTCTGATTTCAGGATAGCAGCAACTGCAATAGCACCAGACCCGGCAAACTCGTTTAGGCTTAAGTTGAAAAATAACATAGGGGAGGTTGTTGACCCGACTGCAGTAAACCTATTTAAGGAGGATGGAACTGCGTATGCAGGATGTGTAGCAGCAGCAGGAAATACTGCTGCAGGCTTCGCAGCAGGTGCAACAAGAGAAATGGTGTGGACTGCTTGCACTGCACCCGGATGGGTTGCCGGCGATAAAGCAAAAGTTCTAGTAACAGTAACTTATAATAAACCAAGTGGATATGCTCGAACAGTAAGAGGAGAGATATATTCAACTGTACAATAAATCAAATCTTTTCAAACCACCAACATTTAACTGTATTCTTTTTCTTTAATCTTATATTAAAAAATAATTTTTTCCTCAAGAAAAAATTATTTTCCCTACCCCAAAAATCCCCTTATAAATCCAGCCCTTGTTATATTTTCTGTTAGTGTATGGTGCTCTTTTCTTTTAAAATTCTCTAAAATAATTGAAGTTATCTTCTTATGCTTTGGATTTACTTCATAATCAATCAAATTTTTTACTCGCTCTACTTTTTTTATAATTTCATGAGGAAATATCTTTAGATTGTCTTCATTTAGATATTGTAAAGAATCTCTCAAATCGCTATCAAAATTTACGTAAATATCTTTAATGTAGTCTATCTCATTCTCTTTTAAAATGTTTAAACCAAGAATTTCTGGAGGTAACCCATAAGAATAAAGTGCAGCACAAAATATAATTGCTCTTGGTAAACTAAAGCTGTTAACATTTCTTGAATAGCCATACAAGCCTATATGCAATTTTCTTTTTCTTCTTGATGGTATGTATGGCGCCATATTGTTAACAAAGTCTACAATTAGCCTTAGTTGTTTTTGGTATTCATTTGTTAATTTGTCAATAATAGCTAGGCACTTTTTTTCATCCACACTGATTGGGGCAGAATGTCTAGTTTCATTTAAATATTTGACTGCATTTGTCACATCATGGATGCTGTAATCATATTTGAAAGCTGACTGCAAAGTAAAGGTGTAAACGCTCGGGTAACCTTGTACACAATTCTTTATGTTAGTGGGCTTGAAATTGCCTCTAAAAGGAGCACTTCCACAGCCTAGTATTGGCAATAAATCAATAGATAATTTCTCTTGAAGCTCATGCAATTTTTGAAAAGAAACTTTTAACATCAAGATTGTAGCAAGATTTCCATAGTTTAATGCTGGGTCAGACCTTGCAAGCCATATCCTCTGATAGTTTTCAACATTCTCTTCTTTTAAGTAACCTTCAACAATATTTTCTGGGCTTAAGATTGTCTCTTTTGTTTCAATTAATGGTATTATTCTAATTGACTCTGGCTGAAATTTGCCTATCCATTCTGCAATTGTTATGTCTCTTAGCTTATGATGTTGTTTGCCAGCAACATAATGTTTATAGTATTCCGAAATTCTGACAAGCTCTTTATGGTTAGTTGTCATAGGCAGAGCAATCTCAAAAATAGGTGCAACATCGTTATTGTAGAATAATCTTGCAGCATCGAAATTCCTTGGTATGCTCTCTAATGTCTCGAGTAAAATTTTTGCCTCGTTCTTCTCAACAGAAGGATTTGGTACCCTTAATGTAAGAAAAATATCTTTTCCTAAGACATTTTTCTTAAAGTATGGCTCATATCTGCTTAATAATTTTTTAACTACATAATTATCAACTTCCTTACCTTCACAATCCCAAAGCTGTTCTCTGCAATGAATATGTGAATAAGCGTAGAAAACTTCCTTTATTTCATCTTCCCCGCCAAGCTCTGCATTGTCAGAGAAAAAAGGAGTGTGCACATTATCTGGGTGCTGTGTTGACATTGTGCGTGAGACATTGTAGTTTGACATATTATTTAATATTCATCGTACTTTTGTAGTATATTAAAATCTTTTATATAAATGTTTTTAGATTGAGTGTATATGCCAAATTTTCGCTTAAGCCTAACAAAATAACAAAGTTTAAATAATTAAGAACAAAATTGTATGTCAAGATGTCATTTGAAGGAACTAGTCTGCCACCACCACCAAAAAAACAGGAAGGTGTATTAAAATTCGGGCATGGACAGCATGAAGATACAAATACTGCTTCAATAAGCAATGATGTTAATATATTAAGTAGGCGCTTAAGACTTCTTGAGGAGGGCTTTACAAACTTGAGGAGATACTTTCAAATGGCAGAGGAAAGTATGCTAGCAAAGAATAAGCATTATACAGCAGAAATTAGAACATTAACGTCTGACATAATGGAAGTAAGAAAAGAAATCCAAGAAATAAGAGACAAGATGTTTTTAGTTATAAAAGAGCTACAGACAGTAGCAAGAAAAGAAGATGTTAAGGTTCTGGAAAAGTACATTAACCTTTGGAGCCCAATCAAATTTGTGACTCAAAATGAAGTTGAGCAAATCATAAATGAACTTCTAGAGAAAAAAGCTAATAGAAAGGTTTAAATATATTCATGTAAAGTAAAAACTTAAAAGAGAGGTGCATCATGGCTTTCTTTAAGTTTGGAAAGAAAAAGAAAGATGAATCTTTGGATATACCATTGCCATTGTCGGATATTGCTCAAACACAGCAATTACCACCAATTGAGCAAGTTTTAATGATGAAGCAGCAGGGCTACACTAACAATCAAATTGTACAAACGCTCCAAAGCCAAGGTTATAATACTTCTCAAATCTACGATGCTATAAACCAAGCCGGATTAAGTAGCGGTTTATTTGAAAAGAATGAAAGCTTCGAGACTGGAATGCCGGAGTATGGGCAGAGCTATGAGCAACCACCATCACAACCATATCAAAGCTTTGCAGAGCCTAGAGAAATTCAGCCTCCATCTTCAATAGACGAGGAAAGAATACAAGAAGTGGCTGAAGCAATTATTGATGAGAAATGGGAAGAGCTTGCAAAAGACATAAAAAAAATTGTAGAATGGAAAGAAAAAAGCGAGGAAAGGATAGCAAAGCTGGAGCAACAGATAATTGACTTAAGACTCGGTATTGATTCACTGACAAAAAGTATGGTAACTAAGATCTCCGCTTATGACCAAAACATAGTTGATGTTGGAGTAGAGGTAAAGGCTATGGAGAAGGTATTCCAAAAAGTTCTGCCAAGCCTAACAGAAAGCGTGAATAAGCTAGAGAGGATGACCAAAGGTTATAAGGAGCAGAAATGACATCTAGCTTTATGGTACTTGAAATATTCTACATTGAATTGATTCGTTAGTTAACTACACTAATTCATAAAACTTGATTCATTATAACAATAATAAAATGAACATAATTAAAAAATCTGCTCGCTAACGCTCACAATAGTTACACTCGGCGAAAATTCTTCTACCAATGAATTTTCGCCTCGTATTTATCCATTATTAATGAATAAATAGGCGAGGCATTTTTTAATGGATGATAAAAAATGCCGAGCACAAATTATTGTGCGAAGCATGGATTGACATATTAAAAGACTCAAATATGTAACCTATAATAAATTAAAAAAGAATATTAATGATTTAATCTAATTAACCTTATGGAGTCCTGTAAGCCAGAAGCGCAATCGTAAAGACAGATATTGTAAGAACTAATACTGTTCCTAAGAATGTTGGATGGAAAAATAAGCCGGGTCCTGTCGAAAGATCAGGAAGTCCATCAGGAACATATGATGTCCTTAGTTCAAAAGCAATTCCAATCAAGACTATAAAGATTATAAGGACTATGAATATTCCTTTCATAGACGCTGATGGAAAACCTTGCATTTCTCCACCAAGCATTTTTGATGTCGCATTTAATAATATTATAAGAACAAATACGACTGCAATGAATGGTGCAACATTCTCAATAAGACGTATCATGCCTTCAGATGTTAATACAAATAATGCCATTAAGAGCCCCAGAAGTGCATGTACAAATTTATTATCTCCTAATACTTTTGTCAACATCAAAATGGCATACACAACAATCCAAACAAAAAGAAAGACAAAGACAGTGCTGAAGTGCTTTAATCCTGATACATCTAAGAATGTTGCCATATTAAATAAAATAGCTGTGCTATCTATTTATTTCTTAAAGAGCTTGTTGAGGTCCACGCCTAATCTATTAAGCAAACTTTTTCCTTCTTCCTTTGGCTCATGCGTTACCCAAGCAATTATTATACCAAAGACTAATATCATAACAAAAATAGCAATTGCCTCTGTTCCAAAAACATTTTCCATTTGTGTGCCTAAGCTATCAGTCCACCAGCCGGCAGCTCCTCCAAATATTATAATAATTACAGCCAGTGAGAAGAGCATTACCCACCCAGGAGCTGTTACCCCGAGCATTACATAGTCTTGACCAAATACTCCTAAAAGTATTAACAGGAATATTATAGCAACAATTACTATAGAAACTTGTGGCAAAGCAGCATTCATAATCTCAACAGGGTCTGCATTTGGCGGGAAACTTTGCGTCACATGCGGTATTACAACAAGTAAACCAATTATTATTGCAACAGCTGCACTTAGATTTTTCTTGCCTTCTCCTAAAATCTTAGTCTTTTGCAGAATCGCATAAAGTATAACAAATATCAACAAGAACGGAAGCATTACATCTCTAATGCCCCACATTTCCAAAGTTCTCATAAAACCTTCGAGTTGTAAGTTTTGAGCAACCATTTTAGCACCTCTTTTGAGCTGTATTTTTATTAATTTTAGTATTAGTATTTAAATTTTATGACTGTTTTTGACTTTTTGATGGTTCTTTGACAATCAAAAATACAAATAATGTGGTTAATGCTAGTAGTATAATTGAGCCCCCGACTACACTGCTTCCTGAGCTCATAACCCCCCCAACATAGTCAAGCCATGAACTTCCATCTTCTCTTTTTATTGCATCGAGGAAAATGCCAATGATTGATAAAAATACGATTACCATAAAAATTATTTTCCAACTGCCTTGTAAGTAGATTGGTTCACCCTCTTTATGGAAAGAACCAACTAAGAGTAAGAACAATACAGATAAAAACAAAACAATTACTGCATTTGCTGACACTGTTGTTATAATCTCTACTAGCTGTGAAGATGCCACAACTAAAAATGCTATAACAAAAGAGGCAATTGCATTAAGGTTTTTTTTTGTGTATTTCTTACCTTCAATCTCTTCAGTACCTAAAACTTTTGTTTTTTCAAAAATAGCAAAAAGTATAGTAAAAACGAGTAAGAATGGCAATATAACATCGAATAAGCCAATTGTACCTAAAAAATCAAGTACCTCTCTAAAAGGAGCAACCATAAGCCTTTATGGTTAAAAGATGTATTTAAATGTTTCGGAAATGTGTCTGCATTTGCTAAATAACTTTTTAATAGTTGTGCTATTATTTAGGTTTAGCACCATGTCAAAAACCACCCATCATAGATGGGTGGCATGAAGCGGAGCTTAATTATAAGCTTGCATTGATGGTGGTTTTTGAGCATGCTCGAAAATATACCATCTTGTACAAGCATATTTGACTTACGTCCATTAGTCATAGACTAATGGTATATTTTTGACATATAAAGTCTTTCAAAATGTCTTCAATAAAAAACATAGATAAGGTATTAAAACTTCTTAAGGAAGAAGTAAAAAAATTTGAAAATCCAATTGCAACAGAAATTGGAGAGAGAACAAAAGATCCTTTTCTTGTTCTGATTTCTTGTATATTGAGTTTAAGAACAAAAGACACAACTACAGGACCTGCTGCAAAAAGACTTTTTGATTTAGCCGACAATCCAAGAGATATGTTAAAAATTTCAATAAAACAAATCAAAAAAGCAATTTTTCCTGTAGGTTTCTATCCCACGAAAGCAAAGTGGATTAAAGAGGTTTGCAAAATTTTGATTGAAAAGTATAATGGAAAGGTGCCTGATTCAATGGAAGAGTTAACAAAACTTCCAGGTGTTGGTAAGAAATGTGGCGCAATAACTTTAGTCTATGGTTTTAATAAACCAGATTACATACCAGTGGATGTCCATGTTCAAGTTGTTTCTACGAGATTAGGTTGGGTAAAAACTAAGCATCCTGACAAGACTATGGTTAAACTTATGGAGATTATACCAAAGAAGTATTGGTACGATTTGAATAACTTGCTTGTGGCACATGGACAGAATATATGTGGTACCCATTCTCCATTTTGCAGTAGATGTGCTATAAATAGCTATTGCCCAAGGATAGGAGTAACCAAAAGTAGATGAATTAGTTTAGGGCATATTTATCATATTCTATCATTCTACTAACATCAACCTATGACTTTAACAAATCAAAAAATATACAAAAACATAATCTTTATATATTAGTTTATTTTTTAGATTATTGGGGTGGTAAAGTGGTTATTTTAGTTGATCAATATAATCTACCTGAAGATATATTTGAAATTGTATTTGCAACTTCACAACAGAAAATAGTTGGCAAGGTTTTAATAAACTGCTTCAAAGAAAACAACGGCGAACTTACAAAGACAGAGATGTCTTTATTCGCAACTAAGCTTCATGAAGGTAATTTAATCACGCAAATTGACGAAGAACCATATAAAGGAAAGAAGGTAAAGTTGTCTTACAACAAAAGACAGTTCTATGATCGCATCCTGACTCCACTGAGGAGCATGGGCATGATTGATTATGACCTCTACAAAAAGACATACAAGCTTTCTGAAAACTTTAATAAATTAATGATAAAAATTGGTTTAATGTGGATTAAGGAACTAAGACGACAGGAATTTAACTTCAAAGTTAAGACGCAAACTTGAGTGGGTTCTCCCAAGATTAACCTATGACGGATCTACATAAATTATATCTTTAAAACTATAGCAAAATGAGCCAAAATTTAAAGAGCATTGGCTATTTACTGATAGGATTTTCTGTTATTTTATTTGTAGTGCTTAGTTTCATAAAAATACAAGTTGACAAACAATCTGCCTTTTTGTGCGAAAAATTTCATGAAAATAAATTAGACATGAATGAGTGCCCTGTACACAAAAACAATTCGTTTTGGGCAAATATTTCTTGGACGATTTTAAGTGCATTTGGAATTGACTTCCTTATTTTTGGATTTGGAGTTTACATAATATTTTTTCAAAAGACATACAGCAAAGAGTTAAAGAAAGAATTCAAGGAGATAGACTTATCAATGCTGAGTGATGAGGAAAAAAAGATTTACGAGATTGTTAAGGGCAAAGATGGGTTTGCATACCAAGGTGACTTAATGAAGGAAACAGAGTTCAGCAAGGTAAAAATAACAAGAATATTAGACAAGCTCGAATCAAAAGATATTTTGGAAAGAAGAAGAAGAGGCATGGCTAATATAATTGTTCTTAAGTGAGCCATTATCGAAACTAGTTTCAGAGTTATATAAATAAAGTGTTTCAAAACTCTTTCTAGCTTAATACAATACGTAATATTTTATGTTGGAGATAAAATGCAGATTAGACTTAATATTGAAAAATTAACCATGGTTTTGTTGTTAGCTGTATTATTTGTAGTTCTATTCAATACATTTCAAATAAGCCAGTTTAAGAGTTCAGGCAAAATACAAATAACAACAGAGGTAGCAAAAGAAATAAAACCTACTATAAACATTGAAGGAATAGATATCATACCTAAAGGAACCCCACTTATATATGGAAAAGAGCTTGGAGTGACCTATGATGATGTATCATCTGCAAATCCTCAAAAGGCAGAGTTAGCTATCAAAAAATTGGGCATTTTGGATCAGCAAATTAGCTTAAGCGGAGAAGATTTAGGAAGATACATTGCAATTGCAAGCCAGATAAGCTGTGAGTATTGCTGTGGCGTAGAAGCTATTATTTTTAGCGATGGAAAACCGGCATGTGGCTGTGCCCATAGCTTTGCTATGAGGGGATTAGCTAAATACCTGATCAAATATCATGGGAATAAGTACAGCAATGATGAAATATTAGAAGAGTTAGGCAAATGGAAAACCTTGTTCTTTCCTATGCAACTAACAAAAAAAGCACAAATCTTGAAGGATAAAGGAATAGAATTAAATTATATCAACATCGCTTCAAACAAATATGGGAATGTAGAAAATCAAGTGACTGGAAATGCTGTCAAAAGTGTTGAGCAAATTGATATGAGCGACTGGACAGATGACGAGAAAATGCAATATGAGCATCATGGTATACTTCCAGCAAGATTGCAGCAAGGTCAAAAGCAACAAGCAATGGTTGGTGGTTGTTAATGATAAAAAAATCCATTTTTGTTTTAATGCTTATATCAATTGTTTACATACCTCTAATTTATGCGCATTGCCCGCTTTGCACTGCTGCTGTTGGCGCTGCAGCTATCTCAGCAAAATATTATGGCTTGGATGCAAGTCTTATCGGATTACTTATAGGGGCTTTTGGCGTCTCAACTGGGTTATGGATTGGATTAAGAGTTAAGAAATTTTTCAAATTTCAATTTTCATTTATTGTATTGGCTTCATTTTTGATAACAGCTATGCCGTTATTGTATATTAAAAGTGACGATATTTATTTCCCATTACTGCTAATTGGACCTACAGGCTCTCTTCTAAATAAAGTTTATTGGATTGACAAAATGCTGTTTGGAAGTATTATTGGAGGATTAATCACTTTACTTGCTTTTTGGTTGCACATTCAAATTAAAAGAATAAATGGCAAGGTAATATTCCCTTTTCAGGGGGTGGTAATTACTTTAATTTTTCTTATAATGTCAGGTATAGGTCTATATTTTACATTTGGTAGATAGAATGGAAGACGATGTTAAGGAATGGCTTAAGAAGGTAGAAGATTCAAAGAAAGGATACGATTTGTCCAAAGATGAAGACTTAAGCATAGCCTTAATGAACCTAATTAGCTTGGAAGAGCATTTCTATTTTACAGCCATGAAAACCGACAATCAAAAATATTTAGAAATGTTAAATTCTGTGAGAGAATTAAGAAAAAACTTGCTTGGTAGAATAGTTACTAATCCAACAGGGGAAGAATGGTGCATTAGCAAGCATTTATTGGCTGCTAGCATGAGGTTGATTGAGGTTGGAACAAAAGAGCTGTCTAAAAATAATGTAAGCGAAGCCAATATGTATTTCAAGTCGGCATTTAATCTTTATTCATTTTTCTTTGCAATTAATATGAAAATAATAGACTTTGAGAATATTAAAAATAACCTTGACGAATCAAAAAATAAAGAAGCTTTAATGAGTAAGTTCTCGGTAATAATAAAAAAGATTATTGATTGCTGCAAAGAGTAAATCGAATATTTTTTTAATAAACTTTAAATACTAACCTATAAAACCTCTTGCTAAAGGGGTGGCAAATGAGATTACATTTGTATTTATTGTTATTTCTTTTATTAAGCCTTAATGTTAAGGCATCTTGGCAAACTTATCAGAACGATTTGAGGAATACAGGAGTTTTAAATGGAATTGGTTACTTTCCTCTAGAAACTACAAATTTTTCCAATGGGTTTTATGGAATGAGTTTTCAACCATTAGTTGATGATTTAGATGTCGATAGTGATAATGAAATTGTTATTTTTTCTAACCAGTCACTAATAATTTTTGATTCAAGATTAAATGTGTTGAATCGGACTAAGGTAGGTTACCTTTTAGGACAACCAACATTATTTAACTTTGATGATGATCCTTTTACTGAAATAATTTTTAATTCTAGACAAAATCTAACAGATTACTTCTTTGCTTACCAGTACAACGATTCAAGTTTGCACCAAGAATTTAATTTAACACTAAGTAATGAAGCTAATTTTAGTGGCATTAAATGTCTAAATCTTAATGGAGTGAATTCATGTGTATTCAAGGACAGGAGAAACTATGTGCATATTATAAACATGGAATCAAGAATTGACAATTCTTATAATACTTCTATTTATAATGAAACTCGACAAACAGTTCCAGCTATTGGAGACATAGACAATGATAATGCCTTAGAAGCAGTTTTTTGGTTTAATGAAGACAATCAAGGTGGTTATGGCTTCTTGGTTTTTGATTTAGGCAGTAAAAGCTTAGACTTAGGCTTTAACAATAGTGGAATTGTAGACAATATATTTTCTCCTCTTATTCTAGGTCAAACTGAATATCATCAATTATTCAAGTTAAAGGGTCAGCCTGTTTTGGTTGATTTAAATAAGGACAATAAGTTAGAGATTGCTGCAAGTGTTTTTTATGATGACATCCGTAATGATGGTAGTTTTGTTACTGACTGGTTTACTGAGCTATTTGTTTATGGTTCAAATGGAACTAAGCTATTCTCAAAATGTGATAAAAATCCAGTAGCGCCTAGTTTAGGCTGTAATGATGGCAGTGGCCAATTAAGCGAATGGGAAGGTACAAATCCATTTATTATAGATTACGACAAGAATGGTGTAGACGATATTTGTTTTACAAAAGATGTCAAAAGAACTATTGGCTTTATAATTTTTTATTACATGGCATTAAACTGTTATGATTACTATGGCAACGAATTGGCAAAAATAAACCTAAGCGCTTATGAAGATGGTATAAAAGGAACTGCAATGGTTGCAGATATGAACAATGATGGTGAAAAAGAATTGATAACATCGAACAATATTTATTTGCTTAATGGGACAACAATTTTTTATATGCCTATTGGTGAGACAAACCAAATAGCTGTTGATGTTGACGGCAATCATGGCTTGGATTTACTTTGGACAAAAGGCAATCAGACAAAAGTGTTTTTAGATAATAATACCTATAGTATAGATTTAAGCATCAATAGTGATGATATTAATTTCTTTAAATTTAACGAAACACACATAAATGTCTCATCATTAGTAAGGAATTTAGGTCAACTGACTAGAGATGTTAAGGTCATAATATATAATACAGAAACATTAGAGAATAATACAGCCTTAATTAAGATTAAAGGTGGCAAAGAAGAGGTTATTTATTCCATCTTGAAATTGAAAGAAGGAGATAAGGTTATGGTTAGCGTTGACTACCTCAATGAGATAGAAGAAAGCGATGAGACAAATAATTTTGCTTATAAGGAGTTTATGGGTTTGCCTTATGTTTATGTCAGCATTGGAGCAGAGCAAAACCCGCAATTAGTATTACAAGAAATTAAGGATTATATCAAAGATAATCTAGTATTAGGTTACTATACTGAAGACAAAAGTAGTGCAGATATTCAGATTTATCCTGCAAAGACACATACACTTAACGCTTATGACAAATTTTACACTAGAAATAAATATGGGTGGTGGTATGAGTCGTTCTCTACAATAGATTATTTTGACAAGCAGTATGATACACCTTATGCTGGCATTGTTGGAAGCTATATATTAGACGGGAAAAATTACATTGCTATGTACGGAAATACAATTGCCGGGGATATTGCAGCAGCAAAGGAATTTATTAAGAGACAAGCAGATTTTCTTGCTAAGGACTCAGAAACTGTATTTGTAATAGACGATGAAAATGTTGATGCTATAGGTGTTTATGACTACTTGCATCAGCCCGGAAATGAGCAATATTATGGAGAAAATTCAAAAGAATTTGCAAATGTTGTTAGAAATGCCTTGAATGGTGAAACATTTAGCACAGAACTGAAAACAGTTACAACATTTGATGGTGTCGAGCTAAGATTAAAACATCTTATTCCGAATAGAAGTTCAACCTATATGGAGATATTAAATGTTACTGGAGTGCCTGTTGAAATGCCTGTGGTGTTGGCGAGAGGTTTATGGAGTAATTTAACTTCTTGGGAAGTTTTTGCTGGAGAATTAGCAAATGAAGGCAGAGATGTTTGGCTGATAGAGATAACAGGAGGTCCAGGACAGGACTGTGATAGTTGCGTGGATTATACTTTTGATGATTTAACTAACAGTTTTGTACCAACATTATTAAATGGAGTTTTGAATTTTACCGGAAAGAATAATTTACAGTATGTTGGGTTTAGCAATGGGTGTAGAGCAACATTAAGCAGTTTAGAGAAAGGAAAGTTTAATTCCAGCAAAGTTGAGACATTTGTGGCTGTTGGGTGTCCGGGGGCGTTTGAGGGA
>CAZGEW010000024.1:0-1749 GCA_964524225.1 uncultured Methanosarcinales archaeon | reverse complement strand
AATTACATAAAAAATTAGCAATAGTTGGTTTTTTGATAGGTATTATTGGTTACATACCCAAACTTTGGTTTTTAAATTATCCTGGTTTTTTATTATCCGCATTTATCGGTCAATACATTTGTGAAGGTTACGATTTTTTTAACAAATGTTTATTTTTAGGTTATTTACTATCCCCATCTATTAATGCAGGAATAGGTTTCTTGATAGGTCTATTAATCTCTAAACTAAAGAAATAGTAATATAGTTGAAACTTCAGCATACAAACTTGCTGATTTTGGTAGAGACACATGGCTTATAGAGATAACTGGAGGCACAGGACAAGATTGTGATGATTGTCCTAATTACAATTTTTCAGATTTGACAGATACGTATTGGCCTACTTTGATTAATACTGTACTTAATTTTACTGGGAAAGATAAATTGCAATATGTGTGGCATAGTAATGGTGGAAGAGTAGCAATTGTTTCGTTAGCGAATGGCACAGTAAATCCGAATGTAATTGATACATTAATTGGTGTCGCAGTGCCAAGTGCATTTGAAGGTTATTCCACTTTTGGATATTATTTCGGAAAATACGGAGAGCAAATAATGAATGAGTTGATTAATAAAAGTCATGTAAGTATGACGGAGATTGGAAATAGTATGAGAAGATTATGCAAAGCTGATATTACTTGTAGGGTATTGACAAGAGGTTTAGTTGGTGATAATAAAATGTCTTTTAACGCCGATAAACAATATTACTTATGGGTTAATGACACTACAAATGAACATATAGGTAAAAATTTACAATTAGATAATTTTTATCTAATTCAAGGATGGGTTATTGACACTCAATTTAACAATGTTACGCATGACTTTATTGTAACAGAACAAGATGAAAAAGCAATTTATGCAAATGTAGTTTCTTCAAATAAAAAACATTATAATGTATGGGGCGCTCATACAGCAGGCTGGGATACAGTATCATTACCTGACAGAGATTTTACCAAAAGTATTATAAAGAATGTATTAAATAAACAGTCATTAAATAAATATAAATCAAATGAAATCGACTCAACTTAAAAAAAAAGAAGAAAATAAAACTAATCTATTAAAGAAAAGTATAATTGCTGGAATAATTGGTTTTATATCATGGTCTTCTCTTTTCTTAGTATTTTTTCCTCTTGCTGATTATTATAAATTTAAGAAGATATATACAAATGCACTAATTTTATTATTAACAAATTCAAAATTTTATCTTCAATCCCTTTTCATCGGATTTCTATTCTTTATTTTTTTCTACCTAACCCTAAAATACAAACAAAAATTCATAATGTGGCTGGGAATAATACTTTATGCGCTATTTTATCTGGGTTATTTGTTTTTGTTGTTCTTTTTTAGGTTTACCGATTTGTGAGATTATTTTAAAAATCAGTTAAACTTTTAAAGAAACAAATTTATCTTAGTTAGTATGGAAGACACTATTATGGTTAAAAAAGACAATGAAATCAAAAAGAGAAGTAAACAGCTTTCATTATTTGGAACACAAGAATTTCCATCTTTTGAAGAAATTATGGTTGATTATTCCAAAGAATTCTATAAGTATATTCAACCACAGGGAGAAAATATATTTGGCTTTTGGATGCAAACATTAGCGGATTTGGAGCTTTTGAAGCTAGAGTTGAAAGGAATAACAAAAAAATTCAAAATTCATCATACAGAAAGAATTGTTGAATTAGAAGATGGAAAAGAAAATATAAGAAAAAGAAT
>CAZGEW010000023.1:0-18996 GCA_964524225.1 uncultured Methanosarcinales archaeon | reverse complement strand
TCTTTGGCAATTAGCCTCACAAATTGATGGCAACCTTCATTTTTTGGATGAAGCTTAATTTCCCATAACCTTTTTAAACAGCTATGGATAAGCACAAAGTTGGGGATATGTATAAAGAGTTTCTTAAAAGGAAAAATGAGCTGTTAAGTGACAAAGCATCTATCGAAATTCAGCATAAGAAAGGTAAGTTAACAGCAAGAGAACGATTAAAATATTTGCTAGATGAAGGTTCTTTTTTTGAGCTTGACGCTTTTGCCGAATTACAAAACAAGGAACTTATAGCCAAAAAAAGAGCTGGCGATGGTGTTATTACTGGATATGGCACAATAAACAAAAGAGCAGTTTTTGTTTATGCTCAAGATTTCTCTTTTATGGGTGGTTCAATGGGAGAAATACATAATACTAAAATAGCCAAAGTTATAGAGCTTGCATTAAAGACAGGCTGCCCTTGTATTGGTTTGCTAGATTCTGGCGGCGCAAGAATACAAGAAGGCGTTTCAGCTTTAGACAAAGGAGGCAAAATATTTCAGCTTAATGTGCTTTCATCTGGCATCATCCCACAGATTTCTGCTGTGCTGGGTCCTTGTGCAGGCATAGCTGTTTACTCTCCGGCCTTAACTGACTTTGTTTTTATGGTTAAAAAGACAAGCCATATGTTCATCACAGGACCTGAAGTTATCAAAACTGTTACTGGAGAAGCAATAGACTTTGAAGGATTAGGTGGCGCTAAGGTTCAAAGTGAAAAAAGTGGTGTTGTACATTTTGTGGCAGAAAATGAAAAAGAGTGCTTAGATATGATTAAGCTCTTGCTTAGTTACCTTCCTCAAAATAACCTTGAAAGCCCACCATATCAGCTTAACGATACCCAAACAAGAGAAACTAAAAGGCTGGAAACTATTATCCCAGCTGATCCAAAGAAGACCTATGATATAAAAGAGGTGATATCAGAGACTTTTGACAAAAAATCATTTTTTGAAATCCAAGCTAATTTCGCGCCAAATATTGTTGTTGGGTTTGCAAGACTTAACGGCAATGTTGTTGGTGTAGTTGCTAACCAGCCTAAGGTATCGGCTGGTTGCTTAGATATTAATTCTTCTGATAAGATTGCAAGATTTGTAAGGTTTTGTGATTGTTTTAATATAACTCTCATAAACCTAGTTGATGTAACCGGTTATTTGCCAGGTACAGAGCAAGAGCACAATGGTATTATAAGGCATGGGGCAAAAGTGCTTTACTCATATTCTGAAGCTATTGTCCCAAAAATATCACTCGTGTTAAGAAAGGCTTATGGTGGAGCTTACATTGCATTGGTGTCTAAAGAAATGGGTTTTGATAAAGTTCTAGCATTGCCCAGTGCAGAGATAGCAGTAATGGGGGCAGAGCAAGCTGTTAATATTGTTAATAGAGACGAAATAAATAACAACCCTAAAGCTAAGGACGAGCTTGTAAAACAATATACAGAAAAATACCTTAATCCTTATGTTGCGGCTCAATTAGGTAAGGTTGATATGATAATAGAACCAAAAGAAACAAGAATAGCTTTAATCAAATGTCTTGAAATGCTTTTAACTAAAAGAGAAAAAAAACCAGTTAAGAAGCACGGCAATATGCCCCTATAGGAATGGAAGAACTTATTGTTAAAGTTGACGGCAAAGAATACAAGGTTTTTGTCGAAGAGACAGAAGAAGGCAAAGTCTTAGTTCATTGTGGCAGTGATGTTTATGAAGTTGAGACAAAAAATGAAGTCGAGCAAACAGCTGTCGAAAGATTACATAAAAAACAAATAGCTGAAGAAGGCAAGATAGAAGTGATAGCTCCTTTGCCTGGAATAATTTACGACATAAAAGTAAAAGAGGGTGAGGAGGTTAAGCTAGGAAAAAGTTTATTTACTTTAATGGCAATGAAGATGGAAAATGACATTACAGCGCCAAGAGGTGGTATTTTGAAAGAGATAAAAGTTAAGAAAGATGATAATGTTAATAAAGGAGATGTTTTAGCTATATTAGAATAAAAATATAAATATATATGTCAAATGGAAAAGGATAAACTTAAGGGGATGGTTTTTGCATCTTTATTTGCAGCCCTTACAGCAGCTGTTGCATGGTTTAAAATACCTTTACCTTTTACACCTGTTCCAATAACATTACAGACCTTGTTAGTTCTATTAAGTGGAGTAATGCTCGGTGCTTACTATGGAGCTTTATCAATGATAATTTATTTAGTTGTTGGTACTATTGGATTGCCAGTTTTTGCAGGCGGCTCGTCTGGAATTGGTGTTTTACTTGGACCTACTGGGGGATATTTGTTTAGCTACCCGATTGCGGCTTTTATTATAGGAGGTATGCTCAAGAAAAATAAACTAAATAAATTTTTGAAATATTTTTCGTTTATTGTAATAGTTTTTTTTATTGTTATTGTATTTTTAGATGCTATGCTAAAAATAGGCATAATGAAGCTTTGGAGCAATGAGTCAAAAAACTATGTGCCTATGATATCGTTAATATCTGAACAACAGAGATCGATTTTAATGATAGTCAGTATTATTGTAATTATCACATTCTTGTTAATAATTTATTATTCAAAAAAAACAAAATCATTCTCGCTAGATACAATACTTGCAATGTTTGCAGGTACTTTAATAATTTATGTTCTTGGTTCTATTCAAGGAAAACTATATACAGGGTTGTCATGGAGTGTGATATTTGTTGGCTGGGTTCTGCCTTTTATCGTTGGTGACACAATAAAATTGATTTTGGCAGCATGGATTGCTAAGAATGTGGATATAAAGAAATATATGAAATGAGCCATAAAATTAAATAATGTTATCTACCTTGTGACTGCAGAATCATCTCCATATCACTGCAAATAGTAGGACCATTATAACCAAACTTTTGGTTGGATATAATGTGAATTATTCTATAAAAGTTTGTATCGTCTGGATTTTGTATTTCTATACCTTCGGCATTTTTCTTGCGTAAATGATAAATTTAAGATTTTAAATAAGATTAACTTTATATACATTTATTTTATACATTTTAAAAATGGAAACAAATCCTAATAATTTGATATTACTGGATATTTTCTCCTACAGTTGTATGAATTGTCTAAGAAGTCTAGTATACATCAAAAAAATAGATAATAAATATAAACAATATGGCCTAGAGACAATAATAATACATCCTCCAGAGTGGGAGTTTGAAAAAAATGTTAATAATATTATTTATGCATTAAAAAGATACAATATAAAAATTCCATTAATTATCGATAAAAATAAAAAAATAATAAAAAGGCTAAAAATAAATTTCTGGCCTACCCAGATTTTAATTAAGAATAGAAAAATTTTATACAAACACATAGGTGAAGGAGATTATAAAAATTTGGAAAATAAAATAATTAAAATTTTAAAAATAAAAACTAAAAAATTGTTTAATAAAGAACCAAGATATAGCAAATTTCCTGCAATTTACTTAGGAAAAAGAAAAAAAGCTAAAATAACACGATTAAAAAGTAAATTGAAATTTGGTATAATACATACAAAAGGAAATTGGTTACAAAAAGATGAATTTTTATGTTCAATCGGAAAAGAAGAAAGTTCTTTATTAATATTGACAAAAGGCAAGATTACAAATTTTGTTGTAAGGTCTATTAATAAAAAAATAATAAATGTTAAAGTAAACTTAAATGAAAAATATGTTAAAAATTTAACAATAAATATACCACGATTATACAACATTATTGAAACAAAGGATAATCGATATAACCAATTAACCTTAACAACAAAAAAAGGTTTAGCAATTTATTCATTTTCATTCCAATGATAGAAGTAAGAAATCTTTATTTCAAATATGATGAAGAGTATGTCTTAAAAAATATAAATTTAGAAATAAAGGAACAAAGCTTTACAGCTATTATAGGAGCAAATGGTTCTGGAAAAACTACGTTGGCAAAACACTTCAATGCGCTACTGATTCCGACTAAAGGAGACGTGATTATAGATGGTGTTAGCACAAAAAAAGACGAGATTTCTATAAGAAAGAAGGTGGGCTTTGTATTCCAGAATTTTGAAGACCAACTAATTTATTCAATTGTAGAAGAAGATATTGCATTTGGGCTTGAAAATTTGGAGCTTAAAAATGATAAAATAGAAGATATTGTCAAAGAAATATCATCTAAATTAAAAATAGATGGAATTGCTAAGAAAAATGTTAATATGCTTTCTTCTGGACAAAAACAGCTTGTTGCTTTAGCTGGAGTACTTGCGATGAAGCCAAAGTACATTATTTTTGATGAGCCTACAACTATGCTAGATGCCTTAAACAAAAAAAATATAATGAAAACTATAAAAGAATTGAATAAAGCAGAGAAAATTGGAATTATATTAATAACTAATATCCTAGAAGATTTGAGATATGCTAATAATGTTGTAGTAATGAAAAATGGCAGTATTATTTTTAGCGGTAAAAAATTAGATTTAGGTAAAAAGAGTTTAGTAGAGGCAGGTTTGTATGATTAAAATATTGTCAATAGGGCAGTACAGTTATAAAGCGTCTATCATACATAAACTTGATCCGAGGCTTAAGCTAATCTATGTCCTTCTCCTTAGTTCTCTGATTTTTTTTATTGATAAAACCCATCAAATTTTGATTTTTTCATTATCTATAATCATTATAATTTTGTTATCTAAATTGAAAATCAAAAAATTGTTTGCAAGTTTAAGACCATTTTATGTAATTTTTATTTTTTTATTTTTTATGTATTTGATATTCTCCAGAAATAGATTGCAAAATGGACTTATTACGATATGGCGTTTTTTAATGCTTTTAGTTATATCTTTTCTATTGACTTATACAACAACTTTATCAAATTTGATTACCGCAATTGAAAAATTAATTAAACCATTAAAAATCATAAAAGTTAAGCCTAGAAGCATAGCTGTCATGATTTCTATAACTGTAAGATTTGTTCCTGTAATGTTTGATAACTTAGAAAGATTGAAAGAGTCTATGCTTTCAAGAGCAGCTAACTTTAGAAAATTAAAGCATATAAAACTGCTTATTCTTAAACTGCTAGAAAATTTGTTTAAATCAGCATCCAACTTAAGCGATGCGATGCAAGCAAGATTATATAATGAGAACATAGAAAGTCGTAAAATTTTTTATCTAGTTACCAATGATTACTTATCAATTTTGTTTATTTTAATTTTTATAGTTTCTACTTTAACGTTATAGAAATTTAGATTTTTACATTACCTAAAAAAGTTTACTTACATAAGAATATAGAAAAAACATCCAATCTATTCTCTCAAGCTGTTCAAGAAGTAAAGCCTAAAGCAGAAATTGAGAAAGCTATAGAATATTTAGAAGAAGCTTACAAAGAGATGTAATTTTTTTATACTGATTATCCTAATATTATAAAAATTCATATGCTTCCACAGAAGCCTACTTTTAAGATTAATGCCTAATTAATTTTGGTCAATTGTTTGTAGAACCTCTTTTAATATCAATTTTATATCTTTATTATCGATATTAATTACATATTCGTCTTTTATTTTCCAAGAATATACCTTATTATAAAGTTCTTTGAGTTCTTTTTGAGGAATAACCATAGGTCTAAGAGTATTAATTCTCTTTATATTTTCCCTCGAACCTTTTAACAAGAATTGATGTATATCTGTATTGCATTTCTTTGCAAGTTTAAGCACTTTATTAATATCTGTTGATTTATCTTTCTGTTTTTTTTTTTTTTTTTCCTCACTTATGACAGTGTATCTTTACTTTAGGTAGTTCTCTAAAGCAGATAAATAATTCTTGAAAGAAACTTTGAAATCTTTTGAGTCTCTATTCTTATGAGCAGTCATAATCCATCGAAATTCATCTACCATCAGTAATGCAATCTTGCCTCCTAGTTTCTTAGCTAGCTCTTTTGCAAGTGTTGTTTTGCCAGATGCGGGTGGCCCCCTTATTAATATTAATCTTGGTTTCATGGAACTTAAAGAACCTCACTTTTAAAAAATCAAAATTTATTATTTGTTAGAACCTCTCTGTCCAAATAATATTCCTGCTAGTACATTTAATGCCCATGCTTGAAATACATTTATTCTGTGGAAATTTCCGAAGATGAAATTCCAAAGCCACATTACTGGAAATGCAAGAATTAAGCCAACTAAAGCACTTATTGTAATTACGATAAACATTGCATAACCTATATCAATCATTTTTTTTAATATTGGTATATCCTTAAGAATAGCCATAATAGGCATATAAGTTGTATCGTATTTAAATATTGTGGAAATAATCGCAAAAATTTTTAATCTTTGATTAAAAATTTTTCATGATTAATATCTTATATTAATATCGCCTTCCACAATCTTAATTACTTTACCATTTTTTAATTTCAGCAATAAATTACAATTTTTATCAATGTCAATTGCTTTTCCTCTTAATATTTTTGTTCTCGTAATTACTGTTACATTTTTATTCATTGTATCGGAAAATTTTTTCCATTGTGCCAATATTTTATTAAATTTGTTTTTATTGTAATAACTATTATATAAATGGGAAAAATTTTCAATAATTGCTTCTAAAAAAATTTTTCTCTTGAAAAATTTTTTTCTTATTATTCTTAAAGAAGTAGCAATATCTTTTATCTCTGCTGAAAATTTATTTTGGTTAATATTAAGACCAATTCCTACAACAACATAATTTTCTTTTCCAAATGTACCTTCTGTCAATATACCGCATAATTTCTTTCCTTTGTAATGTACATCATTAGGCCATTTTATATTTGTATCCAAGTCAGTTACTTTTTTAATTGATTTGACAACAGCAATTGCAGCAGCAAAAGTCAGATATTGAAGATTTTCTGTGCTTTTTGGCTTTAACAAAATAGACATCCATAAGCCACCTTTACTAGAATACCATTTTCGCTTAAATCTGCCTCTGCCTTTTGTTTGTGTATTGGATATGACGATGATATTGCTTAACCCTTTCTTAGCAAATTCTTTGGCTTTATCTTGGGTTGAGATTAGGGAGTTAAAATGATAGATTTTGTATTGTGGCATTTTATATTTTCTGTACAAACTCATTAACGAACCACCTTAGGGTTAACCTCAACCATACATGCTGCTGTTGGTCCATAATCACTTTGTCCGCATGGATATGCAATATAAACCTTATCAGGATAAGCAGCAACCATATCCAAATAATCACCTACAGAACGTCCACCTATAGAGTTAGATACCGACTCATTTGTTATTTTAAGATTTCTTGAGAAATGAATGCCATCAGAGGATTTAGCATAATATACATCAAACACAGCTTGGTCTTGATTGTTACGATGGTCTAAAAATGCAACATGAAGTACACCATTTGCATCAACTCTTGCTGATGGAAATACTTGGTCACCTTTACCTTTGTCATCATTTACTTTTATTGGAGTAGACCATGTTTCGCCTCTGTCATCTGAATAACTGACGAAGATGTCAAAGTTGTAGCCATACGAACCATATTCAAAATTTTCGTCTAGAATTATTGCTTCTGGCTGTGCCCAAATTAAATATAACCTACCATTATACTGACTTGACGATTTTAAATCTATTTTAATTTCTGGTCCTGCATAGATATTCCAAGCCCTATTTGTATTATTTGATGTACGTGCTACAGAATAAGGAAAACCGGGTATCTCTAAAGTTTCAAATTCGCCTGAATCAGGAGAATCAAAACGCGAAATACTCCCATAATAATGTACACCATAAAGTGTATTGTTTAACCCGATATCCATTGAAGTGATTGCCGTTACAGGATAACTCAATCTAAATCTCTTGAAGTTTTGTCCACTGTCTGATGATGCATATAATGCATACCAATAATCTACAGTATCTTCAAACCAAACAGCGTTGCCTGAAATATACACAGATGAATAATTAGAACTAACAGCTAATTTCGGATAATCAACAAATAATCTAGGAAAGTCTTCTTGGTCTTGAGGAGTATCTTGAAATATAGAATTGCTTAAATTGCCTGAAATATTACCTTTGTATAAAATTCCTCCCCACTCAGGTGGATTACCAGTACGTACCCAGTCATATAACCCGGAAAGGAATAGTGTACCATTACTAGATAAGATAACTTTTGGATCACCTACAAAATCTATGTTTAAGTTTCGATAAGAAGTAATTTCATCAACTATGTCCGTTTGCCAAGTCCTACCTGAATCTGTAGACCTCCTAAGGGAATACAAATTTACCTGCACTAACTCATTCGGATTACTAGGATTCCCAGTAAATACCATTTCCCAAAAACAATTTGCGGCTTCACAAATTTTCGTCCTATACTTAATTGCAACTTTTTGATAAATGTCTTGAAATTTTGAGGGAATTGGTTTTCTTTTCTCTGCTTCTGTTAATCCATAAACTTGTATTGGTATTTTGTATTGTTTTCCTTGATGTGAAAACGAAATTGTATGTAAACCTGTTGGAACATCAGGTGGGATATCAACACTGAAAGATTTTGGTTCTTTTTTCATTTTTGTTGGAAGAGATCTTATGCGACCCTTGCTTTCAACAAAATCAATCTTTTGTAAATTGGTTGCAAAAGGGGTGATAATTTTAATTGTTCTTCCTGAAAAAAATTTTCTTGGTTGCTTTAGGTAATCAGGAAGATATGAAGGAATATCAAGCTCTATACTAATCCCCTGAGTGCTAATTGCACCTCCAACTAAATTGTTTGGCTCATTGCTTGTTCCAGAGCTAATTTTATCCGAAGTGATAACATCTGTACGTTGCTGTGGTGCACTCTGTACTTTAATATAGAATGTGGAACTGGCAATTGCAAAAACTGCTACAATAGCTACAACAGCAACAACAATCAAGTTAAAGTAATCTGTTTCCTCTTCACCCTTTTTATAGATCGTCATTATTGACAAAAGATTTTTCAAACTTGTTTTACTAATTATTCCTCTATACTACCTTCATTCATTGCCTCTTGCCTTGCAGCCATTATCCAAGGATTTACTTTAGATTTATTATTAATACTTTGCTGCTTCTTCGCTAGATATTGAGAAACTGCTGTTGTAATCACAATAACTTTCTTGTCTTTTGGTATTATCTCTTTTTTGGGCTTAAGTACTTTGAGTTCTTCAATAATTTTGTTGTTTTCAATGAAAGAAGTCGTAACATTACCCCTTAAGAATTGCCTATTGCTTAAGACAGATTGATGAAATGGTATTGTAGTTTTAACCCCTTCAATTATGAACTCGCTTAAAGCCCTTTTCATTCTTACAATTGCCTCCTGCCTTGTCTTTCCATAACAGATTGGCAGTGCAATCAATGAATCAAATTGAGACAAAATTTTACATCCAGAATAGCAAGAACTGCTTATCCTTATGCCATGACCACCAGGAGGAAGATAGTTAACTATGGTACCAGGCGAAGGAGCAAAATCATTTGAAGGATCTTCTGCATTAATCCTACATTCTATAGCGTAACCTTCAAGCTTAATATCTTCTTGCTTATATGCAAGCTTAGCACCCTCTGCCAATTTAATCTGCTCTTTAACAAGGTCAACATTTGTTACCATTTCAGTTACACCATGCTCTACTTGGATTCTGGTATTCATTTCAATAAAATAGAAGTTTTTGGTTTTATCAAGCAAAAACTCAACTGTACCTGCCCCTTCATAGCCAATTGCTTTAATTGCTCTGACAGCAGTATCTCCCATTAATTCCCTTAAATTGTTGTCAATTGCTGGGCTTGGAGCTTCCTCAACTAATTTCTGGTGCCTTCTTTGTATGCTACAATCTCTTTCGCCTAAATGTACAACACTTCCATATTTGTCTGCTAAAATCTGGAATTCTATGTGCCTAGGCTCTTCAAGATATTTTTCAATGTATAAAGAACTATCACCAAATGCATTGAAGGCTTCTTTTTGAGCATTATCATAAGCGCTGAACATATCTTTTTCTCTTATGACAATCCTCATACCCTTACCACCACCTCCGGCTGAGGCCTTCAAAATTACAGGAAACCCTATTCTTTTTGCTACTTTTAGTGCATGCTTCGCGCTTTTCAAATCTCCTTTCACACCTTCAATTATAGGAATATTTGCCTTAAGCATGCATTTTCTTGCCTCAACCTTATCACCTAATTTTCTTATCATCCCTGAAGATGGTCCAATAAACTTTATTCCTTTCTTCTCACATAAACTAGCAAACTTTGCATTTTCAGCTAAAAATCCGTAACCTGGGTGTATTGCATCACAATTACTTTGCTTTGCTATTTTTACAATTTTTTTGACATTAAAATAGTTTTTAGATTTGCCTATATTGTAGGATTTGTCAGCAAACTTAACTACAAGGGAATCCTTTTCGTCATCCGAATAAATAACAATACTTTCAATCATAAGTTCGCGACATGCCCTTATTATCCTAAGCGCTATCTCGCCTCTGTTAGATATTAATATCCTCTTGAACCCTTTCTTGCCTAAGACTGTATAAGTCTTTTCTTTGTCCTTGTTGATACCAAACCCTTTACTCAAAATATCTAGAAATGAGCTTCTAGAAGGATTGTTAAGGATATCTCCAATATGGGTTTCATCTACATGCGGTAATCTCTTAATTACATGTGTAGTTATGAAGCTGCCCACATCTATTATTTTTGAGCTTAACAATTCTTTACTAGGTCTAACTATGTGCTGGTTTATTAGAACTTCAAAATATCTATAAGTAGTAGGAAATTTTTCTTTTGCCTCCCTAATAATCTTTCCAAGTGTTAGGTAACCAGTCTCTACAGGCTTCAAAATCTTATTTAGTAAGTCTACAATAAACTTATACCTAGAACTTACAGCCAATTTTACTACCTTCTTCCTTAGCACAAAGCTATATTTTTTTATTTTTTTAAAAACCTTTGTATTGGTATAGACATTTTCTATATAGAAAACAATTAAAAACCATAACCATTATAAACCATAAAATATACCATTTTATAGACGATAAACTTATATGGAAGTTCTATGAAAGATGACTGAAGAAACACAAGCGAAATTAGGCACAAGAATAGTACCAAGAGTCATACAGGAGGAGATGAAGCAGAGTTATCTTGATTACTCAATGTCCGTCATAGTTGGCAGAGCATTGCCAGATGTTAGAGATGGTTTAAAACCTGTCCACAGACGGGTGCTATTTGCAATGTGGGAAGCAGGTTTGCTTCACAACAAGCCTTTTAGAAAATCTGCATTTGTATGTGGGCAAACGATGAGTCGTTTTCACCCACATGGTGATGCTGCGATTTATGACACTCTTGTAAGATTAGCCCAAGATTTCTCAATGCGCTATGTTTTAATTGATGGGCAAGGAAATTTTGGCAGCATCGATGGTGACCCTCCTGCAGCAATGCGTTATTCAGAATGCCGCTTAACTAAACTTGCAGAAGAAATGCTCGAAGACATAGACAAAAGAACTGTTCGACTTGTTCCAAATTTTGACAATAGCACAACTGAGCCGATTGTTCTGCCCTCTAAGCTTCCAAACTTGTTGATTAACGGCAGCTCTGGAATTGCAGTTGGAATGACAACAAACATTCCACCCCATAATCTTGGCGAGGTAATAGACGCTATAATTAAGCAAATAGACAACCCACATATAAGCATAGAAGAATTAATGCAGATTATAGTATGTCCTGATTTCCCAACTGGAGCTATAATCTGTGGAAGGAATGGCATCAAAGAGGCATATTCAACTGGAAAGGGTAAGATTCTTGTAAGATCAAAAACAACTATAGAGCAAGATAAAAATAAATCTCTCATAATTGTTAATGAAATACCATTCATGGTAAATAAGTCAGAGCTTCTGGAAGAAATAGCAGACTTAGTGAGGGATAAAAAAATTAGTGGGATTTCTGATATAAGGGACGAGTCTGATAGACACGGTATTAGAATTTTAATTGAGCTTAAAAAAGATGCTGAGCCAAGCGTAGTCATTAATCAGTTATTTCAGCATTCAAGAATGCAGACTACTTTTGGCATTATAATGCTTGCCCTTGTCAATAACGAGCCAAAAGTACTTAACATAAAACAGTTGGTGCATTGCTATATAGAACATAGAAAAGATGTCGTTAGGAAGAGGACATTATTTGATTTAAATAAAACCCAAACAAGAGCCCATATTCTTGAAGGATTAATTATTGCTTTATCAAACATAAATAACATTATCAAATTAATCAAGGAAAGCAAATCTGTAGAAAATGCTAGAGATGCATTAACGGCAACATATAATCTTACAAATGAGCAAACCAATGCTATTCTTGATATGAGACTGCAAAGATTAACATCTATTGAGCAGGAAAAGGTTAAGCAAGAATATTCGGATTTGTTAAAGTTTATTGAAGAGCTAAAATCTATCTTATCATATCCACAAAAAATTTTAGAAATAATAAAAAAGGAACTTATAGAGCTAAAAGAAAAATATAGTGATGCCAGAAGGACGCAAATTATAGATTTAGAAGATACAGAATTAGAAACAGAGGACTTAATAAAGGACGAGGATATGGTGATCACAATTACGAACTCCGGCTATATAAAGAGATTACTTTTACAAACTTATAAACTGCAGCATCGAGGTGGAAAAGGAGTAGTTGCAACAACAACAAAAGAAGAGGATATTGTAAAGGATATTTTTGTTGCAAGCACTCACTCTTATGTACTGTTCTTTACAAATAGGGGTAAGGTGTATTGGTTGAAGGTATATAATATCCCAGAAGCTGGCAGGCAAGCAAGGGGCAAAGCCATTGTAAATTTGTTAGAGCTTGGTAATGATGAAAATGTAACTGCCTCTGTGGCAGTAAAGAACTTTGACAATCAAAGTTATTTAATTATGGCAACGAAGAGGGGTGTTGTTAAGAAGACAGAGCTTATGGCTTACAGCAATCCAAGAAGACATGGCATTGTTGCTATTACGCTTGAAAAAGATGATGAATTAATTAATGTGGAGTTAACAAATGGAAATCAACAAATCATATTAGCAACAAAGAATGGCTTAGCGATAAGGTTTGAAGAAAAGAATGTGAGACCGACTGGAAGATCTGCACAAGGTGTAAGGGGAATAACCTTAAAGGGTAATGATGAAATAATTGGTATGGTTGTCGCTTCAGACGAGAAAACCTTGCTTACAGTTACAGAAAATGGCTTTGGCAAGAGAACAAAAATTTCTGAATATAGGCTTATTAGAAGAGGCGGCTCTGGAGTCATCAATATTCAATGTAGCGAAAGAAATGGCAAGGTTGTTGCTATTTCTTCAGTAACTGATAATGACGACCTTATGTTCATAAGTAAAAACGGCATAATAATAAGAGTACCAACAACCGATGTTCATATTATCGGAAGAAATACACAAGGAGTTAAGATTATGAAGTTAGAGAAAAATGACAAGATTGTTAGTGCTGTGAAAGTGCCGAGAGAGAATAATAATTAAACTCGTTATTTGTTATCTACTAACAAAAACAAAACCTTTAAATATAACCCTTAATCTATTTATCATAATATGGCACAAAGCAAGAAAAACTTGATTTTAGGAATTCTGATTTTGCTAGTGCTGATTATAGTGGTGGAATAAAACCACCTTTATCTGTTTAAAAATTCTATAAGATTAAAGGTGATGTGAGATGGCTATAAAACAACAAATTAAAAATGGCGGATTGGTTGGTAAAATTAATGGAAATAATCAAGTGATTAATTTACATAAATTGGAACGTGTAAAGAGTTATCCATTAAATGGTGAGTTGCTATTAGTTGAAATCCCACGAACTGGTGATGGGGCTTATGCTAACGGAGTTGGGAAAAAAAGCATAGTTTATGTAGGTGATACAAGATACCTCCTTATTTTTTATCGACTTCCTGAAAATGTTGGCATGTTAGAATCTATCACTCAAATTGAAGGTGCAATAGTTGATGGTGATAACGTTGAAGCAACACTTCAGCCAAACAAAGTTTATGGAATTCCAAGTAATATAAAAAGTTTTAGAATTGATTAATTAACCATTTTCATAAAATGCACAAAAATACAAAAACGATAAACATAGTTGAAAAAAATAATTTAATAAAATTATTTTTTTCTGTTTTACACATTCCAATTCTTTCAGTGATTACTATAATCTTTATCATCATTATTATTTTGTAAAGGCTGTATATTTTCTGGCCTTTACAACAAAAATAACTTGAGATGAGGCTATAAATTAAAAAATAAA
Source organism: uncultured Methanosarcinales archaeon (assembly GCA_964524225.1). Taxonomy (GTDB): domain Archaea; phylum Nanobdellota; class Nanobdellia; order Woesearchaeales; family GW2011-AR4. The sequence continues at coordinate 4,763 of CAZGEW010000023.1, read as the reverse complement.
ATGGAGGTGTTGGGAATGAAATCAAAATTTGATTCGATAAATTTTGATGATAAAATGGAAGAGTTTAGGGAGAAGTGAAAATATGGCATATATTTTAACACCAAGGTCCTTAGGTAGGACTTATCATTTTGAAAGAAGCGAAACAATAGATGAACTTCTGAAGTCAAAAGATGGTAAAAAAATGAAGGGGGCAGAGGTAGCTGTTCTTACAATGCTTGGTTTAAACCCACTGGTATTTACTTTACCAGGAGGTGCTGTTTTACCGTGGAGTCAGTACGCCGCACAATACAAAAACTTATTAAAGACTATTTGTGTTAAGCACGAGGCACATGCTGTATTTGCACAAGAAGGATATACAGCTACATCTGGGATTCCAGCTTTTTCTGTTGTTACATCAGGACCTGGAGCAGTTCAAGCTTTGATAGGGATTTATGATGGTGCTATGGAATTCGTTTCAGGTGTAGTATTTACTGGGAATGTCCCATTAGAATACTTATTGAATGAACATATTAGAGCATTTCAGTCAGCAAGAGCAGTTCAAGCTGCTTCAGCTTTAGCAAAAAATGCATGGCTTGTAGATTCAGAACATAAAATCCAGGAAGTACTTTATAATGCATTCTTAAACTCTTTGGGTTACCCTCAAGAAATTAAGTTAGTTGATGTCCCTAAAGATAAACAATTGAAAGAGACTCAGTTTGAATATTTTAAACCTGTAATTTTTAAAACTGATGCTTACAATGAACTAGATTACCAAGTTCTTAACAATTTAGCAGATGCAATCAAAGCAGCAGAAAGACCATTTGTTGTTATTGGAAGAGGAGCGAAATTTGCTCGATATGATGTATGGGAATTAATCGAAAGAATTGGACTACCATTTGGTTACACTCTTAAAGGTAAAGGTATTCTGCCCGACGATCATCCTCAAAATTTAGGTCCAATAGGTCAACATGGAGGTATCGGGACTAACCGAGTAATGAGTGAGGCAGACCTAGTAATTTGTATAGGAACAAATGGTGATGACAGAGCTTTCCTTAACCCCGAGGAATTTACTCATGGTAAAAGAGCTGTAATAAATCCGTACCTTGTAAATGCACAAGCAAGATTAAGAATTGATTACCCAATTAAAGCAGAAGCAGATATTGCTGTTACTGAATTGTTGAAATTGCTTGGTAATAATGGTCAGCATCAGCGACTGAGAATGTGGAATGAGTATACTCATAAGCTTGTTGATAACGAACCAAGGTACAACAATAGAAATAACGGATTAAGCCCGGTTGACGCGATAGACGATATAGTTTCTAGTATGAATATTGATATTTATGTTCTTGATGTTGGAGAACATCAGATGCATGGAATGAGAGCTAATGCCCTTAGATTAGGAATTTACAAAAAAGGAGAACTTTATGGACATACACCTTTAGAAGTAAGGCTAAACTACGATAAGGAAACAATTACATCTGGCACAGCAGGTACAATGCATACAAATATAGGATACGCTTCAGGAGCAAAAATAGCTAGACCAAACAAAAATGTAGTTGGTATAATGGGGGATGGTGGCTTTGAAATGAACCCCACTCAACTTTGGATTCCAAAAGCATATGGATTGGACATTTCATTTGTAGTTATAAATAATAGATCGTGGGGACAAGTCTTTGAATGGTTAGATAATTATCATGAGCAAATGACAGAACATGCAATCACTAGTAAACAGATAGAAACAGAAGAGGGATTAGTTGACATCCCAGATTTTGAGGGATTTGCGCGAGCTTATAGAATACCGTTTAGGAGAGTAGCTGACAGTGAATTGCTTGCTACTGTATTGCCAGAATTTAATAACATAAAAGGTCCAAAATTACTAGAGCTAATTGTTACACAACATGGGGCTTACCCAATGACTCCCAACCAAGGTACTTATTGGGACGCATTTGTAGTTCCAAAATTAACATATCGAGAAGCGGTGAATACAGGGAAGTTAATTCACATGTAGTACAATCATACAATTTAGGTAAGCAAGGTAAAGCAAATTTATAAAATATTAACCGAAATCTTTATATAATTTATTCTTTTTTTAATTAAAGTAGTGTCTTATAATAAAAAAGAGGTTGATTGATATGGCAGAAGAAGAATCTGATTTTAGTTTATACAGGAATATTTCTGAATTAAAAAAAGGGTTTCAAGGTATAAAAGTGAAGAAAGATGTTTCTACAAAGGAGCTTAATGACTCAATACAAAAATTGAATCAATTAATAACTGATATGCTTGAGCTATTTGGAGCAGCAGCTGAGCAATTAAAGCTTGAGGATAAAGAATTTCAATCTGATACTAAAAGACACGAATTAATGTTATCAAAACTTGACAAGATTATTGAAGAGAATAAGACGATTGCAGAAGCCATGGTGTCACTTGCTGATATGGTTAAGGAAAAGATGCCTACACAAAAGGAAGAAGAAAAAGTGGAGTCTTTATTCAAACCACAAGCAGTGCCATCAACCTTTATGAAGCCACAGCAAGAATGGCAGCCAAGTTCAGAATCTACGATTCCTCCAACAATGCCTAAAACTGAGCCAGAGATTGCAGTACCACTTCAGCAGCCAAACTTTGGAATGGTCATGCCGCCAATGCAGCCAGCTCCATTGCCAGAGCTTGACTTTCTAGAGGAGACAGAGTCACTTGAAGAGCAACCTAAGAAAGGACTCTTTAGAATGTTTAAAAAATAAATTATGAAAAAATGACAGAATCATTGACACACTTTGCAAGACACCTCTTTCTTATTGGAAAGGTATATTCTGAAAGGAATAAATCAAGAAATGAAGTTTATAATTATCTTGAAAGAATGAAAAAATCAATCATTAGGATGTCATTAAGCTATACAGAAATAGAAACTTTGAAGAAGAAAATTGAAGTTCTAGCCAATTCCGAAAGGAAATACGCTAAATTTCTAAGAGCAAATGACAATGAAACTTTTGAGCTAAAAAAACAAATCAATGCACTTGAAGAAGAATTAAGTCTAGAGAGACAAGAAAAGCAAAAGCTAATCAATGGGAATGAAGAAAAAATAAAAAAATTATCAGAGTTATTGGAGAATATAAAGCTCCAGATGAGTCATCTATTAATTGAAAGGACAAGACGCCAGCAAAGAATTCAAGCTTTGGAGAGAAAAATAGCAGCGAATGTCGACATACATAGCTACTATGGCTCATAAGTAGCTCATAAATCCCTTGCCATAATTGTGTTTCTTGAGTTAAGCCTAGCTCTTTTGCATGCTTCCTCAATCTGTTTTTTTACTTTCTCTTCTAATGCGGTGTAGAATTCTTCTGCTACACTCAATGGTTTTCCATCAAGTTTAGCGTGCTCTTTCACTTGCGACTTAACTATAAGTGATTTGGTCATTTAATTTAAGTACCCTCGCTCCATGTACTTAAATATTTAAGCTGTTCCTCATCTAATTGGTCTATCTCAACTCCAAGTGCTTGAAGTTGGAGTTTTGCAATCTTATTATCTAATTCCTCTGGCAGAGTTATTACTTTTGGCTGTAATTTACCTTTATTTTTAACTAAATATTCACAAGCAAGAGCCTGTCCACAAAATGATGTTGACATTACTTCACTTGGATGGCCCTCACCAAGTGATAAGTTAACCAACCTACATTGGCTTAGTGTGATTATTCTCTTTCCATTTTTTAATGTGAATTCTTCCACTAAAGCCCTTATCTCTCTCGCTTTTGTTGCCATTGTTTTTAATCCTTTGTAATCAATCTCTACATCAAAGTGTCCGGCATTTGCCAATATAGCCCCATCTTTCATTTCATTCATATGCTCTGTTTTTATAATATTTTTGTTTCCTGTAACTGTAATGAATACATCCCCAATTTTTACAGCCTTCTTCATTGGCATTATACTAAAACCATCTAATTTTGCCTGTAATGCCCTAAAATAATCAATTTCTGTGACTATGACATTTGCTCCTAATCCTTTTGCTCTTAAACTGACGCCCTTGCCACAATCTCCATAACCAGCAACTACAACATTTTTACCTGCAAACAAAATATTTGTACCGCGAAGAATTCCATCAATAGCACTTTGCCCTGTCCCATAGTAATTATCAAGAAGGTGCTTTGTTTTATTATCATTCACTGCCACAATTGGATACATTAATGCTTTATCCTTTTCCATTGCTCTCAGCCTTATCACTCCTGTTGTTGTTTCTTCACATCCACCTACTATTTGTGGGATCAAGCTGTGATGATTTTTATGTATTTCACTAACCAAATCACAACCATCATCAATTGTTATCTCTGGCTTAAATTCTATAACCTTGTTTAAGTACCTATAGTAATCCTCTTTTGTCTCTCCTTTATAAGCATAAATTCTAATTCCATCTTTAGCTAAAGCAGCAGCTACATCATCTTGTGTGCTTAACGGATTGCAAGAGCAAGCTGCAACCTCTGCTCCTCCAGCAACGAGTGTTTTAATTAGAACAGCAGTTTCTTTGGTTATGTGTAAGCAGCTTCCTACCCTGATGCCCTTTAGATGTTTTTGTTTTTCAAACTGTCTTCTAACTTCAAGCAAAGCAGCCATTTGCATCTCTGCCCATTCAATATTTAATTTTCCTTGCTCTGCTAAATTAATGTCCTTAACCTCGTAATTAGGGCCTATATCCATCAATAATCACCAAAAATCAGAAAAACAGGTATATTTATATACTTTATTGACAAGCTATATTTTAAAACTCCCTTATATTCTTAAACTCTTTGTACCTCTTTT
>CAZGEW010000022.1:0-19344 GCA_964524225.1 uncultured Methanosarcinales archaeon | reverse complement strand
TACAGAGAACTATAATAGAACTCATATATAAAACTGCTGAAGATTAAATACTACCTTATTTGAAAAAATGCCAAGTAACTTGGCATTTTTTTCATTTTATATACATTATTAATACTATATTTAAACTTTTAATAGTATAAATTAAGTCTAAATAAAATTAGAATAAATTTATTTAACCTTTAAATATACTTAATATATACTTTATTTATGTATAAATAAGTATATTATTTTTCTTTATAAAATAGAAAGATTTAAATAAATATACTAAAATTAGACTATCTAAAGTATAAATTTAAGTCAAAATGAGCATTCAAATAAGAATTACTGTTTCAACTGAACTCAATGATTTACTCGAGAAAGTAGCCAAAAAGCTTGGCAAGAAAAAATCAATGCTAGCTCGAGAACTAATGGAGCAGAAGATGTACGACCTAGAGCTTATACAAAAAGAGCTACAAGACTTAAACAAAGCAGAATAATTTGCAAAAAACAGCAAATAATTGGAAATGTACTACGGTAAGTTAAAATGAACAAAAAATTAAATTGGTTGTTATTGGCAATATTTGGAATATTTTTATTAGGTATTTTTGCAAGTGCCTCAGTCGATGAAATTGTAAGGTTTTTAAATGCAGATTCTCCAAATAATGCTGTGCAAATTGGCAATGAGGATAACTTTATATCTTTCTGGGTTGAAAACAACATTGTTAAGATTAACACTACTAATCGGAAACTTGATATTTATGGAGATGTAAAGTTTAATGATGATGTTAATATCAGCACTTTAAAACTCAATAAAACTGGTATTTATTCTTTTGATAAAAAGGCTTATGCAAGAAGTTATGATGTTATTATTTGTAGGGATGATGGAACTAAACCAGAATTAAATGTAAGTTGTGATGTTGTTTGTCAAGATAATGATTGTAGCGATGAAATTGAATCAGTGTCTAACAATTCTATATATTTCAGAAGTGGAAATTATCCATTAATTAATGATATATCTATGTTTTCTAATACAATGTGGATAGGTGATAATAATGTAGTTTTTAATGTTTCTGATACTTTTAGCATCAATACAGCGGATGGCCAGATATTAGAAAATGTCGGTTTTTATAATTTAAAATTTCAAGGAAATTTACCTTCCAATCAACATGGTTTTTTATTTAATTTTGTAGGATTAGATTCTGGAGATAATTTAGTTTTTGAAAACATTGAGGTTAAAGAATGGAATCAAACTTTTACTTTTGTAACAGACCTAAAAATAAATTCTAATGGAGTTATAAAAAATATTTTTTATAAGAACATAAGATTAATTGATACAAGAGGAGGTATTCAAGCAAAAGAACAAAGTTCAGAAAGGGAAGACAAAATTATAAATTTTAACGTTGAAGGAATTCATTTAGAAAATGTAGATTATTATGACGAATTTTATAATTTTAATGGTTGGGGTATAGAAGTCAATGGAGGCAATACAGTTTTAATAACTAATGGTTATTTTGTTAAATCAGCTGATGGTCAGAACATTGTAATAAGAAGGAATAAAAATGTAAATGTCAATAATATTTTTACAAATAAACAACATGATTACGCAATAGTAATTGATGATGGTTCTAAAAATGTAGACATAAAGAATGTTTTTGTAGATTATCCACGACATTGGGGAGCAGTATTAATTTCTAATACTAATTTTATTACTCCCACTGAAAATATAAAAATTAGCGGGGTGCATTGCTTGAATTGTGGTCAAGGAACTGGAGAACCAGATATATATATAAACCAAAATAAAGCTGGAGCTTTGCCTATGAAAAATATTGAAATCTCTAATTTCTTTTTGGATAGTTCGAAAGCATATGGTGCAATTTCTATAAATGCTCAATATGGAGATATTGAAAATGTCATCATTAAAAATGGAGTAATACAAAATTCAAATAATGCTGGAATACGATTTCAGGGTAGAAATCACACTAAAAATGTTGTTATTGAAAATGTAAGATTTATAGATAACGGAATCAATTCAGTAGATAGTGATAAAGATTCTGGCATATTATTTGATTATCCTAATGTGACTAACGTTGTAATTAGATACAATGAATTTATTAATAATACTGCTGGTGCTATAGCAAGAGGAATAAGATTTTTGGGAAGCACAGATAAACCCAACTCTTATGTAAGTGCTGTTGTAGAGAATAATTTTTTAAGTGGAAATCTGCCACTATATACAAGATATAATAATCGTCTTGATATCTATGATGAAACAATAGTATCTGGAAATAAGGGTATTGGAACAACTTCTCCTGATTTTAAATTAGACATTGCAGGAGCCATTAATGCTTCTAGTTATTATACAGAAGCAGGGGCAGGATTTACAGGCATCTGCAATTCATCAACAATATTAACAGTTCAAGATGGAATAATTATAAGCTGTAGAAAAGTATCATAAATGCAAAAAAAATGATGCAAAAAAGGGCCCAAACAACAATTTTTATTATAATAGGCATAATAATTGTGATAAGTGGCATTTTCTTTTTTTACACAACTCAAGAAAAGAAATCAGAGCTTGAGCCTGAGATAACAATTGTAGAAGAGCAAGTTCCAACTGAATTTGAGCCAATAAAAAAATATGTTAATGACTGTGTTTATTCAGTAAGCGTTGAAGGATTAAAAAAAATCGGACAGCAAGGCGGCTATATTAGTTTTTCTGATGCAGTCTTGAACAGAGAGTCATTCATAATAACCCAAAATCCAACTGAGAGTGATGTTGTGCAATTTACAAAGGACTCTAATTTGAGAATTCCTTATTGGTGGTACTTGAAGTCAGCAAATAATTGCAATGGTGATTGCAAATTCTCATCAAAAAGGCCTGAGCTCAGACAAAGTGACAACTCAATTGAAAAGCAACTTGAAAGGTATATTGCCTTGAGATTTAGAGAATGTATAAATGATTTTGAAACATTCAAGCAAGAATATAAGATAACTGAAAATGGCAAGTTAAATACTGATGTTGTTATCGGAAAAAATGATATAACAGTTATTGTTGAATACCCAATCATAGCAGAGCTTCAAAGCATAAAATCAGACATAAAACAATTTCTTGTGAGAATTCCAATTAACTTAAACAATATTTATGAATTAGCAACAAAAATAACGAACCTTGAAATCAAGCACCGCTATTTAGAAAAGCATGTGCTGAATCTACTAGTTGCTTTTTCTGGGGTTGATAATGAAAAATTGCCTCCTATGTCAGATATGACATTTAAATTTGGCACAGCTAACTCATGGCAAGAATCAAACATTGAAGATAAAGTAAATGAACTGCTTGTTTCTTACATCCCATTGTTTCAAGTGGATGGCACTTATAATTATGAAAGAAGCATATTTGACACAGAGCTTAAGCAAAGATTATATGACTCAACGATAATCCCAGTTGCGAATAGTACCTTTAAAGATTTGGCTGCTTATTTTACTTACCTTGACTTCTGGCCAACTTATTTTGATTTAAATTGCAGAGGAGAAAATTGTATACCAAGCTCTGCAAACAGCATAATATCATTTTTTGGAATTCAAACCTATAGGTTTGCATATGACTTGTCTTTTCCAGTTTTGATTGAGCTCAAAGAGCCATTTGCGCTAAATGGCCAAGGCTATTCATTTTATTTTTTCTTGGAAAGCAACATAAGAAACAACAAGCCAATGCCTGCTGATTTTGAGCCACTCGAAAGAGCAACATTATCAGAGCGCTCTTTGCTGTGTGATGTAAGAACAAGTGGCAATATAACAATAGCTGTTAGAAGTGCAGACTCAAATAAAACCCCACTAAAAGATTCAAATATACTCTATACAGTTGTTGGTGAAAGTTGTTATATTGGTTCAACAGAAGAGAATGGACTCCTGATTGAAAAATTTCCAATTGGTATAGGAGGTACTGTAAACATTTTGAAAGATTCTCATATTGGCAAAGCGATAGAATTTGATCCAAAGGTAGATGAAAAGGCAAATTTAAATGTTAATTTACAGCCAATATACGCTAAAAATTTTATTGTAAAAAAGAAAAATGTTGTCAAGACTCCTCAAGGATGGAAATTTGTTGATTCAGCGCAAAACCTCAATGAAAAAGAATCTGCAACTGTTACATTGACTAGAATTGGTACTCAAGAAGAGCTTGAATTCTCTGCTATAGGTACTTATGAAGCTCAACAAGAACCCAGCGAGATTCAGGTTGCACCTGGCAATTATGTTGCTGATATAAGCTTAATGCTAAATGAAAGAATAATAATTCCGGAAAAAGAGAAATGCGTCAGTAAAGGATTCTTAGGCAAGGAATGTTATACAATTCCAAAAGTCGATTTTGGCGAGAAATCCTCGCAGGGTGAAGAAATGTTCCCTGAAGGTGGATTAAAGCTTAACATAGCTCTGACTTCAAAAGACCTCGAGCGCTATTCCACAATTATATTTTATGTTGTTAGCATTGACATTGCAAGTGTGCCAGAGCAAAATAGGGTTATAGAAGATATAGAGCAAATGAGCAAGATAGAAGACTACTCAAATATTTACCAATTAACATTACAACCTGATTTCCAATAAAATGCACAAAGCGAGATTCCAGCAATTTATTGCATCAATTTTGATAGGATTAATAGTAACACTGCCATTTTATACTAGCAATGTTTATGCTACAATCAACAGCGCATCAGCAAAAGGAGGTGATGGCATAGAAGGCTTTTTGAGGCAATCTGATTTTATCAACTTTAACGTTCATGCTTCTATAAACGGAGATGTGATAACCGAAGATCAAGTAATTCTTGGCACAGAGATAAAGTTTGACAAGTGCAAGCCTTCAACAACTGATTATGAATGCACACTAAGGTTTCCATCAACAGGACAGGAATCTTTTAATGCAGAAGTGCCATATACAATTACTTTGTACAAAGATGATAAAACTGTTAATGACACAGAATCAGGAAGCTTGTTTGTTGACAACAAAGCACCTCAAGTGACTTTAAGCACTACTAAAAGCCTATTCTCTTCTCAAGAAAATGTTGTAATAAATTATGAAGTGTCAGATTTTGCTTGTGATGATACAGCTTGTGAAGGCAAATGTGTTGGATTAAAAACAATTGAATTTTATACTTTAGATGAGACCTTTAATGAGAAAGTAGATTTAGCAACAGAAGGATGCACCTTTAAATCAAGCCTAAGCATTGAAACATCAAGGTTTAATGACGGCTTAAATTCTGTATTTTCAAAAGCATTAGATAAATTTGAGCAAGTTTCACAAGAAACATCTGTCACATTTAGTGTAGATGCTACTCCACCACAAATAATCACAAATTCATTTGAAATTTTAAGGAGTGGAATAAGCCTAAGCACATTTTCCTTGAAAAGTGTTCCTGTTGAAGTCAAGGTTAACATCTCTGGAAATGACCTTGACTTAAATTCTGTCATTGCTAATCTTTCAGAATTAAACCCAAGCGGAAATCTAGAAGCTATAAGAGGAACATGTAACTTTGTTAGTGAAGAGTTAAGCACATGTACTTGGAACATTAACCTAGAGCCAAAAACTCCAGGTGTTAAAACAATAACTATTGATGCTTCTGATACAAAAGGCAATAAAGCTCATTCAATAATAACAAAATCTATGAGCCTAGATGATAAAGGTCCTATTGTTTTGTCATTATCAACACAAGCTACAACTCAAGATAAGGCGCTTGTAAAACCAACAGGCAATAGAGTAACTGCAACATTTGATGAGATAACTGGCTTGAATGCAGATGAGGTATTCTTGCATGTTGGTGACTCAGCATTAAAAGCAACTAGATGCAGTAAGGAAATAAATTGGGAATGTGTTTGGGAAAATGTAGATTTTACATCTTCAAATGAAATGTCGATTAAGCAAGATACAATAGATATTTTGCTTAATCCTGTCTCAGCTGAAAAAATAGTAGCAGTTATTGTAGATGACACGCCACCTGTTTTGAAAGGTATAGCTATATTACCAGTAGGTGGCACTACAGAGGCATTTGAAGGCTTTTTCAAGATTGGTGATAAGATAGCAGTTGAAGCCAATTTAACAGATGACAATGATGTCTCTGCCAATGCTGACTTTTCAAAATTCATAAGCGGAGCAACAAGTGTAGCTGCTATTTGTGGAAGACAAGCAAATGAGCACATATGCAATTGGCTTACTCCTACCATTAATCTTGAAAGTAATGATATTATAACTTTTAATTTTAGTGATGCAGCTGGAAATACTTTAATAGTTACAAGAGCATTAAGAACTTATGGCTTAGAGGAAGCACCAACACCAGATTTATGGACAAATGAGGTTGAATGCTCTCCACAAACTATTGACAGACAGCTAGGACCATTAATTAATCAAAGGGTATTTTGTGATGTAACCTTAATACCAAAAACTACACAAGTTTCAACTGTATCAATTAGCCCAATTGGCCAAGAAGATTGTAGCAGTGATGTTTCTGTCTTAGACAATGTTGAAACATTTAATACAGAGCCAGGAAGCACATCACCTATTATAAAGCTAACCTTAATTAAGGATGATTTTAGAATAGATGAAGCAAAATTAACATGTACCTTAAGCATATTCTCAAAAGTTAACAATGATATTACACAAAATCCGGAGTTTGAAAACGTTGCAATAAACCTACAATTTTTTAATCTGCCTTTAGGTGAAGTAAGCGATGAAGTTCAGCGCAAGATAGACGAAGCAAAAGAAAGTGCAGAAGGCATTTGGAGCTTGATAGGAACTTTGAATAAGCTTATGTTTTATGCCAAGAGAATTTGTCAGATTATTAATACGATTTATACAATTGTAGCAACTATGTATGTTGCTTATTTTGGAATAAAGGCTATCGAAATACCAGCTTGCCATGGGCTAGCTGCTATTATCGGAGCTTGTAGTACAATCTATAGCATTGGTGTAACTCATTGCAAAGCTACTGAAACTGGACTTATTCAATCTGATAAAACAAAGAAAGGTCTCAACAAATTTTGTGATGTTGTAAACTGTAAGCAGGGTTTATTATGGGGAGATGATGCTAGAGATTTTGTGAATAACATTCCATATGTTAAAGAAACTGGAAAATACTTCAATAGACCTATGAGTGAATATATGAGACCTGAAAATAATTTAATAGTAGCCACGTTGTTTGAGTGTTATCCTGGCATTACTTATGGGTTAGATAAGATGAGGCAAATTCAATGCCTGTATGCTGATTGTCTGCAAAATGCAGTTGCAAAAGAAGGATTGCCAGTAACTGCTTGTGAAGACCAAAAGTCTTATGCAACATGCAAGTATGTAACTGGAGAAGTATTTGCTGTAATTCCATGGACAGCACTATTTGACCACCTTTTTGGGCTTATAAAGAACGCAATTTCAAACCCATTTGGAGTGCTTGGGATTGCTGTATCTTTAGCATGTTCTGAAGGTTGTACTGGTGTAGGCAATGCTGGAGTTCCATATCAACTTTGCAGAGGAGCTAGACTCTTAACCTTAGTTGGAGATTCACTTCAAAATGTAAGAACTATCATAAATGAGGGCTTTACAATAAGAGAAGATTATTGTGCAAGATTGGAGAATAACAAGAAGGAGGGTTGATAAAAATGAACTATAAAAAATTTTCAAAAAACAAAACAGCAGATAAATTTAGTTTTGGTTTAAACTTAATTGTTTTGGCTATTGCAGTTACTTTAATAGCATTTATAACTGAAAACAGGCAAATAACTGGCTTTGTCATAGTTGATTCTGATACTAGTTATGAAACATTAGATTACCTAAAAGAATTTGATAATGTTGATTCCTTGACTTTAAGCAAAGGAGTTTACTATATTAAGGAAGATGGAATTATATACTGGATTGATAATGAGCCAATACCTGTAGCCAAAGTCGAAAATATTGATGAAACCCAAAAAAACAGATTTATTTACATTGATGATGAAGGTAGAGTTGGTTATATATTGAAAATTGTTTCATATAATGAAATTTAACGATAAACCTTTCGCATAAAAAATGAAAGAACAAAAAAATAGAGAAAAATTGATTATTGATTATTATATCTATCCTAAATATAGAAAGATTGAGTAAGTAGACCCGTCAAGCCTACTAACCACCTTAAAAGGTGGGATTCGTCAGGGTCTGTTCCTCAATAACCACATTATAAAGTGGAATATATAAACCTTTCGCATAAAAAATTTAATTTTGTCAAACAAAATTAAATTTTTTAAATCCAAAAATGAAGTACAAAGATAAACAAAAAATTTCGACTTTGCCGAAATTTTTTGAAAATAAAATTGGAAAATTTATGGCAGTTCCAATACTTATAATAATATCATTAGTTTTTGTATTAGCTACTAGTGTTTATTATGAAGGTAATCTAAGTGGTTATGTTGTAAAAAAATTCATCATTTCAAATGATGAATTTTTTTCAGATGAAATACAAATTAAATCAGTCAATAACATAAATGATTTAAGCCAATTAAATGAAGGATGGTATGAAATAATTAACGGGCATGTTTTCTATCTTGACACATTTGATTATTATATTCCGCTTTACATTAAGATTAAGGATAAAGATTATCAAAATGTATTACTTGTTGTAGATTCAGATGGGACAATTGAAATTAAAAAAATTCAACCGAAGGTTAAATTTTTTTCTGATGAAAATCAAGAATCAACACAAAATCGGATAACTGGCAAAGCTATAGGGATGGAAAGGGTGAGTGGGTTTGTGGCATCAGCTACACAAACACAAACAGATATTACACAAACTTCTTCTCAAGAAAGAAAAATTCCTGAAAACGATATCAATAGAGGAAATGAACCAAAAGAAATAACTATCGACGGTGAGAAAAAAATTACATTAAAACCGGGACAAGCTTATGACCGTAAAACAGGTAATATCCTTATAATACTAGAAAAAGAAGAGGCACCAACTACTAGCCCCACTGTACCTTCTCGGCCTGGAGAACCAAAAATTATACGAGGAATTTTGAGAGAAGATAATGTACCTGTTTATGTATATCCTGTAGATAAAAAAACAGGATTACAGACTATTAGTATTGGTAGTCAAGAACATAAAATCCAACCTAAATTATTAGAAAATGTTGATTATGATAAATGGGACGGAAAATCAATAGAAAGTATGCCAATAGCAGGAGGAACAAGAAAAATTACGATTGATGATAAAGGCCAAAAAGCAATAGATATTGATACTTCTAATCATAAAATACAAGAAATAACAATCACAGAATCTACAACAACTATTGAAAAATTCAAAACAGCATATTTCTATAAGGGAAAAGAAATAACTGAAGAAGAATACGAAAAATTATCCGACAAGGAAAAAGCTGAAAGTATAAAATTTGAAGGAGTCTCAACCTATAAAGTGACGGAGGAAACAAAAGATGGCACAAAATTTGTAACGACTTATCAGTATACTCCACTATTTGATTCAAAAACAAATAATCTGATAGTAGATTATGAAGCTACAAAAATTGACCAAAAAACTGGTGAGTTGGATATATTTATTTATGGTAGAATCACTTTTGATACGGAAGGAAGAAAAGTAGAACAAAAAATTGTTTTGGATAAGGATGGTAAGCCTACAGATGGTTACAATAGTAATCACCCGTTATTCCCAACAGCAAAATTTGCATTATTCCAATATAAATCAAGACAATTCTTCGCTAACGTAGAACGCATTTTCACAGAATTCCAAGGACTTGGCTATTATGCAACTCTATTCTTTGATGAAGATTCATTATTAGCTTGGCGGGATAATGTCGATAGAATATTTGCAACTCTTCATCTGGGTATAGAGTATTGGAGCAGTTCAATTTGTGGCACATACCTTGATGGTGAGGATGAAGGCATAGCTTATGCTGAAACACCTCAAGGATTATCTCAAATTGGTGCTCATGTTGAAGCAACAAGAACAGAGCCAATCAATACTTTAACAGGAGTAGAATTCATCTACAAGATAACATTTAATGTTAGAAATGGTGATTATCCAAAAGACCTAAGAGCTCCAGAAGAAATGAATATAAATGTGATTTTAAAAGGCGACAGAACTGCTAATGTTTTTAGGCAAGACATAAAGATAGAAAGAGGCTCAACATTTGGCAGAGCAGGCTCAAATGCAATTGTACAGGAAAGCTCTGTTTTCTACAACCAAGTTTGCATTAAGTTTGACAAGATACCCTTAAGATGGAAGCTTGATAATAACGAGCTGTGTAACACAATACAAGAGTCTAAAGGAGAACCTACACCATTGACAACTCCGTCAACAACAACAGCTCCAGCAGGAACTAGAGAAAGTGATATTAATGATTTTTGACATTGAAAAAATTTCAATTTAAAAATTGAAATTTTTTCTAAATAATAATATGAGAAAAATAAAAAAATTCAATTTCATTAAGTGGAATTATAATACCCTTATTTCTTCACTTAAAAAAATAAACCTAAATATTTTTCTGATTGTATTACTAGATTTCCTATTTTATTTTATATCCACTTATCTATTTATATTTTGGTTTCAAAGACTGCAACAAAATATAGCAGGATTTAATATACCAACTAATCTATTATCATTAAGTCAAGAAAAGGCACAGCAATTTTTAAGTGGTATAAGGATTTTCTATATTCTAATAATTCTGTCATTTGTTATTTTTTTGCTTATAATCATATTTTTGGCAAGCATACTAAAAGGTATAATCTGGGCAAAAACTACAAAAGCCAGCATAACTTTAAAGCTTATATCAAAATTCTTCTTGCTAAACATAGTTTGGATGAGTTTTTGGTTTGTTGTAATAATATCAATGTCTGTTTTAATTGAGCCACAATCAGCACCTTTGGCGATGGGCATTGTGATTATCATAGCTTTATATTTTACAAATACACTTTATACAATTTTTATGAGAAGTCACTCATTTAAAGCTATAATTGAGGCTTTAAAGTTAAACATCGCAAAGATTCACCTATTTCTCCTACCTTATTTTTTTATCATGGTATTGTTTTTTATCATTATGAAATTATCTAATCTTTTAAAGTTTATATACTCTGACATAATTTTTGCTTTGATTATGCTTTTTTACATTGCTATTACAAGATACTATGTTTCTACATTAATTTCAGAGATTAAGGAGTTAAACAAATAAGTTAATCCAAAAATATATAAATACATATATAAAATATATATAAAAGCGATAGTAACTAATAGCAATTAATATAGTAAATATATGTAAAACATATATTTTTCATATATGAAATGAGATATACAAAAAAACTTATCAAAACAAGTGGTGGCTTAGTAGTTAGAGTGCCTTCTGATATTGTAAAACTGCTTAATTTGACTGAGAAGGATTATGTGGAGATAGACCTAATAAGGATTGATGTTAAATCGCTAAAAAAATCAAAATAAAAATGTCCAAGAAAAAAAGAGGTAGATTTGGAATAAAGGCTCAAGCATCAATATTTATGCTAGTAGCATTAGCTATTATGTTAGCCGGTATTGCATATTTTTTCTACCAGCGAATTTCAAGCGAAGAAGAGATTAAGGTTGACCCAAAGATAGCACCAATAAAAAGCTTTGTTGACAGTTGCATAAAAAAGGTTGCTGATGATGGCTTAGAAACAATAGGATTGACAGGAGGTTATATAAATATTCCAGAAAAGGTAAAAAATAATCCAAGGTCGTATTTATCAAACCATCCTGGCTTTAAGATTCCATACTGGTGGTATGATGGTATAGACGCAATCCCAACTGAAGAATTCATAAAGTTGCAATTAAGAGAGCATATAAAAAATGAATTAAGCATCTGCTTGGATAATTTCAAGTCATTTGAAGAAAGGTACAAAGTAAAGGCATTAAATCCGTTAATTGTTGATGTCCAATTCAATGATAATGATGTTTCCATAGATTTAAGGTATCCATTGGAAATAACTAGCAGTGACAGAAGCTTAAACAATATTGAAAGATTTAGGTATGTAATTCCGATTAGGTTTAAGAAAGTATATGAGCTCGCAAAGCGAATTATGGAAAGTGAAAATAATGATTATTTCCTTGAAAGAAAGACAATAGACTTAATATCAATGGCTAGTGATATCCCAACAACTGATATTGAGGTTAGTTGCAATACAAAAATTTGGCGCTTAAATGATATCAAAGAAAAATTAAAAACCTTGTTAAGGGTTAACCTTCCATACATAAGAATAAAAGGCACAAACTATAATGAAAATTTGTATGTGCCAAATCCAAGTGGTAGGGATATTTACTCACAAACATACTATCAGCAACATTACATTTGGGAGATTGATGAAAATTCCGAGAAAAAATATAATGGCATGAAAGTAAGCTTCCAATATGAGAATTGGCCATTGAATATTTTTGCAAGGCCTAGCAATAATGGTATATTAAAATCAAATTCACAAAAAGGAACTGATATGCTTTCTTTCTTCTGCTTGCACATTTGGCACTTCACATACGACATAAATTATCCTGTGCTAGTAAGCATAATCGAGCAACACAAAAATGGCAAATACCTTTTTAATTTTGCATTTAAAGTAAATATTGACCATAACCAGCCATCCAAAGTTAACAGAGGAACTACTATATTTGAGACAGCTCCTGATTTGTCTTCTGAAGAATATTGCAACACTCCACAAAATGAAATAACTATTTTTACAGTTAATAATGCCACAGGCGACGACATAAGAGACGTAAATCTAACCTTTGTATGTGGCAGATTTTACTGTGATATGGGGCAAAGCAATTGGCTTAGCTTCGGAGCAGCAGCTGGCATAACAAAAAGGTTTCCATATTGCGTTAATGGTGTAATAAAAGGAGCAAAAGATGGATTTGAGGAATCAAAATCGTTTATACAAACAGATGTCGATGGCAGATCCTATATATTGCTCTTAAACCCTATCAAAGAGTTCAAAAATTTCAAAATTGTTAAACATCAATTGTCAAACCCTAGCATAGCCAAGCAACTTAAACCAAATGAAAAGGCATCAATCCTTCTAAAAGGTAAGGATATTGGTTATGAAGGATTTAGTGTGTATCCAACTGATGACAAATTTTCCCTAAAACTGCCAGATAAAAAAGACATGACTTTAGAGGTTAACATATATGTTGTTGATGAAGAGAGCATAATAGGCGGGTATATTGGAGAATGGAGCATAAAGAAAGGTGACTTTGCGAATGCTGATGAAATCATATTTCACGTTATTGAGCAAGGACCTGCAACAGATGATGAAAGGTTTTTGTTCATATCAGGGCTCAGCTCTTACTCAAAAAATGTACCTTCACCAGAAATTAGATAATGATCATAAAAAATTCAACTGCAAAGAAGTTGAATTTTTTATTATTCAAAATGAACTCAAAAATTAAAGAGTTAATAACTGTAATTCTTATACAATTAGTTTTAACACTACCATTTTACACATCAAATGCTTATGCTTTGACAATATCAAATGTTCAAGTATCAGAGATAACATTTAATTCTGCAAAGATTTCATGGAATACTGATGATTTATCAAGTGGATTAGTTAAGTATGGAGAAACAACAAGCCTTGGGATTGCTCAAGGACATTCAAGTTTTGTAAATAATCATGCTGTCACTTTAACTACCGGCATAAGAAGTGACACAACATATTATTTTGTTGTTGAATCTACAGATAGTGGTGGTAATACCGCTTTTGATAACAATAGTGATAATTTTTACACTTTCAGGACACAAGACATTATACCCCCTCCAAAAGTAACTGGGCTAAAGGTTGTTTCAACAACGTCAAGCTCTGTTTTATTAGCATGGGACAGCTTAAACACATCTGATTTAAGCAACTATACCATCTACAGAGAAAGAGTCAATATTGGAACATCATTAACAAATAGCTTTAATGATACTGAATTAAATCCAAGAACAGAATACAGATATAAGGTTTCAGCTGTTGATAATAAAGGAAATGAAGGTGAGCTCTCTGATACAGTTATTGCAATAACCTTAGATGTAGACACATCACCACCAATAATAAGCAATATAGAAGCATTGCCGCTAACTGATACAACTGCAAAAATAACTTGGCTTACAAATGAGAATGCCACATCAAAGGTTTTTTATGGTATAAATATAACTGATAAAGTAACAAAATCTGATGTATTTGAAACAAATCATTCTGTAATTCTAGATGGTTTAATAAAAAATCAAGTCTATACTTTTGTAGTTGAGTCTTGCGACTCATCAAATAATTGCGCTCAGTCCCAGAATCAAACCTTTAATGCTGGAAAAGACATAACACCGCCATTCATAAATTTAACAATTCCAAGATTTGTTAATAGAAGAGTTATTGACATAATAGGATTTACAGAGCCATTTTCTTCTGTTACATTATATGTTAACAATATGAACATTCCAAAAAGAAGCCTGAGCAATGATGAAGTTGGAGCTTCTGGCAGATTTATTTTTAGCCAGATACAATTAGAGCAAGATAATACAATAAAAGTAGTGGCTATTGACAAGTCTAATAATAGAAATGAAAAAAGATTTGATGTAAGTATAGACATGCAGGCTCCAATTGTGCAATTAAACGAAATACCAAAGATTACATCAAACAAAAGTCTAGCAATAAGCGGCACAGTTAATGAGCCTGTTAATATAAAAGTATTTGTAGATGCGCAAGTAAATGAGTTCTCTATACCATCTCAAATAACTGGGTTAAACGCTACAAAAATTGAGCAAAATTCTGTTGAGTTGCAATGGCACGAATCAAAAGATACTGATTTCAGCCATTATGTTATTTATCGCAATGGCATAGCAATTGCAACTACAAGTCCAGCTAATTTTAATATTTTTATAGACGCTTTAGTTGACAGCGGCAAAAGCTACACTTATGAAGTAAGTGCTGTGAATATTCTAGGCAAGGAAGGTCCAAAATCAGAGCCATTAAGTATTGAAACATTAGAAGGAGGTGCTATCTTAAACTTAGATTATCCACCTGTTGACATTCTGGAAGATTTCAGAAAGCCTGTGATAAACACAAATGCATCTGGAAGCTTTAGTTTTGTTGTTAGATTAGAAAAAGGAGATGGCACATATAATTTAAAGCTAGTCTTTGAAGATATGGCTGAAAATAGTGTTGTCCTTCAAAGAACTACTACACTAGATACAAAAATCCCAACAGTCAAGATAATAAGCCCTCCTTCAGGAGCTTTCATATTTGAAAATGTAGCGAATGAGGTTGATGTAATTGGTGTAACTGAGCCTAATGCAAGAGTTCATCTTTTTGTTGATAGAACACCATTTAGCTTCTTTAACCAAACAATTGAGGTTAGCGGATTGCCTAATGAAGTTCAAAACTTACCAGAGGCTCAGCTTGATGCAAAATGCCGCTTTAATGTTGCAGCAAAAACATTATGCCCAACTGGAGCTGATTTTTCAGTTGATGCTGACTCTGAAGGAAGATTCATTTTTGAGAATGTTGATTTGACAACTATCTTTGGAGGAGCAGCTCGAGTAAGAGAAGTTCCAGTCACTGGCTTTAGAGATACACAGCTTAACCGAGAAGCTCAAGATGCCAAAAGAACAACGCTTGTTGTGATAGCAACTGATCAGAGTGGCCAAAGAGGAGTTATATCTCAAACAATAAGTATAGGCACATGCTGGAGCGGCAATCAAAGCTGGGATGTTATTCCACTTACGCAATACCAAAGTCCAGCTTTTCTGAGTACAGAAAGATTTGCTGAAGCAACAGAAACGATTTACTTTTATTTTAATTATTCTTATATAGGAGCTGGCCAGAATGCAAGAATAATTGATGTTTCTTTGTCTAGAGCTTGTAGTGATAGAGAGCTAGTTGATCCAAGGTTTAATGTGAGCTGTATGGTGCTTCCTGCTGGAAATTCTCTTATAAAACTAAACAAGCCAGACAATACAGTTTCATATTCTGCAGTTCCTCTTTCAACATTTCCTGGAATGGATAGGTTTTTAGCAGATGACTGGAGGAACTTCTTCAAGGCAGTTAATAATGAGCTTACATTTCCATTTAAAGTAATGATAAGCTATGAGCACGAGATTATAGATGATAATGGAAATCAAAAGAGGGCAAGGGAAAGACAAACAACTTGTGAGCAAGTCAGTTATGTAATTGATAACTCTATAATAGACCCAAGAAAGGTGCTTCCAGATTGGCTTCTTTATGATTTTGTTGATATTCTTCAAGACACAACTAAAACCTTGACAGAAATACAAGAGCAGATAGACAAACTAATTGATTATGTAGCAGTTGGTTGCTTGGCTTCATTCTTTTTGAATGTAGCAATTAAGATTTACAGGTCATGGGTTGAATTTGCTGATGAAGCATTGTTTAAGATTAAGCAAGGACAAGTACTTCAATTTAAGTTAGCTAATCCAAAGGATAATGAGGAATGTAAGGACATCGCTGATGCTATAGAAAAAGGCTATGGTGGTTGGAAGCTTAAATATTTCAGCGATGTAGATTTAGAAAAATGCTTTCCAAGCTCTGCTTCTGCATGGGCTTTGGAGGAAAAGGTCTATAAACTGCAAAGATGGAGCTGTGACAGATTATTTGGACATGCTGCGCCTTCCAAATGGACAGAGACTGCAGAGGATAATGAACTGCATAGAGCAATAACGAGCGAGAAGACATGTAAATCAGATGCTGATACAAGAGGTCAGAGTATCAGAGTTGAGAAATGTAAGGATATTGCTGGTAGAGGAATAGAGACAATAATAGCTCAACAATATATTCCTTCAGATAAGAAATGTTTCTTGGTTAATCTTGACTCAAAAGATCCAACAAAACAATATATTTATACTTTTGCAGAGCAACAAGATCCAACACTGGTCTCAAACAAAATTTACAAGCTAAAACAATTTCAAAGAGACGTTCCCCTAGGGAAAGGGGAAATTTATGCCATAAAAATGACAGAAGATAGGTACATGACTCAACAGCCACAAACATGCAAAGAGCTTTGTGGAGTAAAAGAAACTACCCCATCTACAATGACCTTTAATGGTGAACAATATATATTTTCTGAAGGGAAAGCAACTATATTAAAACCATTTAAATCAGAAGAAGCCATACTATCTGGCTGTGTAACTGTTAATCAATGTAGGGAATGGTATGCTGCCTCTGAAGAAGATAAAGGTGGCATTACAATACAAGTTCCAAACGGAAAAGGCGGTTATGAAAATAAAATATTAAAAGATAGTGCTGTTAGAAGATATGGTTACACTGAAGGTTGCTTTTTTGATGGCAATCTTAACAATTTAGGCGTTATAAGTGAAACTGATTCAAATTCAAGAAAGGAATGCTGTTGTGTAGGTGGAAAAATAGATGAATTTAAAATAATTTATTATCACCCAGACGAAGTTGATCCACATCTTCAAAATACTAAACTTGCAGGCAAAAAAGTTCATGAATCAAAATCAAAGAAAGGAGAACCTCCACAAAAAACATCTCAGGATGACAAAGAAGGATATGGTGACATGAAGTGGAGTTTTAGATATTCAAAGATAGGCTATCTAGACAAGAGATACAATCCTCATAGATATATTGAAGGCAGAGATTTATCAGCATGCCTTGGCCAGAATAATTTATTCTATCAATTGCTCGACAGAGAAAAAGAGGTACTAGTTGTTGACCCATTCAAGCAGGATACAGCTGCATTGCAGTGTTTATTTTTAACAGGCATCAACCAAAGATTGGAGCGCTTCAAAAATATCTTGAATGCAATGTCAAGCTGTTTGATACAAGTAAGAGCGACTGGAAGGGCTGATGCTGGAGTTTGCAAAGAGCTATTCACTCAGCATTTGTGTGATGCAATATGGCAAGCCATAAGGTGGTTTATAGATGGCTGCACACCTTCATTCTTAGGCATAGATGAAGAAGCAAGAGATGATAGCATTGCAGAATATTTAAGATTAGGGTTTAGGGGAATAACTCAAGGCGTTTCAGAAGCTCAAAGTGAAATAACCTCAGAGTACAGCAATGCAAAGCTAAATGATTTGCTCGGCACAGGTGAAGAGAGCGTTGCTAGAAAAGTATGCCTTGCAGCATTTGGCTATGATTGGGAGCTCACAGCAAAAAATTTGATAGATGCTGCTTACTCTGCACCCTTTGCATCTTTAGTTCAAGCTATAACACGCTCTCGTGAATTTTTAACTGTTGCTCCTGATTCATTAAGGCCTAAATATGAATACAAGGCATCATGGCTAATAAATCCAGGATGTGATTTAGAAAGATATGATGTTCAATTAGCATGTGTTAGTAGAAAAGAGGTTGATGAATACCCAAATCAGATTAATTGTGGAGCATTAGGAGCACCTTCAATAGCATACACTGGAGCAATAGGAACATCAACTGGCTACAACCAATGTGATTGCTTAGAATTGCCACAAGAGCAAACAATATCATTCTTATCAGAATATAATTTCAAGCAAAACCAGTTAATAGACAGAAACTATCGAAAGGTTATTGAGTCTGATAGAAGATATGATCATCTTAAGTTTATATTAAGGACAGACAGAAAAATACCATCAAATGCAAAATCCAATTGCTTTCCAACAGGTTATGAGAAAGGCGTATTTTACTTTCCATTAATTGATAAAACACCAAGAGACATTGCTGATTGTACAGTCCAGCCAGCATCTGGAATTATATCATGTGAGCCAGGTGCAGCTTTCTTTAGCAGGAAAGGACTTGCCCAATTAGTAGAGGTAACAATCAATGGCGATAATCCTGATAAATATAGTGGGCAGATGGTATTAAGAGCTGGTCAGCCATTAAGAGTAGGAGCAAGGGTCACAAAAACAGGCAAGGATAAATGCTTTGTAGTTTCAATGACTCCAGATTTTCCACAGCTAATGTATGATGGAATAAAAATCAACGGCGCAAATGATATAGCGCCAATTGAAATAACATCGAGCCTTACAATAGGTGGAAGATTAAATGATAAAGAGGTACCTCAAAGTATTGTTACACAGCTAATTGCACAAGGCCAAAAACGAGTTGAGATTGGTGTTAAATTTATTGATAGGTATAGATTATCTACTGGTGATGGAACATATAATCAAGATGATAAGGTTATAATTGATGGCATAGATGTAGATTTAAGCAAGAGTGAACCCCAAGGTAATGGACAAACAAAAATACAAGTAACTGATAGTAAAATCATAACAATAGAAAAGGAAAACGCTATAATAAAGATAACTGATGTTATATATTCAAGGTCGCAAGACGGCACATATGAAGCTGGAGGTGTCATAATAATAAATCCACAGCAACCAATTACTCAGACACAGCAAGAAAAGACATTG
>CAZGEW010000021.1:0-19477 GCA_964524225.1 uncultured Methanosarcinales archaeon | reverse complement strand
TTAAATAAATTTTGTTAGCAACCATTTCCATAAAGGTACATATTTTATCTTTTTGTTTTTTATTTTTTCTTCTCCTTCTTTGTCTTCAGTTATTACAAGCATGTTTCTGCATTTAAGCTCTTTGCTTGCTTTAAGCAATGCCCTTATTTCACGCTTTTTTGTATCATAATCATCAATATTGTAACATACCTGAATAAGCTGCTTAATTTTTAACCCACCCTTAATAACAAAATCTACCTCTTCTTTAATGGGATTCTTCCAGTAAAAAATTTCAATATTAAAATTTTCAGCTTTTTTTCTTAACAACTCTACAGCCACAATGTTTTCATATAAATGAGAAATATCGTCTAAAAATTTAAAACTAACTGCATTTATCATGCCAGTATCGATTGCATATAATTTCCTATTTTCAATTAAGCTTTCCTTCTTTTTATAAGAAAATTTTTCTATAGTAAAGATCAGATAACTTTCTTCCAAAAATCCAAGGTAATTTTTAGCAGTATGGTCGCTTCCTAAATTGAATATATTTTTTAGTTTATTAAAGCTTATTTCTCTAGCAAAATTGGAGATAACATAACTAGCTAAATCCTTAAAAGTCTTTATATATCTAACCCTATGCCTAAGAAGAATATCTTTAAGAAGTATGGTTGAGTAAAGCTCTTTCAAATAAACTTTTGGGTTTTCTTTTAGAGTTTCTGGAAAACCACCATTGTTTATATACTCATTAAAAGTATTTTTAATTATCCCTATTTCTTTTGTTGTTTCAGCTTTTAATTTTATTTCCTTATAATTCAAAAATTCTCTAAAAGAAAAAGGGAAAAGCTCAAATGCTGTATGCCTGCCTGTTAAATGAGTTGCTAGTTCTTTGCTTAATAACTTAGCGTTAGAGCCAGTAACAATGATATTAAGTCTTTGTCTTTGCAATCTATTAACAAAGAGTTCCCATTTACTAACATTCTGTACCTCATCTAAAAGTAAATAATCAATTTTACCGTATATTTCATAAACAGTTTTTAACAATTCGTCAAGTTCAAATGGTTCTATTCCTGCTAGTTTTTCGTCATCAAAATTAACATATCCGTAATTTTTATTTTCTAATAATTGCTGCGAAAAAACTGATTTGCCGCATCTTCTTGCCCCTGTTATTACCTTAATGAGTTTAGAAGTAATTAATGGTTTGCAATAGTGAAGAATTTCTCTTTCTATGATTCTTTCTTTCTCAAACTTTTCTTTTAATTCCTCTCTTTGCTCAACTAAAATCTTATTGAACTTTGGCATGTATTAAACTGAAAGTGCGAGATATTTATAAATTTTTCGCATTTTAATTTATATAATTTCAATCACTAGAAAATACAGCTTTGCAGTAGGGGTAGTGAACATATTTATCGATACTCAAATCATTACCCTAAACCTTCTCAAAAACTCATCAAAATCCCTTGTTTTGATGTTTAAGCCGCAGGCATGCTCATGCCCACCCCCATACCCACCTAAACCAACTAAGCATTTTTCAATCAAAGGCGGCAAAATAATATTGCTTGCTCTTAAGCTGCATTTCATTTCGTCATTTTTTTCTCGTGCTATCAATATTGTCTTATGCGGATACCTGTAAACCGACTCATTTGATAAGTCACTTGTAAAGCTTGACTTATAAAAAAAAAAAAAAAAAAAATGAGCTTATCGCTTGTTTTTTTTGAAGTATCCGAAACCTCTTTTAGCAAAGGCAGGTACATTTTGTTTATTTTCTCATAATATCTATAGATAAACTTGCCTTGTGCTGTTTCTTGATTTAGTATTTCATAAGGACTATTTATCCTAGTTAAAACTTTGACACACCTCATCACATCATTGGTTTTTCCTTTCAGAATAAAAGAAAAAATCCTTATTAGACGTCCTAATTTTGTATTATAAATTATATCACCTGGAGTTTTATAATTATTATCTATAAGGTTGGGGTATTCTTTCATAAAATCCTCAATAAATGATGGTTTAAACCAATCTGCAATACAACCAATTGTTGCAAGCCACAAATCTTCATTAACAACCTGATAGCACATGTAGGATGTTGGTTGGTTATCATCCCAGTTAGAAATTCTTGGATTGAAATATTTTACATTATCTCTTTCAAAAGGTCCGTGATGGTCAATCCATACAACTGGAACCTTAACTTTATCTAAGAATTCCTGCTCTACATCTGCAATATCAAGTACAAAAATTTTATCAGGCTCATATTCTTGAATCTTCTTTAGAAACACTGTTCCAAGCTTTGGTGTAGTTTTCACAATTATACCCATTCCTTCTTTTTTATAGCGATATAGCAGAAGAAAGGAGCACAAGCCGTCTTGGTCATCATCGAAAAAGAACAAGGGATTTTTGCAATTATCTAAATGTTCTTTTATTTGCTTTATTTGAGATTGGGAAAGTGCCATAAAAAGTTAATATTTATAGTTATTATTTAAGATTCATTGTTCGCTATTAAATACTTTTCTACCATATACCACAATCTTTATATTAAATAGTAGACTAGTTAATACTATGCAAATCCCATTTAAACAGCACAGAGGCTATGACCCTCTTGGAGCTTGTGGAAAAGGAAAATGTCCTATTTGCGCAAGAAACAATGCCATTTTTAAGCTCAGAGATAAACTTGAAAAAGAGGAGTTTACGAGCGATGCAGTGGCCCCATTTGTTGGAAAGTTTGGCTACCCAAATATTAATGTTGGGATTCTTGCACCGCCAGAGCAAAGTGATGATGCATGGCTTTACGATTCACCAAAATTTTGGTCAAGCCAAAATTTTGGTATTCCGCAAATTGTTGATTTTCGCTCGTCATTGCTCAATTCTAAATATACTATAAACATAAAAAAGAGAATAAGATTGCTTGAGGTATCTCAGGATATTGCAATGTCTTCTAAACCAGTTGATGTTGAAATAGAGTTGAAAGAGAAGCCAAAATTTAGATTAAACCTAGACGCTTACATAGCACCAACCGGACCAAATGCAAGACTAAAAAGAGCATCTATAACTGAAAATCCTAAAATACATACAAAAGTCTATAAAGTATTTGAAGATATTGATTTGAAAGCTTACGATGCAGTTAATTATCTTTATGAAAACAAGTTTGACGAGAATTTTTTAAGTAAATTGTTAAGTATTGGAACACTTGGATTAAAGGCGGATAGAAAGCTTGTGCCGACAAGATGGAGTATTACTGCCACCGATGATATAATCGGAAAAAATTTGATTAATCAAATAAAAGATTACAGTGAAATAAGCTCCTACTACTCCTTTTTCGGGAATTATCTTGGAAATTATTATTTGATTTTGATGTTTCCCGAGGTTTGGAGTTATGAGCTGTTTGAAACTTACGTGCCTTCAAATTGGAACTTAAGCAAACAATTAAGATACACAACTGACTATGAGGATTATTTTGGAAGAAAAAGTTATGCTGACAACACAATTGGTGGTTATTATAGTGTAAGGCTTGCAATTATTGAGAAATTAAATGAAATGAAAAGACAAGCCTCTGTTTTGGCTTTGAGATTTATAACAGATGAGTATACAATGCCTCTTGGAGTCTTTGTCACTCGTGAAGCTGCTCGCAAGGCTGTTAATAATAAATCTATCGAGTTCGCATCTAAAGAGCTTATGATTATTTACGCAAATCATTTAGTTAAAAAGAAATTTAATACTAATCTGGATTATCTATTAAGTCATAGCATTTTATTACACCATATGAAAGAGCAATCAAAACTCGCTCAGTTTGTTTAAATTAAAATAGTTAAAAGATTAACTTGTCTAAAATATTTTTAAACTTTTTTAGTATGACAGCTCTGTGGTTATGTTTAATTTATAGAAGGACATGAAGCCCTCTGGACTCGTTTATAAAATTAATTTCGTAAGATTTAAATACAACCTTCATTTTCCGCAATAAACAAAAAAGTTCAACGAAGTTGAAATTTTTATATTTAAAATGGCTAACAAGAAGTCAAATAAAGATTCTGTATTGTCTTTGTTAGCTTTAAGTCTATTGCTTCTACTACTGTTATAAGACCCACAAAGAGTTAGTATATTCTTGACGGGTCTTGCATTTTGTTGTTAAATTCTAGAATATGCTAACGGATAAAAACAAATTAATGGAGGAATGAAGATTGAGTCGGTATAATGGGGGTTTACAGTCTATTTATGTAGCGGACAGCAAAACTGCTGAAGCTATAGCTAGAAATCATACTTTGCTTCCTAATGCAGTGCTTACGGATATTATGGTAGAAGATGGAATTGAAGCAATAAGAGAAGCTGTCAGTCCTCATGGAATAAATCCTGCTATTGTTTAGAAGTTTTAGTTGGGGGTAGCAAGCCAGTCAAAGTATTTTGGACATGGAACCTTAGAGTTTTTGAGAAAGGTTCTGAGGTATGGAGAGAATATAGGAAGGACTATAGTGGTTCCCCAACAAGAACTTATCGCAGAAGATTAGAATTTGATCACAAGGTATTGAGAGGAATAAAATAAATTTGGAGGAATAAAAATGGGAATTGAAGTTAAGACATTTCAGGTGACAACTGGAGCAAGTACAAATGGAAAAACGATTGTGCCAACTGCTGCAATAGAGGCAAAAATAAATGGCAAAGAAGTAAGTATCGAAACAGCTATTGGGACAGGACCTATTGATGCTCTCTACAAAGCTGTTAATAGAGCAATTGGGCAAGAGGTTGGCTTAAAATACTTTCGGATAGAATTAGAGAATAGTGGTTCAGAGACGTATAGAATAGCCGAAGTAGAAGTAGTACATAAGGATAGAACATATAAAGATAGAGCAAGAAGTAGTGACGAAATTGAATCTGCGTTACATGCATATATCAACGCATTAAATCAAATCCAAGAAGGACAGTTCACAAAGGGTTATAATCCAGTACACGCTACTGACGTAATGACACTTTAATCTTCTTCTATTCTTCTTTTAATTTCTTCCAACTCACTTAAAAACCTCTTTATAGTCTTAACAACATGCTCTGGCTGTGTTTTTAGAATTTTAGAAACTTTATCTAAAATATCTCCTTTAAATTCTTCAGTCAAAGTTAGCTCAAAGTCTTTAGCAAAAAATTGAGTTCCTTTTGAACTCGATTTTTTGATTTTTTTCCATTTCTCAAACAATTCATTAACTCGTGATGGTAATTGTTCTATTTTTACACCTAATAACTTTGATGCCTCTTCCAAAATTTGTTTTTCTCCTTTTATTTCTCTTTTTGCCGCTTCTCCAGCAGTAAAATAAATTCTGACAATTCCATCGCTTATTTTTGTAGCTTTCAAAATTTTGATTTCGCCGGCTTCAGATGTATTCTTTAAATGAGTACCTCCACAAGCTTCAATATCAATTCCATCAATATTTATAATTCTCAATAATTTTCCCGGCACAACTCCACCTTGATAGATAGTCATTCCATAAGTTTGCTCTGCCTCAGTTCTTGGCAAAAAACTGCTATGCACAGTCAAAGATTGTTTTACAAGTTTATTTGCCTCTTCTTCAATCCTTTGCAGTTCATCATCTGTAATGCTTTGATAATGAGTTAAATCAATTGTTGCCTTGTCAATGTCTTTCTTAGCCCCTGCTTGATTTATATGATTGCCAAGCACTTTTCTTGCAGCTGCATTTATAATATGAGTTGAGGTATGGTGTTTTGCTAATTGGAGCCTTCTGTCCAAATCAATTTCACATTCAACTTCTTCACCTTCTGTAAATTCTGGTTTTTTACTTAAAACATGGACTATGACCTTACCTTGCTTAAATACATCAATAACTTTATGGACAATCTCTTTGCTCCGCAAAGAGATTGTCCCTATATCATGTAACTGTCCACCACTTGTCGGATAAAAATAGGTTTGATTAAGAATCACTTTGTTATCTATAGCCTCTACTATCTTTGCTTTAAATTTAATTTTTTTATAATCATCAAAATAAAGCGCTTTTGTTTCTGGAATACCTGTTAAATCTAATTTTTCTTCCTTCTTTGTAGCATGTTCTTGCTCATGCTTTGAATGTAACTCAGCAACCCTTGCATAGAAATTTTCAGGGACAATAATTTTCTTGTCTAATTTTAAAGCTTCCTCTCGAACAACTTCTGGGGTAATTCCATGGCTATCATATAAAAGCAACAATTTTTTATCATCTATTTCTTCCTTAACTAATTTTGAGATCATTGAATGTGTTTTTTGCTTAGTCGCTTCATACTTGCTTTTTTCAACTTGTAAAATTTTCTCTACTTCATCAAGGTTTTCGCTTAGCTCTGGAAATAATGGTTTCAAGTATTCTGCGTGCCATCTGCAAACATCAGCTAGTTCTATTTTCCAGTTGTATTTGTCGATAAAAGAAAGCGCTCTTCTCAAAATAACTCTTAAATTATATCCGCCTCCAACGTTACTTGGCAAAGCTCCGTCACTTAAAGCAACCAATAATGCGCGAGAATGTTCTGCAATTGAATAGAGTGCTGAAAGCTCAAGTATTTTTTCTTTTAACTCTTTAACATCAACTTCAATTTCATTAGCAACATCATTCCACACTTTATCAATATCTTCTATTTCATCTACATTTAAGTAAGAAGAGTAAGGCAAAAATCTCTGCATCATATCATCGTCAATTTTAACGCCAGTAATAGAATAAAGCTTTTTAACAACAGTTGGAAATGTCGTTTCATAACTTGTTGACTTGCCTTGTGTAAACCAAGCAACTCTTTCTTGACCTTGTCCCATATCTAAAACCTTGATCTTTAAATCCTTTAAGCCAGAAGGAGTTACTTCATATTGCATGTAAACTTGATTTGCTATTTCTAATCCTCTTGACAAAAATTCGCAACTAACGCCAGCATTTCCGCCACCTGCCCATGAATCTAAATGAATATACAGCTCATCTTTTGGAACCACTATACCATCTGTAAACCATTTATGCAAGTCTTTAAAATATTTATTTTTATCATAATACTTTGCTTCAACAAAAGCGTGCTGACCTTGCATTATAAAGCAAGCATAATGCGCCCCTGTAATTCCAATATTGTCTATATCATTAAATCTCATGCAAAACTGCGGGACTACAAGAGGATTTGCAGGTGGCTCAACTTCTCCACTTACAACATAGGGCTGGAAATCATATATAGAAGCTCCAACCCAATATTCATCTTCACGCCATCTTGCTACACAAGGATAGCGCTTAATGGGTGTATAGCCTTGTTTTTTCATTATATCGGCAAATTTAGTCCACGCCCTAATATAATCTAATTTATTTTCTGCTGGCGTATCTCCTATAAATCGAAACCCGCCAAAGCAGGCAGGATCTCCACAAATATCCTTTTTTTCTGTTGTATAAAATATTCTTTTACACTTCTTGCATTCATTCTTTGTATACCCTAATTCTTTAAACGCATTAGTCGGATAATATTTTTCAGGCTCTTTAAATCCCTTTTTCCTTAATTCTTTTTTGATTTCCTTATCTGTGAGCATAATTTAAATATTGTGAAGTAATTTAAAAATATTTGTGTTAAAAATGACAAAAATAGCTTTAGATACAAAAAATTTAAATCTTCGATTTAAATTTTTTGAGTTAAAATGCAATTTAAAGACCGCCATGAAGCTGGGATTATGCTTGCTGAAAAATTAAAAGAGTATAAAAATAATAAGAATGCTATAGTTCTGGCAATTCCAAGGGGTGGTGTTGAAGTTGGATATGAAATTGCAAAATTCTTGAATATAAAACTCGATATTATTGTGACAAAAAAAATTGGCTTGCCGGAAGATGAAGAGTTCGCAATAGGTTCTGTTAGCCCAGATAAAAAAGTTATGCTTAATGAAGAAGCAATAAAAATTTATAACGTTTCTGATGAGTATATGAAACAAAAGATTAGAGATATTAACAAAGAAATAGGAAGAAGATATAAGGCATATAAGGGTAAATATGAGTTACAAAATTTAAAAGGTAAAATTGTGATTCTAACAGATGATGGTGTTGCAACAGGATTCACAACAAAAGCCGCAATAAGCTATATAAAATTACAAAAACCAAAAAAAATTGTATTGGCAGTACCAGTTGCACCTTCAGATTTTACTAGAACTATAACGCAAGAATTTGAAAATATTCAGTTTATATGTTTACATTCAACAAATATATTATTTTCTATTAGCCAATTTTATGAAAAATTTCCTCAGTTGGAAGATAATGATGTCAAAAAATATATAGATAAATGCCAAAAATAAATAGAATTTACATAGCTCTGTTTTTGATTTCACTAGCTTCATTAATGTTAGAGGTTTCTTTAATAAGATTTTTTTCTGTAATACATTACTATCATTTTGCTTTTATGATTATAAGCATTGCCTTGTTCGGTATTGCTGCATCTGGAACTTTCATGTTTATTAAAGAATTGAAAAAACCATTATTTCCTTCGTCACTATTATTTTCTATTACAACAGTATTAGGTTTTTTAATTACAAATAACTTATTTTTTGACCCATATAAAATACTAATTAATCCATTACACATATTTGTTTTAGTGTTTTACTACATTTTTTTATCATTACCTTTCTTCTTTTTTGGCATAATAGTAACATTTATATTTTACAAAAATCAAAAGGATTCAAGCACTGTTTATTTTTATAATTTAGTAGGTTCTGCATTTGGTGTAATTTTAACTCTACCTTTATTAGCATTCTTAAATATAAAAATTATTTTTTTGATTTCTTTATTTGGGCTTTTTGCTTCATTATTTTTTATAAACACAGATAAAATCAAAAAAATAATTTTATTTTTGATTATTGTAAATCTGTTGCTCTTTTTATTAAAAATTGACATTAATGTTTCTCTTTATAAAGATTTAAGTCAAGCACTGAGTGTACCTAATTCAAAATTAATAGCTACAAAGTGGAACGCATATTCAAGGGTTGATATTGTTAATAGCTCTTTTGCAAGATACGCACCTGGATTAAGCTTGCATTACACAAAAGATTTACCTGCTCAAATAGGAGTTTTCATTGATGGTTCTAATATGAATTCAATAACTAAATACGATGATGTAGATTTCACTGAGCACTTACCAATGTCGTTGCCGTATTACCTAATAGACAAACCTCGAGTTCTAGTTATCAATGCAGGGGCTGGTTTAGACGTATTAACAGCTTTAAAGCATAATGCAACTGTCACTGCTCTTGACACAAATGGTATTATTCTAAATTTATTAAAGGATGGATATAAAGAATTTTCTGGAAATATTTACAATAGGGCTAAAGTTTATTTTGGAGAAGGTAGAAACTTTATAAAGAAAAATAAAGAATATGATGTTATAGTTTTATCTTTGTCTGGCAACATTCTTGCTGGTCCTTCAGGTATTACAAGTTTGGCAGAAAATTATCTTTTGACAGTTGATGCATTTAACGATTATTTCAATAGTTTAAGTGATAATGGAATTTTAGTAATTACAAGATGGTTATATATCCCACCAAAAGAAGAATTAAGATTATTTTCTTTGGCGCTGGAAATTGATAATAGTGGTAAGAAAACAGCAATGATAAATTCTTGGAATACTGTCACTTTATTGTTAAGCAAGAAAGATTTAAATAAAAAAATAGTTGATGATATAAAAGCATTTACTAATAAAAATGGATTTGACATTATTTATTTGCCTAAACAGTTCAATTTTGAGCCAAATAAGTATTCAAAATTCAAAGAGGCCTATCATTACAATGCTGTACAGCAATTATTAAAAGACAGAGAAAGATTCTATAAAAATTATCTCTTTGACGTTTCTCCAGTTTATGACGACAAACCTTATTATTTCAATTTCTTTAGATTATCAAAATTTTTCGCTTTGCAAAAAATTTTGGGGCAGAGGTGGAACCCATTTTTAGATTCAGGGTTTTTACTGTTTTTTATCTTTATACAAGCATTAATTTTAGCAACATTGTTTATTTGTATTCCATTAGCTTTTAAGAAAAAAATCAAGAGAATAAAAAATAAAAAGTCCTTATTTTATTTCTTTGCAATAGGCATTGCATTTTTATTCATAGAAATTGTTTTAATCCAAAAATTCACCTTATTTCTTGGGCATTCAATTTTTTCAACTACCATTGTAATATTTTCAATGCTATTATTCTCAAGTTTAGGGAGTTTATATTCTCAGAGAACAGGAATAAAAAATTTAAGAAAGATTATTTTCATTTTATTTTTATTAATTATTGTCTATTCATTTTTATTTAAATTTTTTATTAATAAATTTATAACATTAAATCTAGTGCTAAAAATAATTTTGACTTCAATCTTTATAGCCCCTTTATCATTTTTAATGGGTTTTGCATTTCCTTTAGGTATAAAAAAAATAAACAAGAAATTAATACCATGGGCATGGGCTGTCAATGGCTCTGCCTCCGTCTTGAGTCCAATACTGGCAATAATGATTGCTGTATTTTTTGGTTACACTGTTGTTTTTGTATTGGCTGGATTTAGTTATTTGCTCTCGATTAGGTTTATTGAGCAATTTAATGGAAAATTATAAATATCTGCCTTTAAATTTAACATAAAAAAGATGGGGAATGCACTGCTTGTAACATTAATAGCGCTTGTTCTCGCTTATATATTCTCAGGACTATTCAAATACTTCAAACTCCCAAGGGTTCTTGGACAAATATTAGCAGGCCTTATTCTTGGACTGCCATTAATTGAGTCATTTTTATTCACCGATGATATTAGAGCTGCTTTCTCGTTTCTTACCAATATAGGCATAATCTTATTGTTCTTTTTTATAGGATTAGAAATAAACTTTAGCAAATTCCGAAAGAATTTGAGGGAATCTTCTTTAATTTCTATATTTAATACATCTGTACCTCTCTTCTTAGGATTTGTAGTTAGTAGGGCATTCTTTGCTCTTGACAATGTCACATCACTTGTTATTGGGATATCATTATCTGTTAGCTCCCAAGCTATTTCGTTAGACATACTAGAAGAGTCCAGATTGCTAAGAAGCAAAGTTGGCAATCTCATAATGACTACTGGAACAGTAGATGATGTTTTTGAGTTGCTTGCAATTAGTGCAGTTTTAGTTATATTCCATACAGTTGGCCGTGGCAGCATACAAAAATTGCTGCTTGATATCTTAATATTTATGGTTATAATTGTGCTTTTTAGGATTTCTTTGATTCCATTTGCCCTGAAGGAATTTGAAAAGGACAAATCAAAAGCAACATTATTCATGGGGGCACTGATTATTGTGCTTGTTATGGCACTGCTATCAGAACTTTTTAGCATTGGTTCATTGATTGGAGCTTTAATAGCGGGTGTTCTTGTAAGACAAACATTGTTGAGTAAAGAAGAGCGAAAACCATGGAGGAAAAATGAATTATCACATTCAATTCATGTTATTGCTTTTGGTTTCTTAATTCCGATATTTTTCGTGAATGTTGGGCTACAAACTGATATTTCAAGAATAACATCAAATCTTTTTTTAGTAATAGTATTGCTTGTTGTTGATATTTTTGGAACATTAGCAGGCACAATAGCTGGAGTAGCTTTAAGCAAAGGTAGTCTAAAAGAAGCATTGATTGTTGGATGGGGGATTATACCAAAAGGCGATACAGAACTTGTCATAGCTACATTAGCATTGAATAATGGATTAATCAACCTTAATGTTTATACTGCTATAATAACAGTTGCATTGATAACCACTTTTATTGCACCAATTGTGTTTAAAGCGTTAATTAGAAAGCATGTTAATTAAGAGTGAATATGCATACATTTACTTATGAATAACGTCATATCTTATAAGTAGTAAAAATAGAAAGATTTAAATATTCTAATTTATTGCTTAAAATGGATGGAAAAATACGAGAAAAAAAGTGCAATAAAAAAAGTATTACCACAAGAATTACTACCTACATTAGATTTGCTAGTAAAAAAATTTGGCGGTGAAGAAAGAAGTGAATTAATTGAACGTCTTTATCATTATACGACTTCTGCACCATACGTAGTTGGAAAAGATAATACGAGAAGGTTGTATTCTGAATTATTTGACCTATTGAGTAAACACACTAAATATGCACTTGACTTTCTTAGGCACTTGGGCGGTTATTATAGCGGAGTCTCTATAGAAACAGAATCAGCAAGCTATGGGGTATGGAAAGATAGTACTAAATTATTTGATCAAGCAAATCAAAGTATTTTAGCTTATCTAATTGGTAGTTGTGTAATACCCATACAAATACCGAGAGGTGAAGTGCAAGAAAGAAAGGAAAGGTCATATGCAGTAGTTAAATTTTTTGAAGAAAATATTGATTGGTTGAATCTTTTAAAACCAGAATTAGCAGGAATAATTATAATCCATATAGGAAGAGTATATGCTTACCTTACTGATGCAAATAAGGTTAATAGGTTAATGGGATTTTATAGAAAGACGCTACCTCTAATTCAAGTGCACCCAGAGTTGAGAGAAATTATTAAAAATGGTGACGTAGGTGAGGTCTTTGGAATGGATATCTCTACAGCAATGAATCACACACAGGAAGCATTGGATAATCTTTGTAACAGAGGTGAAACTTCTATTTGTTCTATTTTAAACTAATAGTATGAAAATTACTACTATTTCTTTTGCGCTTCACCAGTAAGTGGAACAAAAACAACACCACTAATGAAGCGTGTTTCTAATTCACCCCCCCTTTTTGTCACTAAGGTTAATGTTTGGAATTCTCTCGTGCTGCCAAGAGGCAATATAAGCTTGCCTCCATCCTTTAATTGCCTGATTAAAGGAGGAGGTATATGATTAACAGCTGCTGTAATAATTATTGCATCAAATGGTGCTTTCTCTTCCCAACCATAGTAGCCATCTGCATTTTTTACTTGTATATTACTGTAGCCTTCTCTTTTTAGTCTTTCCTCTGCACTTTTTGCTAAAGGCTCAACTATTTCAATTGTGTAAACCTCTTTGATTAGCTCTGCTAATACAGCTGCTTGGTAGCCACTGCCTGTACCAATCTCAAGCACTTTATCATCTTTACTTAGTTTCAATTCTTGAGTCATCAAAGCTACGATATAAGGCTGACTTATTGTTTGGCCATAACCAATTGGTAATGGTCTGTCATCATAGGCATTGGTAACTAAGTTATCAGGCACAAATCTATGCCTAGGCACCATTTCCATTACTGCAAGGACTCTTTCATCATTAATATCCCTTGCACGCATATGATTGCTTACCATATACATTCTTGCATTAAGGAATTCATCAACTGTTTTATTTTGGGTATATTGAAATTTAGAATTATTTATTTTAGAATTATTCATAAATATTATAAAAATGGATACTGCTATAACAAAAACAATTACCAATCTTATTTTATAGCCTTTTTTCATCAAGAAATGTAGATAATCCATCTAATAAAATTTTGCCAAACCAGTTACTTATATGCGCTTGTAGACTAAATCATTAACTCTGACAGGCTCTTCAACCTTTAAGCCTATTGATGTGCCAGACTCTGCTATTTCCACATTTTCATGCTCTATTTCTATGGATTCTACTTTCTGCCTTAAATCTGTTGTATGGCCTTTGATATGTAACTCGTTCCCTACCTTTATACTACCACTTACATCAATAATAGCAACACCTATTTTTGTGTAGTAGTGCGTTACCCTTCCAACTTGCATTTCTTCTACATTTTCCATTATAACCACTTTAATTGACTTAAATCTTAAAATATATAAATTTAGCGTTTTTCAAAACCTCACATTCAATTCATGCATAAAATTTATAAGCAAGTTCCATGTGTAAATACTTAAAGGTGGTTTTTATCTTTGAGTTGCTAAAATGAGACTGCTTATAAAGCTTAAATCCCTAAAAGATTGTTCCTACGACAAAAAATATTATTCAAAGCTTCGCGGTTTTCTTTATGGCTTGCAAAAAGGCTCAGAAGTCTTTAACAGGCACGAGATGAATGGCTACAAATTTTTTTCTTACTCTAACATTTTCCCAGCACAAGATGTGAGATATGGTGAAAGCAGACATCTAATTGTTTCTTGCCCTAGCAGTGATTTTATTTACTGGCTAAGGGGAAGGCTTACAGAAATGCAAGAACTGCAAAAGCAAGTTGAGATTGGGGAAATGCAGTTTATTGTAGAATCAGTAAATAATTTCACACCGAAAATAATGAATAATACAGCGCTTATAACAGGAACTCCAATTGTAATGAGAATTCCAAGTGAGCAATATAAACAGTATGGCATTAAGAGCAAACGACCTTATGAATTCTGGCGCCCAGAATACGACTTTAATGCTTTTGTGAAGCAGTTAAATGATAATTTGGTAAAAAAATACAATCAATATTATAACAAAAAAATAGAAAATCAAAACCTATTTGAAATTTTTAAGTTCAGGAAAAGCGTTTGCGTGCATAGAGTAGAGAAGGGCATTGAGCAAAAAACCATTGGCTCATTGTGGGAATTTAAGTTTAACCATTTAGATGATAGTCAGAGAAAAATTTTACAGCTTGGGCTTGAATCAGGGTTTGGAGAGCTTAATTCATCTGGATTCGGGTTTATGAATGTGGTAAAGAATGATAAAAATGACAAAACAAAAATTTATACCCCCGAATAGATTACTTTTAGAGGACAATGAAGAAGTAAAAAAGATAAAATCCTTGCAACAAAGAGAAGAGGAATATGCCTACCTGTTGGGGCCAATTGAACACACCATTTCATTATATTATTATGAAAACAGAAAACTTAAAGATAAAGACGTAGCAAAAATGTTAAAGAACTTAAGATCAAATTACTCTCAAAATTTAGACTTTTTTAAAGAGCCTCTTGAAAAAGAAATTCTAATTCAACTTAGCCTTGCATTGCAGGACACAGAGACAATGCATCGTGAGCTTTATCTTTCTATAAGCTATATTATTTGGAGTATCGATAACCGCACATGGACTGGAGATAACAGGGCATATCTTGACTGGGTGCTTAATTTTTTTGGCATGATGGATAAAAAAGAAAAGAAAGAATTTAAGAAAAAATATGATGAGCTTGGAAAGGAATTTGGAATTGAAGAAGAGAAAATAAGAGCCATGACGGCAGGCAGTGAGGAGCTTGATGAAAATATATATGAACTTAGTGATGAAGAGAAAGCATGGGGCAAAGAAGACAGCGAGTATTTTTCCATGTCTGATGATGAGAAATGTGCCTACTTGCTTAAATGCAATGATAAATTGGAATTATCCAAAGTCCTGATTGACCTAATGGATCAAATGGAAACATACTTCAAAAATGGCAGTTTCATTAAGATAGTGCAAATATCAGATAAAATAAAAGATGCGAAGATTGAAAAGAAAACGAGGGAAATAATTTACTCTATGAAGGCAGAGGCGCTAATCTGTATGAAAGAGTATGAGAAAGCTGAAAATGCAGCGCAGGAACTGATAGCATTCAGCAGAGATTATCCTATGGGCTATTTCCATCGCGCAATTATTAGGTTTCATAATAATGACCTAAAAGCTGCCCTTGAGATTTTAGACAAGACAATAGAAGTAGCAGAAAAAGTAAACATGAGGCATTTCCAGTATTACATGCTTAAGGCAGATATATTAAAAAAGCTCGGCAACGAAGACTATAAGAGATTTGAAAAGCTTGCTCAGGATGTTAATAAAGAGAATGAAGCAAAGTTTAAGGATTTCGCTGATGAAGCTGGGCTTGATATTGAAGATTTTATGGGAAAATGAAACAAAACAATATTTTAGAAATGCTGGATGACGCAAGGCTTTTGAAGAATGAATTGGAAGAAACTGAGAAGGCAATTAAGCTATGCGATAAGATATTAAAGTTAGATCCTGAAAACAGAGATGCTATGCTCATCAAGGCGGGTGGATTGAAAGAATTAGGCGATGTAGAAGGTTTCCTTGCGCTGTCAAAACAAATAATAGAAAAATGGCCTGAGCATTGGGAAGCCTATTACCTTTTGTCCCTGTTTTCATTTGCCATTAATGAAGATGACAAAGCTTTGGAACTTATGAGACATTCACTGGATTTAGACAAAAATTTTAATAATGTCATAAGCTATGGCCAGATGCTTTACCTTACAGGAGACCATACCTATTTGGAATATGTAGACAGAGCAAAGAAAATTGACATAAAAAGAGCCAAGAACTTCATGAAGAATCATTGGATTTGGGATGAGAATAGCGTGCAGCCAACTATTATGGAAGAGTTAAAGGCATTAAAGTTTATTAAAAACCTAAGAAAATTCAAAAAATGAAGAAACTTAAATCAACTGAAAAACAAAAAAGGCTTATGAAAAAATGAAACTAAAATCGGAAGGAAAATGCGCATATTGCAAAAAGAGCTTTGCGGGAAATGCAATATCAAGACATCTTGCTTCATGCGCTGAAAGAATGCAGGCAAACAGCAAAGCCAGTGGAAATGAGAGAATATTCCTCATAAAAGCCGAAGCAGGGCCTTTCTGGGTTTATTTTGAGGTGAATGCTTCTGATACATTGGAGAAAATTGATGATTTTTTGAGAGACTTGTGGCTGGAATGCTGCGGGCATTTGAGTATGTTTAAAATAAATGGCGTTGTCTATGCTTATGACCCTCAGCCTGAATATGAAGACAAAGACATGAAAATATCCCTTAATAAAGTACTTTCAGTTGGCACAAATTTTTCCCATGAGTACGATTTCGGCACTACGACAACGCTTGGATTGAAATGCCTGTCTGAAAGAACAGGAGAGAAGCTGGAGGATATAGAAATCATTGCCAGAAATGAGATGCCTGATTTTAAATGCAAATGCGGTGGCAAGCCTAAAGAAGTATGCTCGCAGTGCCTGTGGGAAATCGGGCAGGATGCGATGCTCTGCAAAGAATGCGCAAAAAAGCATAAATGCGGGGAAGAGATGCTTTTGCCTGTGGTAAATTCGCCGAGAATGGGGATGTGCGGGTATACTGGGGATTGAGATTAATGGCAAAAGACCGCTAAAAAGGTGAAATGACAAAATGAAGCTATCAAATATGGAGAATCTAATCTTCAGCTATGCATATTACAAAATAGCGGATTTTGATAAGCTGATGGCATTTTTTAAAAGCCTGCAGGATAAAGAGATGTTCAATATTGAGCAAGCTGATTCAGACAGAAAAATCTTGAACGGAGCTTTCATAAGGCCATATCCGAAAAACCATTGGAATCCTCTTGCAAAATCTCCCAACGCAAGGCAAGTTATGGGAAACTTATCAGCAAAAGGCGATAATTTCAAATTAGAGGCAATGACGAGAAGCGGCCTGAAAGAGGCGAGAAGATTAATCGAGTCAGAATTAGGCGGAGCAATAATATTTGAGAAAGAGGAATACGAAGATCCAATGGAGAGGTTTAGGAGATGAATAGTGGAAACGATGGAGTTTAGCTGGAAAAGGGTGGAATGTGGGATATGTAGGAGATGGGGGGTTGGGTAGGCGAAGATGATTAAAAATATTTTCAAATTTACAGGCAATCCATTTGTTGACAATGGAGTAGCTTTGATTACAGTATGGGCTGGAAAAAAGAAACCTGAAGATGTTGAAAATACTGTTTTAGATGATATTGCAAAACAAATACCAATACTATATTTTGAAGTGAAATGGAAAAACAGAATACAATTCATTTTTCCTAACAGTAAAATAACAAATCCGTCTCCTTATCTTAATCCAGAAAATCAAAAAAAGGAATATACTAATCTCCTATTATCCTTTATAAAAGCAATAGTGCCTTTTAGTAAAAGTGGAGATTGTATCAGCTGTGGTAGTCGTGATGGCATTTTTTATTTAACAAAAGATAAAGTTCCATTGTCTGGCTCAGGAGAATATCTAAACTTCTTTGCTTCTTTTGAAAGGGGAGAAAGGTATTGTGGGGCATGTACTCTTTCAATTCAGTTATGTGTCCCAATGGTGATGGATTGTAACAAATTTTTATTGATACACTCGAATAATTATAATGTCCTTCTTTATATGGCCGATTTTATATTAAATAAAGTTACATCTCAACTAGCATCAGGAAGTTTTGAAGGAATGTACAAAAATGATTTTTATAATGAAAAAAATGCATTATTCCATATAATCAATAAAATAATAATTCCTCAGTTCGATGATGAAATTTGGAATAAAGAAGATACTTTAGTATCATGCTATTTTTTCTCAAATGCAAATCAAAAAGGTCAGTTGTATAATATCTATCAAGTTCCATCTGAAGTATTTGATTTCTTATGTTGTATTAAAACTTTAGATAAAAAGTACAAAGAAAAAAATATACTTAAAGATTGGGATAATATAATTTATAATGCATACCTGAAAGTAAAAATAAAGAAAAATGAATCCCCTGATATTAAAATTAAAAATTCATACAATCAAGTTTATGAAAGTTTACTAAATGGAAGCCCAATAATAAGATACTTTTATAATTCTAGTGAGAAAAAGGCACTTTGTCCTTGGGAATTAACAGAATTATATTTATCAAAGGTGAGAAAAATGGAAAAAGAAAGAATTGATGCAATTAAAAAATTAGCCGATAACATAGTGGAGATTATGAAGTTTAGGGAAAACAAAAATATCTTATATTGGATAGAAAAATCAAATTATACACAGTTTAGAGCCACATTGCTCAATTGCTCAAAATACTGGCAAGACATGGGCAAGAATGAATCTTTAATAAACTTTGATGAAGCAATAGATTACTTATTTCCTCAAACAACTGAAGGTTATTTGACATGGAGGGAAACTCGTGACTTGTTGCTCTTTAGAATTTATGAAATTTCTCATAATTGGTTAGTTGAGAATAAATCAAATAGACAAGAGATAAGCGAAGAAGAACCTATAGAAATGGGCAATTTAGGAGGTAATGAAAATGGAAAAGAATAGGGCATTAATAGGGTTTTTGTTAGTAGATGCACCACATTCAGCGTTGAATAATTCAGAGGGCGTTCCTGGAAAAGATAATAGTATTTTAACTCCAGTTAAAAAGATTAACGTTTCTGGAAAAGAATTTCCTTATGTATCTGGACAAGCCTTGCGATACTGGTGGAGAAGTGCTTTATATAACTATGAAGAATGGAAACCTTCTCCTATACACAGAGAGGAAAAAATAGCATACACTGCCGCTGACCCAATAGAATATGAAGAAGACGATGTTTTTGGTTATATGAAGGCCCCAAAGAAAAAAAAAGAGGGTGATAAAGAAACACTGACAAGAGTATCACCATTAAAATGTTCTCCATTGGTTTCTGTATTAAGTAGAAGTATAACAAATGACTTTGGGACATTCTCACGTTTGGATGATAATCCAGTACCCTATGAATATCAACTCTATTCAACAACTCTTAGAGGAATATTCTCTTTACATATTGAGGAAGTCGGCAAATTCTATCTAAAGGAAAGAGCAGGTTATAAAAACCTCAATGATGATTTAAAGAAAGAAGCCTTACAAAAAGGTGCTAAAGAGGTAGATGGAATTGTTT
>CAZGEW010000020.1:837-19577 GCA_964524225.1 uncultured Methanosarcinales archaeon | reverse complement strand
CCATTTTTTATATCAATTTCGTTTTCCTCTTTTATAGACGATAAAAAAGGGCTTATAGATTTAAATGTAGAATAGGTGTTATCTAGTTTTGTGAATTTAGGGTTTTCAGAAATTTTTTCTAATGATTCTTTATCTAAAACTACATAATCAGTTAATGTTGTAGTTGATTTTGATGTTGTGACACTAACACTTTGTCCTGTTGAAAGCCTTTTTCCGTCTGTTCTTGAATTACAAGTCCCATCTCCGCAACATTCAGCAATTGATTCAATGCCACTATTAGTGCATATGTATTCATTACTTCCAACTGTTTGACTCCAGAAAGTGCCATCACATATCTTCCATGTGCTTCCGTCTGAGAGGTACTCTTTGTTATTACAACCGACATATATTATGTTGCCTACATTAGAACTTGAAGATACTAAAGTTGATGAGCTAGTTTGATCTATACTGCATAGATTTCCTCCTGTAAATATTGCTCCACAATCGCTTGTGTCATCCCCGCAACATTGTGTGTTGTATGAAGTTCCTGCTATGCAGGCACAAGCGCCGCCAGAATTATCAGGGTCGTTTTGCTGATTTCCACCATCATCAATGTAATATCCAAAATTAGCTGGAGTTAAAGAACCACTAGGTTGATTATTGCCACTTTTATCAAAGCATCCAATTGTTTTCTCA
The DNA here is from genome assembly GCA_964524225.1 of uncultured Methanosarcinales archaeon. Classification (GTDB taxonomy): domain Archaea; phylum Nanobdellota; class Nanobdellia; order Woesearchaeales; family GW2011-AR4. The sequence goes on along the minus strand of CAZGEW010000020.1, from coordinate 18,902 downwards.
CACGTTAATCTGCATCCACCACTACCATAATTATCTTCACCTTCCCATGCTCTGCAACCATTTTCGCCAAAATAATCACAGCCATGATTTCTACCATTACCAATATCTTCGCAACTAATCCTCCTATCATTCCCGTCGCATGTTTCTACATGTGAATCTGTAGGTCCATCACCAAATTCTTTTATATATATCAATGCAAATGACACATTAACAATCACCAAAGACATCAAAAAATACATTATGACAAACTTCAAAATTTTATGCTCAAACTTTTTCATTTTATTATTTTATTAATAGTTAAAATCATCTATTAACCATTTACCGTTCTTATCTACTAAAATAATTTTAGCATCGTCAATCAAGTTATCTTTATTTGCCTCTTTCTTGATATAATTTTCGTATCCTGCTCCTAACTTTTTGAAATCTACAGCACCATCACAATACATATTTATAATTAACTCAATTTTATCGTCGCTTATAGCTTTTTCTTCTATGGTTTTAAAGTATATTTTACCTTCGCATACTGTCCTTAAAATTCCAAATGCATTCTCTCTAAAATCATTGATTTTGCCAAAATTATTTGGCTCAGAATATATTTCCATGAACTTGTTATCATCCCAGTTATTTGCAATTAATTCTGCTTGACTTATAACTCTAGATTTTTGATTAGTGCAACTTATTAAGAAGATACTTATAGATAATAAAAATAGAAATACAAATAATTTAGTTTTGTTTTTCATTGTTCCTCTTTTTACTTATGATTTTAAATATTAACTATTAAAATGTTTTGTTTTTGTAAAGTCGATAAACAGAATAAAGCCTAATCTGTCTTTTTAAAGCGAAAAAAGATTATATAAAGCTCAATAAAGTTTTAAAAGATATTAAAAACCTTTAGATTTTTAATTAAAAAAGTATGTTTATAAATAAAATGCTCTAACCTACTTCTATCAATTAAATTAAATGTGATTGAAAAATCACTTAAGGTTATGAAAAGATTTAAATACAAGAAATAAAAATGATAGGAGGAATGTAAAAATGAAAAATAAAATATATGTTTTGGCAATCATGGCGTTGCTATTGTTATCTTACGTTGCCTATGCTGAAACACTAGCTGAGCGTGACAGAGCAGCAAGGGAAAGATATAATAATGCAAAATCTGAATATAGACAGGCTGTAAATTTCTACAAGAATGCTAGAGCTGATTACAAAGATGCCAGAGAGAAATATAAAAAATACAGAACAGGACAATATGCCAACCTTACAATAGAGAAGGCAAGAGATTATATCTTAAAGGTTGATAACGCAATGACGAGTTATCTTACAATGATAAAGCGTAAGGCAGAGACATCTCCTTGGATTACTGAAGAAGAAAGGCAGAAAATACTAAATGAAGTAAACGCGGATATAGCATGGCTTGAGCAGCAAATCCCTTTAATTGAGTCAGCTACAACAAAGGGAGAGCTAGTTACCCATGCAAATAAAATTAAAGAGCATTGGATGAGAGTAAGGATCCATGCTAAGAGATTGATTCTTGAAATAATGATCAGAAACACTGATAGAATATTAGCAAGAGCTGAAGAATTCTCAACTAATGTTACAACAAAAATAGAAGAGTTAAATGCACAAGATATAGACACAACTAGGTTACAAGCATGGCTTGATGACTTCAACAAGAAATTGGTGATTGCTAATCAGAAGCAAGATACTGCAATAGCAAGAGCTAATGAAATAGGAATAGCTGGAGCAGCTACTGCTGCAGAGCTAGATGCAGAGTTAAGAGAAGCTAATAGACTGTTTAAAGACGCTCACAACTTTATAAAGGAGGCTAACCGTTATGTTAGAGATGCTTATAAAGACCTTAAGGAAATAGTAAAGGAAATTAGAGCAATAAAGAGACAGAAAACTGGCGAAACAACTGTTAGTGGTACAGGAAGATTAACTGCGAGTGGCAGTGGTACTGCAGTCATAGAAGGAAATGGCGAGGTTAGTGGCTCGACTGATGTTAATGGAACTGTCAAAGTAACTGATAGTGCTGGAGACGTTAGCGTAACCACAAGCGGTACAGGGACAGTTACAGATGAAGACGAAAGAACTAAGGTATACTCTGGATACGGTAGTCTAACTATAAAGGGAACTAATGTCAGAGTAGAAGCTGAAGGTACTGACGTTGAATTCACTGCAAAAGGAACTGGAACAGCAACATTAACAGGAACTGGGACATACACAACTAGCAAAACTAGTGGCGATTGGACAGAAGAAGGAGTTACTGTGACTATTGAATAAGTAAATCTTTCTAAAATTTCAGAAAGATTTATATATTTTTAATTTTTAAGGTTTTTTAAGGTGTTATAAATGAAAAAAGCAACAATGTTGATTGGAATAATACTAATTTTAACAGTCATTTTAGTAGTAGGATGTCAGAAGCCTAAAAGAGAAGGTACAACTAAAGGCGGGGATATAATAAAGAAACCCGACACAACTAAAAAACCTGTTACACCTCCAAAAACTACAACAACTCCAACTATTGACACAGACGCGATAGAAAAAGACATTTCTGTTGATGAAGGTGAATTAAACGAAGTTGATACCCTAGATCAAAGCTTAGGCTCTGATGACATAAGTGATTTGGATACAACATTAGACGATATCGGACAAATTTAATATTTTTTCTTTTAATCTAAAGGATTTGTAATTCGCTAAAGTAAATAAACCCATGATTATTCTTAAACAAAAGAGGTGTTTACACTTTTGATAAGACTTGATGGAAATTATGGAGAAGCTTAATAAATGTATCAGCTTTTAAATACCTAAAAGAATTAGTAAAAAGTGGAAGAAGCTACGATTTAGCTGGGCGATACTTAGGAAATTTAATTAAAAAGAGTATAATCAAGAAAACAAAATATGGTCATTATGTCTTCATTAATACTAATTAACGGAGGCTACTTAGAGTCCGGAGGACAAATTGTAAGGACAGCACTAGCCTTATCCACAATCACTCAAATACCTTTTGAAGTTCATGACATAAGAAAAGGCAGAAAAGACTCTGGCTTGAAAAATCAGCACCTTTATTGTGTTAAATCACTACAAGAGCTTTGCAATGCAGATGTAGAAGGTGCAGAGCTTGGTTCTTTATATTTGAAATACTATCCTAAAAAACTAATTGCTAAAAATTTAAACATTAACATAGAAACAGCGGGTTCTATAACTTTATTATTGCAATCATTATTACTGCCTTCAATTTTTGTAAGTAAGCCAATAACTATAACAATTATTGGAGGTACAGACACAAAATGGAGCCCAAGCTTCGACTACTTTAACAATATTCTATTGCCTCAAATTCAAAGGTTTGCCAAAATTGAAGCAAAATTACTAAGAAGAGGCTATTACCCTAAAGGTAATGGTAAAGTAGAAATTAAAATAAATCCAAAATTTAAATTAAGTGATTTTGCTGATTTTTATATATTTCAAAATAATCTAAAACAAAATATTCATCCATACAATTTAATTGAACAATGCAATTTAATTCAAATTAAAGGGATTTCACATGCATCAAAAAATTTGCAAAATGCCAACGTCGCTGAACGCCAAGCAGAATCTGCAAAATCAATTTTAAAACAAAAATATAATGTGCCAATACAAATAACAGTGCAATATCAAGATACATTATCAACTGGTTCAGGCATTACTTTGTGGGCAATTTTCTCTAAAAATAAAGACGATATTGATGAGAACAACCCGATAAGGCTAGGCGCAGATTCTCTTGGAGAACAAGGTAAAAAAGCAGAGATTGTTGGAGAAGAGGCAGCAAGAAATCTAATAAAAGAAACAGAAAGCGAAGCACCTGTTGACAAGCATTTAGCTGATCAAATATTACCATTTATGACATTAGTTGGAGATTCTAAAATTAAGACGTCAGAAATCACAAATCATTGCAGAACAAATATTTATACAATACAAAAATTTCTTGGAGAAATTTTTAAGATGGATGAAAAAGAGAAGATAATTTTGACAATATCTTTATAAATCGTAATATAATCCTTCTTCAAATGACATATCAACAAGCTGTATGCATTTCATGCAGGAAAAGAATCACTAATACAATTGGTTCTACTAGATTTATGTGCCCTAAATGTGCAAAAGTGGAGATTGTTAGATGTAATCATTGTAGGGAGATAGCTGCAAAATACAAATGCTCAAGCTGTGGATTTGAAGGTCCTAACTGATATGGCTCAAGTAGTTGTTACACTTAGAATAATGCCTAATAACCCTAATACCGAGCTTTCTAAAATTGAAACTAAGGCGAAGAAAGAGATTATAGATTTTTGTGATTCTAAGGAATTTAAGATAAATATCGAACCAATAGCATTTGGGTTGGAAGCTTTAAACATAATGTTTGTTATGGACGAAAACAAAGGAAGCACTGAAAAATTAGAAAGTAAACTAAGTCAAATAAATGGTGTTGAGTCAGTTGAAGTAATTGATGTAAGAAGGGCTGTTGGTTAGCTAAATAATGCCCATTTCAACTCTGCTGGCGATTCTTGCCATATACCTCCTATTGCTACAGTAGCGCCTTCTAATGTCATAACACAAAGAGTTTGTCCTGAAAAAACTGAAGCAACACCAATATCTGAAAAAATACAATCTTCTTTATTAACTTCATATATTGGTTTGTTAATAACATTAATTTTTGCAGGAGTTAATGCAGTAAAATGTATATAGTTATCATATTTTCTTGAAAATAAATCACTTCCTTCTGTCCTGAGCTCAGTAAACTCCATTTTATCAAAGTCATAGTACATAGCAAAAGTGCTTATGTTAATCTTGCTTATTTTTGGGGTCAATGCTGATATATCCTCAGGCATTGCGTCTTTAATCTCCTCTGGTTTTATTTCTTCAATAGTGCTTTTTATAGGGGTTAGCGCTGCATCAATCTCTTCTGTCCTTCCAACTGTTACTGCAACATTTTTTTCAAAATCTGTATAACCTTCTTTTTTAATTACTACATTATAAGAGCCTACAGGAAAATTGTACAATGCCAAAGGTGTATCTCCTTTAAATTCTGTATTAATATAAACTTGTGCTGCGGTTGGAAAAGAATCGATAATAAGCACCCCTGTATCAGTGATTTCTTCTTCTGTCTTTTCAGTAATAATAGGTGTCTTGTTTGTTAACTCGGAACATCCAACAATAATTATAGCAAAAAGGGTAAAAAATATTAAGGCATTTAGGGTATTTTTGCTTATCATTTTTAAGGTAACTAACTATTGTTTATAAGATCCATTCAAGTAAACTACTGTCTTTATGTATTTAAATATATCTAAACTTTGAGTTGATTTAGGCATAATTTAATCTCTGATTAAACTAATAAATTCTTTATGCGGCATATTGCTTCTTATACCTTCTCCTTTAAAATGTGTTTCGCTTGCATGATAACCAAATTTTTTTACTTTTTCTATTATTTCGCTCTTTTTTCGTAAAACCTTTATTTTATATTTTTTACAGAGATAGTGCAAATCGTAAAAACCAATTGTATTAATTTTTGATTCGTGCTTAATAGCTTGAAGAAATTTTATTAACTCTTTATCTTTATTTAAAATTCCATTTGCTAATGCTATTTTGTGCATCCTCTCAACCAATTTTTTATCCCATAAGCTACCAAGCCACATTGGACCAGCATCGTTAAAATAGTTATGTTGTTTTAATAATTTATTAACTTTGTTTTTTCCTTTCTCATTTCTTAAAAAAATCCTCATGTAATGGTCTTTAGAATAAGAAAATATGGGTAGTAATGCCTTATCGTATTGTGCTGCAATCAATTGCAGCTTTCTTATCAAAATTCTTAATCCAGTTTCATGCATTATTGGGCCTCTTTTTGGTATTGACCAATACTTTCTTATGCAAGCGTTAGGTGCTGTGCCACACAATGCAGATGTATCTGTATTTGTTACTGCTAAAATGCCATCTCTTGCTAGCCTTTTGCATGCTGAGTCCATAAAATCGTTAGGGCTGCCAAAAGGGTCCAAATCTATATAATCAAAACCAGTTGAATTCAGCATGAACAAATTTGCATCTTTATTAAAAATTTTTATTTTATTGTTATTTTTGTAGTTGATTTTATTTAATACTAAATTTTGTTTGATTTGTCTTATTGCATCCTTCTTATAATCATTAATATAGATTTTTTTAATTTTGTCCATATGTAACTCTCGCAGAAATCTTAAGCTTCTTACACCAGTTGCTGCTAACGGATCGGCAATTTGCATATTATTTTTGTTTATAGAATGTAGTAATAAAATAGATATATCTCTATTTAAACCCATGGCAGGGTTATAAAATACGCTCATCCCTCTTGATATTTTTTCTGCTTTGTATATTTTTAATTTGATTGAGCCTTCATTTATTATCATATTCATACAACAAATAGAAAAACAATATTTAAAAATTTTAGCATATAATTTTTAAATCGATTTACACGTTACAAAAATTTATAAAGTAAGAATATTAACTATATATAGTTTTTGATGATTAAAACTGCAATTGTCTTAGTTGGGGGTAGGGGCTTGCGTTTAATGCCGTATACACAAGATATACCTAAGCCTATGATTGAAGTAGGCAATAAACCATTAATTCACTGGATTATAGATTGGCTTATTGAAAATAAAATCGAAACAATCATTTTTGGTGTTGACTATAAGAAAGAGGTAATAATAGATTATCTCAAAAAGTGTGATTTTAATGCTGAAATTTTGTTTAATGTGCATCATAATGCCAAAGGCACTGGTGATGCATTTAGGCTTGCAATTGAGAATAAAGGTGTAACAGATAAAACTTTTCTAGCTATGAATGGTGACGAGTTAACTGATTTGTCCATAAGAAATTTTTTAACATTCCATAATGAGCATATGCCTGTTGCAACTATTATGGCTTACCCCTTAAGGAGTCCTTATGGTATCTTAGACATAGACCACGAATTTAATGTAACAGCATTTAGGGAAAAACCCATCATTGATAGATACTTCATAAATTCTGGAATTTATATATTTGATGCACAAATAAGAAATTATTTGCCTGAAAGTGGTGCAATAGAAGAAACCACATTTGTAAAACTTGCAGAAATCAAGAAAATAAAGGCATTTAAATACTTTGGTTTTTGGCGTACAATAGATACAATAAAGGATTTGGCTAGTGTTGAAGAAAAGATTAGTGTTTTGAAAATGCAAGCGATGTAACATGAGGATATTATTAACAGGTGTTACCGGGTTTATTGGCAGCGAAATTGCAAGGGAATTAGTTAAAGATGATGGTAATGAAGTTTCGTGCATTGTGAGAGTAAGCTCTAACTACAATATCTTTGAGTCAATTGCGGATATCGCTAATAAGCTAGATATTAGATATGGTAATTTCGCTGATTATAATTCTATTAAAAGAATAGTAAAGGATGTTGCACCTCAATACATTGTACATGTTGGTGCGCAAACAAGCGTAAGGCATTCATTTGAGCTGCCATTAGAATTCAATGAGGTAAACTACTTAGGCACGATAAATTTGGTTCATGCTGCTTTGGATGTACCTTCTTTCAAAAAATTTATTTTTGCATCAACAATGGAAGTCTATGGCTGGCAATCACTTAAAAAACCTTTCAAAGAAGACACAACACTAAACCCAGCTAGCCCTTATGCTGTCTCAAAGGTAGCATGTGAGACTTACATCAGAATGGCTCAGAAGGCATATGGACTGCCTTATTTAATCTCTAGAGCCTGTAACACATATGGTAGAAAACACAATACAGGATTTGTGACTGAGTACATAGCAACCACTATGCTAAGAAATAAAACAGTATATTTAGGCACGCCAAATGCTATAAGAGATATGATGTATGTTAAAGACCATGTTAATGCATATCTAAAACTGCTTAAGTCTAACATTATCAATGATACTTTCAACTTTGGAACAGGCTCAAGAACTCCTATGAAAGAAATTGCTGAAAAACTCAAGCGTATGACTGGATTTAAGGCTCAAATAATCCATAGCTTTCCTCCAAACTATCCATGTAGACCTGTTGTAGAGGATTTTCTTTCTCTTGACGCTTCAAAGGCAAAGAAAAAACTTGGTTGGAAACCAAAATACAGTCTTGATGAAGGATTAAGTAAGACTGTAGAATATTGGAGACAAATGTTAGAAGGTGAAAAGCTCATCCAAAAAACCTCTCTTTCAAAGTAAGGACAACTGGTTTTGTGTAAGACATAAATTGCTTCCTATAGTTCAGAGTTGATTTCTTATCAGCCCTTTGATAGAAAATAGGTATTTCTTTGGCTGTATGACCTTTATTCAATGCCTTAAGCAAGATCTCAACATGCAACCCAAAGCCAGTGCTTTCCAAATTTAGGCTATCTAGTACCTTTTTATTATAAAGTTTGAAGCCAGTTGTTATATCTTTTACATTAGTTCTCAACAAAGTTCTTGTTAAAAAATTAAATGTTTTACTTATTATCAGTCTTTTCCAATTCATCTCTGCTTTTCCATCTTTTACATAACGAGAGCCAATGATAATGTCTGCTTCATTCTTATGTTTTAATAGGTTCTGTATATCACCAGGAGAATGAGACAAATCACAATCCATGATAATTACATATCTACCTTGTGCATTTTCAAATCCTTCTCTTAGAGAACTCCCTAAATCTTTATTAAGCCTGTTTCTTCTATGTATAACACTAACCCTTTTATCTTGCTGTGCTATTTTATCAGCAAATTCTCCAGTCTTGTCTGTGCTATGATTGTCCATGAATACTATTTCTCCATCAATTTTGTAACTATCAAAAACCTTTAAGACCTTTTCTAATACACTCTCTACTGTCTTTTCTTCATTAAAGGCTGATATAACAACAGACAATTCTGGTTTCATTTTCAATTCAAATGACAAGAAAAAAATAAGAAAATTAAAATAAAAAAGAAAAAAAGTTACTTCTTGCTTCTCTTTCTGTAAATGTAGAACCCAGCTCCAGCAAGCACTAATCCTGCGCCTATTGTTGTAAACTCTGGAACCAAAACAATTCCTGTCTCAGATGCTACAACAACACCAGCCTCTTTACCATTTACCTTATATCTGTATTCGCCATCTGCTGTTGGTCCTGTTATCAATGTTACTTCTCCACATCCTGTTGCATCTGTTGGGGTCTCTGTCACAACTGCTGCAAAACTTAATGGAAACAATATGTCACCAGCATCGCATACACTGTTACCATTCAAATTCTTACACCACACTGATACTTCCAACGCAATTCCTACTAGTGGCACTTCTCCACTAGGACCTTCTTCTGTTATGCACGCATCTACTGTTTTTACATCACTTGGACTCATAGTTGTAAATTCTGGATCTAGATCCAAGTCTGATGCCAAAACTTGGCTCGCCATGAGCACAAGCAGTGCCAAAACACTTAACACCCTTTTCATTTTACACCCCGTTTTTATATTTTTAATAATATCTTTTACTATTAGCGCGTAGAAAGTACAAGTTGTATATAAATATTTCGATATTTTTAACTTTTAAGTGGTTGTCTCAACTTTAATGTAGTATTATCTATTCTCGCATTTTTAGTGACTTACTACCAAAAAAACCAAGATTTAGTATAGACAATGTAAATTGAAAGTAAAATGTTTGCTGTTGCATGTGCAACAATAACACTGCTCATTTCTCTTTTTTTATATATCAAATAGTTTAGAATGATACCTGCTATTAAGCCTGGAAGCCATCTATTATGGGAAAAACCAAAAAATAATACTATCAAAATAAATGATGATAATGTGAATTTGCCCAGAGGAACTTTTTGCCAATCATTTTTTACTAAGATTCTTGCCAAAAAGTTTCTAGTGAAAAATTCTTCTATAATTGGAGTTATCACAACAAATGATAAAATTCTGAAAAATAGAAATAAGCTTGACTCTGGAATGAACGAGCGTTTCACAAAATATGGGTAATATCCTTCCAATAGAATCCATACTAAAAAAATAGTAACTCCAGCTAAAATATTTGTGATTTCCAATTTTAATTTATGTTTATAATATTTACTAAAGGTGATAAGAAGCAATAACAAAATTAAAACACGAAGTATTAGCATATAGCTATTTTCAATTAATGGTAGGGTAAATATATAGACTAAAAATGGGATAACATAGTAGTACATAGGCTTAGGTAATGAGCACGCCTTAAAAAGTTTTATATATATTGAACCTATGCTTTATGGTATGGTGAAAAAGGAAGATGTAAACATTCTTAAAATAGATGATATGTCTGTCAACCTAGGTGGCAAGCTTATATTAGATAAAATAAATCTTGATATAAATGAAGGAGATATGCTTGGCATTGTTGGTGTTTCTGGTGCAGGAAAAACTACTTTACTCAACTCGATAACTGGTTATTATCCATTTAAAGGTGTAGTTTCGTATTACTCTCAGCGTGCTAAGATGTTCGTTCCGGTCTTAGACAATCATGACAATTTCAAAAGATTGTTTGGATTTTCTGCACAAAATCCTTCTTTTTACCCTGAGTTGAATGTCATAGAGAACCTTGAGTATTTTGCAAGTTTATATAATATTCCTGAGAATATCAAGATGCAGAACATTAGAAGGGCATTAAGACTTGTAAGATTAGAGGACCATAATAAAGTTCTTGCAAAGAATTTGTCTGGGGGTATGAAAAAGAGGTTAGATATTGCTTGCTCAATAGTTCATAATCCTAGGATATTAATCTTAGATGAACCAACTTCTGATATGGACCCTTTGTTAAGAGTGCAAATCTGGAGTTTGATAGAAGACATAAATAAAAATGGAACAACCATAATTGTAGCATCGCATTTTCTTTCTGAAGTAGAGAATGTGTGTGACAGAATAGTCTTCTTGCACAACAAACATATTGAATTTATTGGTACTCCAAAGAACTTTAGAAATCTTTACTCAAAAGTTAAGGAAATCTGCATTGCTACTAGTGATGGCAAATATGGGATTATACTTAAAAAGATAATTGATCTGCCTTTTTTGGAAGTTAAGCACATCTTAAAGAAAAAAGGCAGAATAATTTTGCATTCTAAAGAAAATGAAGAGCTAATAAGCAGCATAATATCAAAACTGTTAGAGAATGAAAAAAATATTTCTGATGTGGAAATAAGGGATCCTTCTATGGATACGCTATTCAAGCTGTTTGTAGAAAAATGAATAAACTTGCTGTAATCACTAAAAAGAATTTTCTAATTTTGATAAAATCTAGATTGTGGTTGATAGTTGTTGTTCTAGCGCCCTTACTAGTAATTTTCCTTACAGGCATTGCATTTGATAACCTAAATCAATATAAAATTAATATTGGTGTTTATTCACAAAGCTATACACAACTCACAAATTCTTTCATATCAAAACTTAACACACAACAGTTTAGGACTATAAAATCTAAATCAGAGGTAGAGTGTGTTGATGATGTGAAGATTGGCTTATCACATACGTGTGTAATATTTCCTTCAGAGCTTATACTTGGGGCTAAGAATAAAGTAATCACAATTTTTATAGATTATTCTAACCTTAATCTTGCATGGGTTATAAGGGACTTGCTTTTCTCCAGAGTAGAAGAGCGCTCCACAGAAATTACAAAGCAATTAACTGAAAATATACTATCAAAGCTCATAATCACTAGGGGTGAGATAGAAAATGATATTGTTATATTAGAAGTAGTAGAACTTAATGAAAAAAATATTTCAAACAAAACTGATGAGGTATTTTATCTCGTATCTGATATAAATACGAGCGTTGGTTTAAATTCATCAGATATTGATAGATTATGGTCAAAAATCTCATCCATAAAGACTACATATGACATAACAGTAGACGAATCAGTCAGGAATATTGAATTAAGCAAAGAATTAGTTGAATCTGGCGACTTCACAACTTCCGAAGTTGATGATTTTTTAGCTGACATAGACAAGCAAAAATCTGCTATTTTGGGGCAGCAAAGTTATGTTGAAAGCTTGTTTAGCCCGCAATACTCCGGCTCAATTAATATAACAGTAAATGATATCAGAAATCGGATAAATCGCATAAACAAAAACTCTAATATAACCCAGATACTTATATTAAAGAGCAAGGGTGATTTATATGACTTAAATCAGCTTAATATATTAAACTCTAAAATAACAAATAAAATTGCGTATTCGATGGAGGGGATAAAGAAAAATCTTGAAAATATTGATGAATTAAGTGCAGAGGATATAGCTGCTCCAGTTGTGGCTGAAATTGAACCCATCACCTCGTATAGCTCCTATCTAAATTACATTTTTCCTACTTTAATGGTAATGGCTATTATGCTTGCTGCACTTCTATTATCCTCAATAGTAGTTGTTATGGAGCTCAACAGCCAAGCTTACTTTAGAAATTTTATATCACCTACAAGTAGCTTCTTGTTCTTTTTTGCATATTACTTGACGAATTTATCTTTGATAGGACTTCAAACGTTGCTCATGCTTTTAATATCTATAATTTTCTTTTTTACGCAGGTCATAAGCAATATAATAGTTACTCTTGCAATATGTTTTCTCGTCGCTACTTTTTTTATTGTATTAGGGATGGGTATTGGCTATCTGTTTAAGAGAGAGCAGATGTCTATTTTAGCTGCTACGTTCACAGCAAGCATACTTTTGTTCCTCTCTAATATTCTGATGCCTATAGAAAATATGCCAGAATTTTTTATGAATATTGTTCGTTACAACCCATTTATAATATCTGTTTCTTTATTAAGAAAGGCTGTTCTTTTCAAACAACCCCTTATAGATATGAATGATGAGGTATTTTTTATGGCGGTATTCACACTCTCACTTCTAATAATATATACTCTAGTTTATTTTATAAATAGGCACATACACTCAAATAGTAAGTAAAAAATAATGTGAGATAGCGTTACCTATCAGGAAAGCTAAAAATCGGTTTAACCTGGTTGAGAAAAAGACTTAGAATTAAAGTAAAACAAAAAATGTATATAGTTTAGACTTTCAAAACAATTATATGGGATGGAAAGATTGTCCTTATTGGAAAAAAGGTGGAATAATATTAGAAATTGTCCCTTTGTTTATATTCTTACAACAAGCATTTACCGGAGAATGTAGCGCGTTAGTGATTATGAAATCTTGTTCTTTGCTTGAAGCATTGATACTTCCAATCATACTCATAATCCCTACCTTCATAATCGGTGCTATGATAGGTTTGGTATATGGAAAAATTAAATCTAGGAATATCCAATAAATTCTTATCATTTCTATCTAGTCTTTTTCTCAACCCTTAATGTTAAACTCTTCTTTTTTGAGAAAAAAATCTCCGTGCCGTTCGGCGAGACAAAAATTTTAAGGATTCTTTACTCAGAGTGAATTGTAAATTCAGGGAAATTGAAATATTTGTTTAACAATTATTTCGCACATTTATTGCATAAAATTCGACATTTTATTTAAGATTCTTTTTTGCTCTTTGAACTACCTTATCTATAATCTTAACTTTCCAGCCTGTATTCAAAAGAACTTGTCTTATCTTTTGCTCATTGACACCTTTGTTTAATACCTTAGAAACATACTTGTAAAGCTTGTATTCCTCATTCGTCAAATCCTTATGCTTTGAGTAATTGCGAACTGAGTATATGACCGGTATTGCAGAAAAAATTATCAGAATCATTATTAACAATGGCGTTATGCTCTTGTAGGCTATATTCATTATATTTAAGCCGGAGAAATGTATTTTTTTACTTTGTGATTTGGGCTTTGGTTTTTCAGAAGTCTTATCAAAGTCTTGCTTTAATTGTTTAGCTGTATCATTTGTTGTACCAAGTCTTTGTTTTTCTTTTTGTGTTTCTACAATACAAGATTGTATTGTCGAAGGAGAGTTTAACAAACTATGACACGGTAAATCTTGTGTATATTGGTTTATTCTAATAAACTCGCATATTCTTTTTTGTTGTTTATTAGTGCATAGACTCCAGTCACTGCATCGCCACTCTTGATTGCATATATAAAATCTAGCGCTGCCTGAACTTGAACCGCCACCACTTGCTGAGTCGTCAGCATTGCCTCCTGTGCCATCTCCACCATCACTTCCACCGCCTCCATTTGAACTGCCCCCTCCCTCACTACCATTACTTGGTGGAGTTTCCTCAACACTGTATTCACTAAAACCTGTTACATTAAACATAAATGTCAAGTTTAAGTAATTAATTATTTTACATATAGTATCTGGACATGGTGTATCATCCTTTAATATTCTTGGATTAACATAACTTACATTGTAAAATGTAATAGTAGCTGGAACATCAAATTCTGGAAGCTCTGTTGTGTTGACAAATACTCTTTGAGATGATATATTGGTATAAGTATCAATGTCTATGGATCTACTTATACTGATTTGACCATCAAACTCAATTTTACCATACTCACTAATTTCTAAAGTTACATTTGTTAAATTTTTGCCTATACTTATATTTGAGAAGTCTGTTGTTGAACCACCATACTTTGTTGCATTAACGTGTATTAATTGTACAGTTTCCTCTCTTGTCTCATTTACGATGCTAACAAGCCATTGTAAGCTAGTTTCAGCTTGGGCATCACTTACAATAGCAGTTATATTAAATAACCCTACTTTATTGAAAACATAGCTCATATTGTTATTAGTTGTATTCAATGTTTTATTAACATACCATGACAAAGTAATTTTGTCATTTTCTGAATCAAAAATAGTTAAATTAAAATCAATTTTTATTGAGATATTGTATTGAGGATTTAGGTTAGAAGGCTGAAAAGAAACTATGGTTGGTGGATTATTTGTATTATTTATAGAATCGACACTTTGTCCAACTATTGTGTAATAATCACTATTTTGATTAGATATAACATCAAAAGTTACTTTTGTGCCAGTCTCTAAGACAATTGGGATGTTTTCATTGTCATTCTTAGTAATTATGAAGCCACTATTGTTTAAAAGCTCCTGAGCATCTATTGTTACTCTGACCTTTTTTGGGAAATCTATGAAATTATTTCTTTCCATAGTATTGACTGTTAAGACTATTTTATCAGGTAATCTTAATATATGGGCCGATATTGGACTGTTTGTAGATAACAATTCTATATTGCTTGATTTTATAGAGGTAGTATTGAATGCTGCTATCTCTTTTGTATCCTCATTAAATGCTAAAGCCCAGCCTGTTGCTTCTTTATTTGTATAAGAAGAGACTCCATCATTATTTGTGTCAAATATTATAACATTGCCAGTTTGTCTCAAGCCTTTATCTTCTCTGTCTATGGAAGTAATTGGTTTTCTATTACCACTATACCAATGATGTGCTAAGATAAAATCTATGTCATTTGCCTCTGTGTATAAATAGGTCCTTCTATATTTGCCATTGCCTTTATTGCTACCTGAGCAGTCTGTTTTTGTAAAGCAGAATGCTATTGTGCTTTGACCTCCTCCAAGGTTTAATGTTTGATTTGAATAAATAACATTTATATCTAGATGTTTATTGCCCCTGCTAAAAGTTATATCTAAGCCATCTCTTGTTTCTGTAAATTCATTATAAATGTTGATGAAGTTATGATATAAACCTTTTCCTTGCTTATTGTTACTTACAACTGTTCTTTTTGCCAATAAATTGCCAAATTTGACAAAGTATTCTATAATATGCTCTGCATTTTTATATGGTCTCCATGAATAAACACCTGCAAAACCTCCATCTATTGTACCTATATAATCTTCTAAGTCACCTCCATATTCAAGAGGAAAATGTCTATGCTCAGGATAATTATCAGGGTATTTTGGATTAGGACAATCGCTCATGCCATAGTATTGATTTAAAGAAGCTCTACCACAATTTTGGGAATAAAAGCTTACTTGGCCTTCTTGAGTTTGGGTATCATTTTGTAGGCTTATGCCATTCTTCCATGTCTCTGCTCGGACATCATCATTATAGGGAACTTGCTCATAATCAAGGAAAGGTTCACCTAAAGCATAAAGGTAATATCCTTGTGCTTGTGAATGACCAGCGCCTTTTTCTTCTCCACCATCTATTTGTATTATAGTATCATCTATGTAAGTATAATTTGACCTTATCGTGAGTATATCATTTGAGTTATCAAAGATAACCTTTGGAAATGTTGATGAAGGGCTTTGTGATACTGCTTGTGACTTCAATTGCTTGTAAATATACATTTCTGGTATTGAGAATCTTGATTCGTCAATATTGTAAGCCAATTCTCTTAAATAAAGCAATGCGCTCTTTGTGCTTTGCTCGTTGCATAAAATCGCATAGTAATCAGCAATGCTCCACTCAAGTAATGAGTCACTTCCAATATCTTCATAACTATTTGAATCGCCTGCTTGAATGCCTCTAAAGCTTCTGTCTTCATCATTTCTAAGCGTACTCCCTCTATAAGTATGATCAAGTAAATCTGTGACAAGCTCTCTTCCCATAGAGCAGATTGCATTTTGGTAATTGGTGATATCATTAAGCTCAAATCTTTTTTCAAACAATAAATTCTCAACCAAATGATTTTGGCTATAAAACTTATATAACCATCTCTCCTGATATTTTGCCCATGAATCATTCTTAAACGTCCTTAAATAAGACTTTTCTCTAGCCATCCATTCATCAGCTATATTTTTGCCCCAATATTGTTGCTCTAGTTGCTGTATCAATGCCGGATTTTCGCTGTACTCGCCTATGATTGCGTAACAAAAGCCAGCCATTCCTGAGCCAAAACCTCTGCCGTTATCGCCTATTATATCCTCATCTTTATCTAAGTCTGGTCTTGTGTTTGGTAAATTAGTTATTTGCTGGCATATCTCATGGTATTTTTTTGACAAAAATTCATAATCTTGTTTGCTCAAAGCAGGAAACATTATATCATAAAGAATCCCAACATGGAGAAGCTCATGTATAGATTGCACATTGTTATAGCTTTCAAGGCTTCTGTTTGCCCATCCAAATAGATGGTTTTTTGCATTCTGGCATTGGACACTAGACATATCATAATCATTATACATACAGCTCATTGCATTCTCTCTTCCTTTCTTGCCTCTTGGGTCAACATCATTTCCTGTCCAGCCATCGTCAAAGTCTTCTGCTACAAAATTCTTGAAGAAATCACAAGATTCATAAGCTATGATGTTGCTTGGGTTGTCACAATAGGGCTTTAACACATTTTTCCATTCATCATAATCAAAATGAAAATATGGTCTGTTTAAGAATGGGATATAGAGCCTTTGGATATTGTTATTTTCTACATCTTCTTGGGCTTCTTCATTTAAATCAATTGTAACAAACCCTTTATGATAACCATAAGAGCTTACCCAGTCACAAGTTACATTAATTTCACTTTGTGTACCTATATCAATTCTTCCACTACAAACATCATTCCCATCTAAATTAAGTTTGTAGTTAAAATCATCACTATCAGTAGTACCAGCATTTGCAATAGTAATAGTTATAGGCATTGTGCTTAGAATTAATGGATTGCTCTTGGCATCCCAGTCCCTAGGAAGTTGGTATTTTATTGCCTTAACATACAAATCTAATGCTGGCGGTGTTCCCAGCCTTGTAGATTCGTAAATGGCAGAAACCTCTGATTGATTGATGCTTCTATTATAAACTATGAACTCGTCTATATAACCGTCAATGTCGTTATAAGTACCTGCGCCAATCTTTATTATCTCTCCTAAATTATAGTTAAGGTTCCCATAAGTATTTGTTGAGTTCCTGATTACTTTAGCGTTTCTCCACAATAAAAATCCTTCTATTTCGTCATATGAAGCACAATAATGAGTCCATACATTAGATGGAGTTATTGAAGAGTCTTCTGGGTTTAAATCAATAGCTCCATTATTAGCATTCCATTTTGTCCACATGCCCCATGTATTTTCTTCCTGAGTTTTAAGTGTAGTTTCTTCGCCTATTTGATAGTAGTATTGTGTATTTGCGTCTACATCTTTTTCTTTAACATACACCCAAAAACATACTGACATGCCATCATCAAGCTTAAATTTTGTTGTTGAGTTTATGT
>CAZGEW010000020.1:0-827 GCA_964524225.1 uncultured Methanosarcinales archaeon | reverse complement strand
GTTTATGTAATCACCATCATAACCACTAAAGTCTGCACATCCATACCATTTACATACACTATTGTTAAGCCACCTTGGGCTGCCTCTTGCTTCGAATTCATGCTCTAAATAGCTGTAATCCTCCCAAGGTTCATGTGAGTCATCAAATGTTAATTTTAATACCAAAGAAGGGTCTATAACTTCTTCTTGGAATAAAGATATAACATAGCCTGTTATTTTTGCAGTGCCAATAAAATATAAAAAAGATAGTATTATAATTAAGATTAATATACTTAAAAAATATACTTTTTTAAGTATACTTATCTTGCTAATCATTTTATCTGCTTATTTCGTTATATTTTAAATATTAGTTGTAACTTTTTGATGGTAAATTTATAGAAACGTTAATAAATCTTTCGTTATCTTATAATATTTGTTTAAAATATTACCTATAAAATGAAATGGCTAAACAAATGGATTTCGGTATCACTTATACTAATAATTTACGGATTTTTAATAAAAACAGAATTAAGCTCTGGAAATGAAAGCAGTAGATTTGCAACCATTGAGTCTTTAGTTGAAAGAGGAACTTTCGTAATTGACAATTCTACTTTTATAGCTACTAATGACAAGGCTTTGATAAACGGGCATTTTTATTCGGATAAGCCAATAATTCTATCATTAATAGGTGCGGGTTTGTATTTTATGTTGTATCATCTATTTGGATTGTCTTTTAGTAATAATCTTCAAATGGTTATTTTTTTAACAATCCTCATAACTATGGTTTTTAGTTCAATAATTATGTTGTTTTTCTTTTATAAGATTTTAGACTATCTCAAAATCAAGGA
>CAZGEW010000019.1:0-19667 GCA_964524225.1 uncultured Methanosarcinales archaeon | reverse complement strand
AGCAAAACTTAAATAGAGATAAGTTTAGGAATTGTTAAGTGGACAAAGAAACCAAAATTCAGTTAAAATACGCATTAAAATATGCTACAATTATTTATTTAATTAGTATCACCATTATTATTGGAATTTCAATCTTAAGTTCTATTATTTCTAGAAATCAAATCCAAGCGGCTCTATTTGAAATTGTAGCCAATATATTAGCAATATTGACATTTATATATTTTAGTCATAGGGCATTAGACAAACTGTATAAAACAAGTAAGATATTCAACCACCTATTTTGTTATTTAATCTTAATTTTTTTTCTCTTAATTTCTGGAACAGTAACCTTCATTGTTGGGTATACCCAAGCAGGTAATTTTTCTCTAAAATTAATATTAGACTCATATTTAGGGAAAGGTATTGGATTAGTATTGTTATGGGCACCAATATTCATAAGTTCTCGCTACCAAACTAAACATAAGATTGTTATTCAAGTAAAAGCAATAAAACCTATAAAATTTTTCAAATTAGACTTTCCTATTTTTTTATTATCACTCATTTTAGTTATAATTCTTACATTTGTATTTTTGTCAATAAATCGATATCTGCCAACATTCAAAAATGATGGAACTCTATCTGCTTTATTTTTGGCAATCGGAGTTTTAATTGTTATTTTAATATCCTATTTTATATCATGTTTAATATTTTTTTTATATGGAAAGATTAAGAAGAAATTCAATTAACAAAATGCAAAAAAAAAATAAAAAATCCAACAAAATACAGCTAATTGCAAAGGCTCGCATTAAATTTTTGTTTAAAGAGGCTAAAGATACATTTAAAGAAAACAGCAAGCTTTCTGACAAATATGTTAAGATAGCAAGAAGGATTGCTATGAAATACAAGATAAGGCTTCCTTCTGAATTTAAGAAAAGATTCTGCAAGCATTGCCATAAATATCTTGTGCCTAGTGTGAATTGCAGGATAAGGCTTCATAAGCATAGGTTAATTTACTATTGCTTAAGTTGTAAGCATTTCATGAGATATCCTGTCAAGTAATTTTCAATATAGATAATAATTGATTTTTATAGTATTGAACGAAAACTTTATATATAAGTTATATCACTATATAGTAATGAATTAATTGGGGGTTACTATGTGTTTAGCAGTTACTATGTGTTTAGCATATTCAATAAATTATAAAAATTTTCAACTCTTTGAGTTGAAAATTTTTTAAATAAAATGGAAGTCGAAGAATTATTTTTTGATGAGGACATGGAACAGCTTGAAGAGATGAGGAACCAAAGAAAAAAGATGAAGGAGAAGGACTTCGCAAAGCTTATTAATAAAAAGGAATTATCTTCTTTCGAAATGGATGAAATGTTTTTGTAAGCATGCAGGATTATAAATATAAATCTCAAGAAGGTAGCTATGGAATTAGTCGCAGAGATTTTTTGACTATAACACTAGGAATAGGTGCATTAGCTATAGCTTTTGCAAATCGTGACTATTTAAAAAAAATTGTCGTTGATTATTTAGCAAGGGAGGAAGAAAAAGAAGTAAGAAAAAAATTCTTTTACGCTTTACAACTTGGAAATACAACTTTTTTACAGAAAAGAGTTTCTGGTGAAGAGATGGTTTTTTGGGTGATGAAAAAATACGCACCTATGGGAACCGGTAGGGATTACCTTGTTAAATCAGAAAACAAAGATTTTGACAATGGACAAATAGAGGAAGTTTCAGGATTGCTAGTGCAAGTACATGACAACCCACAATTAGAAAGGTTACCAGAGGGCAAAATCGAAACAATAAGGTATGACCCTCACAAAAAATTAGACAGTTTACAAGAAAATACTCCTTACAAAGTTCCTAAAAGGATTAAAGGGGTAAATAGCTTAGAAGGTGTAAAGAGCTTAGAAGAACTATTAAAATAATTCTTGATTTGTGTTAATACACAAAATAGCTTCATCCAAAAAATGAAGGTTGCCATCAATTTGTGAGGCTAATTGCCAAAGACAGCCAACTGACAAGGGGGATGTCCCTTACGGGGAATGTCAGTAAACGCTTAGAGAAGCGCAGCCGAACCGATGGCAACCCGACTGAAAGGAGATTTTTTGGATGAAGCCACACAAAAATCAAACATTTAAAAATCAAATATTTTTTATATTATAAAATAATTTTACTTATTATGCAACAATACGACTTAGAGCTTAGCAAAGTAGTTCAAAGAATCAATAAAGAAAACGCTAAGCTTGTTTGTGTTCAATTACCTGATGGATTAAAACCAAGAGCTGAAGAAATACAGCAAGCAATAGAAAAAAATACAAATGCATCTGTTGTTATTTGGCTGGGCTCTTGCTTTGGCGCTTGTGATGTGCCTTTGCAAGTTGAAAGACTGGGTGTTGATTTGCTTATTCAATGGGGTCACTCTACTTGGCGAGGTAGTTGGTATTAAATAAAAATAATGGAAAATAATATATATTTCTAATGAAATACTTACAATTTAACAGTCTAAAAAATGAAAACCTACTTTGTAGTTACTGGTGTTGTGAGATGCAATGGAAAGGTTTTGATACTGAAGAAATCTCCAAAAGATTATAACTATCCAAACAGATGGAGCTTCTGCTCTGGTTATGTTAAGGAGTTTGAGTCAGCAGAAGACACTGTGCTTAGAGAGATAAAAGAAGAAACCGGATTAAATGCAATAATTGTCAAGAAAGGTAAATTATTCCAGAAAAATGATAAAAAAACTGACAAGCATTGGGTTATTATGCCATTTCTTTGTAAAGTTAAATCAGAGAACATAAAGCTTGACCACGAGAATATTGATTACAAATGGATAAATTATAATGACATAAGCAGATATCCAACAGTTCCCGGATTGGAGAAAGATTTAAAAGCATTGAGTTTAAAAAAAGTTCAGCGTCTTTTACGCTGAACTTTTTTCTAGATATCACAATGACATATACAAAATCTGTCACTTACTAAAAATGCTTAAGAAAGAACAAGGTAAAATATTTCTCGGCGCTGATCATGCAGGTTTCAAGCTAAAAGAAGAGATTAAAAAATTCCTTGACAAGCTAGGTTATAAGTATGAAGACTTAGGGGTATTCACAGACAAAAACAGCTCTGATTATCCTGATAATGCATTAAAAGTAGCAACAAAAGTTGCTCAATCCAAAGGAAGGGGTATTTTAATGTGTGGCACCGGCATAGGAGAAGCAATTGTTGCAAATAAAGTAAAAGGAATAAGAGCAGCAAATTGCTTTAATGAATATACTACAAGAATGAGTCGGGAGCATAATAACAGCAATATTCTTTGTCTTGGTGCAAGAATCTTAAACCATAAGCAGGCAAAAAAAATAACAAAAAAATGGCTTGAAACTGATTTTAGTAATCAACTTAGACATAAAAGAAGACTTGAGCAAATAAGCCAGATAGAAAGCAGCTTTTGCAAGTAATATGCAATTCCTAAGTTATTTTTTAGTTTCGATAATTTCTTACTTAGGATTAATTGTAGGTATTTTATTAATCAAAATAGCGCCAGAAGAAAAAAAATTATTAAATAAAAATTTTTTCCTATCTAGGATAATAATAATGATTTTAACTTTCACCTTTATTGTATTCTACTATTTTGGATATTGGTTTTATTTACTTACATTATTGGTTTATTTTGGATTTTTGATTTTTGTAGAATACAAAATGAGCGATTTGCTTAAGAAATCCATGCTTAACTATAACATTTTGGGCATATTATTTTTTTTAAGCTATAACAATAATAACCTTTTTGTTATAGAATCTGCTTTGATATTCCTATACGGATTGCCAACTGCTTCATTAATTTACGATAAGAAACAAAAAAATATAGTTAATATTTTGTTATATAATATTGGATTTATATTGACAGCAAACATTTTGTATGTGCTCTGATTACCATTTTTCATTCCTTATTTTAAGATAAAAAGCAATATGATTAATTGTTATATGTAATAAAAAGCTCAATAATAAACTAGTGAGTAATATTTGCAAACTAACATTAAAAATTGGAATAATAAATATAAGGGCACCAATAACAAAATCTATTTGGTCAAATGGGATAAACTTAGCCCCTGGTTCTATATCTAACCTTCTCTTGAAAAAGCTTTTTACTAAGTCGCCAGTTAGAGCACCTAAACCCAAGAGAAATCCTACTAAAAACCAATTTTGATAATTCATAAATGATATGCTTCTAAAGAACTCTATGTTATATAATAAGAATTGTGCATAAGCAATGACAACTGCAAAAATAATTCCGAAAATTAAACCGCGAAAAGTTTTATTTTTACCAAGTAGTGGCTTATTATTAAGGGTCTTATTAAAGTCTATGGGATATTCAAATAAATTAATTTTTTTAAATAGCACAGGCGACATATTGGCAAAGTATGCAGGCAGCATTAGGTAAAAGCATTTTAATAAGAAAATTGCAAAAGTTTCATCCATGTTAAAAAATTTTAAATATAGGTTTAAATAGTTTTTGTCAATGTAGTCAGCGACATAAGTAATTGGACAAATCAAGCATAAAAATATAATGTCGCTGATTAATTCACCAAAAAACATTTAAACAAAAACATTTAAACCTTGGAATAGGAGTTATTGGAGGTTCTAAAATAATCTTTCTAAAATGCAAGAGCAAATACAAAAATCATTTCAGAGAAGACAGGTAGCATATAAGATCAGTATAGTTGATATATTAAATGGAGATTTTATTAAAGATGAGGTGTCTGCTGGATATACCTATGTTAAGAATCTCAATATATCGAGAGTCAATATAATTGCTACTGTTGTTAATAAAACCGAAGTAATTTATAGCTATAATAGCATGATTGTTGATGACGGAACTGGCAGAATAGAGCTTAGAAGTTTTGATAGTAATGCCATTTTTACAAAAGCGGATATTGGAGATGTAGTTCTAGTAATTGGACGTATAAGGGAGTTTAATAGAGATAGGTACATTCTACCAGAAATCATAAAGAGATTGGACAATATTAATTGGTTAAATCTTAGGAAACTAGAGTTAAAAAATAATGATTTTAGAAGTGGGTTTACAAACAAAAAAGATTTAGATGCTCAAAATAATAGCATAAGCAACAGCGAAGAAATATGCTTATTAATAAAAAAATTGGATAGGGGCGAAGGTGCTCTTATAGATGAAGTAATTAAAAATTCGAGTGATAGCAAAACCGAAGATATAATAAATAAACTTTTGGAAAGTGGCAATATTTTTGAGATTATACCGGGGAAATTAAAAGTTTTAGAATAATATTGGTGTTACATAAACCTCAAGAAATGCAGCTGCTATGAGAAATCCTATACCTATTAAAACCAATTCAGAAAAATCTATTAATATTTTTTGGAATTTATCAGTTTTATAATGCTTTCTCATCAATGCTACAGACAATATGCCGCCTGCCAATCCCCCATAAAAATAGGCCAAAATTTCAGGTACACCATGTAGAGAATACCTCAATAAACCAAGTGAGATTACATGAAAATAGTTGCCTACTTGCAATAAACCTAAAGAGCTTGTATAATTGCTTATGTTTGCTCTAATAAAATTACCTATCGCTGCACCAATTACAGTCGCATTCCACGCCAAAATAAATATTGCACCTGCACCATAAACAAATGCAAATAAAATAGAAAACGTTAATACCTTTATATTATTAAACAGAATTTTCCAGAAAATATTAAGGTTATATATCACATTTCCTGATACTTGATTGTTAATAGTTTGTATAGTTGTGACTTGTTTATCGAAAAGCTGGTTTATTGTTTGTATAGGAAGCAGTATATACCATACAGCACATGCAACTGTAATTCCAATAAACATGTACATAAAGAAGGTAATTGCCTTGTTGTGCTCTTTTAAAATTGCAGATTCTTTATCCATTAATAAATCTTTGCTTTCTTCTAACTTCATTGTATTATAGAATATAGGCAGAGCCGCCATTGTTATCATAAAAACCATAATCAAGCTTGCTTCATCCTTAAAAATCCATAAAGAGAGCAATATGCCAATTGATGTATATATAGCACCAATAAAAAACATCTCCCATGGTTTTTTCTCAGCTATAAGAGGACGTAGTAAGGACTCAATCACCATAACTTCTTTCTTTTATATATTATTTATATATTTTTTGATAGAATAAATCTTATATAATCAAGAATAATAAGTTTGCACTTTTCTGTTTAATATTATCTGCTTAAACGATTTGTAGCCGATGTCAGTAAAATACTTCAATTCATTAAGACTTCTTATTCTAAGAAATAATGGGATAAGGTAAGACAATCTAAAGTATGTCCTCCTTATAATGTATTTTTGAAGCTTGACAAGCTCCTCTGGAGAGAAATGTTTGGTTCTCCAGCTTGGAATTTCTCCGATGTAAACAAACTTTTCCCAGTTATCAGCCAAAATCAGACCCTCTTGTTTCATTGAGTTATATATGGCTGTGCCTGGAAGAGGCGTAACTATGGTTACAGAGAAGAAAGTAGGCTTAATCTCTCTAATCAATTTAATAGTCTGTTCAATATCTTCATAATTCTCGTCTTGGTGACTGCCTATCATAAAATTTCCATCAATTATTCTCAATCCAATCTCATGTGCCCACTTAAATGCTTGCCTGACTTTGTCAATTGTGATATGTTTTCCATTCATTGCCATGATCCTAGGAGACCCTGTCTCGACGCCAAATGAAATTCGTATACAACCTGAATCTACCATCGCTTGAAGCATTTCCTTGGAGACGCAGTCCACTCTAGTCAAACACCCCCATTCCAATCCGCGTTGTTTCATTGCATCGCAAAAATCAAATACAAACTTTTTATTGAGAGTGAAAGTATCATCTATCAAATTAATGTAATTTGTGCCATATTTTTCAACACATTCGTCTATTTCACCAAGCACATGCGCCAAGCTTCTAAATCTTACAGTCGGCGGCTTGTTAGCGCCAGATGCGCAAAAAATACATTTTGCAGGGCAACCTCTTGAAGTCATAAATTCCATTATGTTCATAAACTTACGACTTAAACCTCTTTCCACATGAGCTTTTTTGTAATTATCAAAATTGATAATATCCCTGGATGCATATGGTAGTTTATCTAAATCTTTGATTAACGGCCGAGGCGCTTCCTTGATGATTTTACCATTCTGCCTGTGCACTACCCCAAGACATCCATTAAGGGGTTCAGTGTTTTCTATTCGCTTGCACAGCTCAACAAATGTGTCCTCTGCTTCGCCATAAACAATCACATCAAAATTAGGAAATTCTAGCATGCTATCAGTTGGAAGAGCGTCAACGTGTGGCCCACCAGCAACCACTACAGTTTGAGGAGAATGGTTTTTAACAATCGTGGCTAATACATGCGCACTTTTAATTGAAGGAGTTGTTGCAGCAAGTCCAATGACATCGGGCTTTGAGGTTTTTAATCTTTCAACAAATGATTCTTCAGAAAAATCTTCAGCATTATAATCCCATAATTCAATATCAAAGCCAGCTTTTCTGATGCAAGCTAATACAACACCTAAGCTTAAAGGAAAATGAATGGATGTTATTCCAACATGCTTGCCTAGCTTCAATGGACAGGATATTCCTACAACCTTCATAGCCATTTTTCATCTAAAAAAGTATTTAAATGTTTCGGAAAACAGAACTTAATAAAAATTAAGAATACTGATAAAATTACTATATTTAGAATTTTGATGTGTTTTTGACAAAATAATGACAAATTTAATACAAAGGATAAGCAATTTAGAGAAATACTCAAAATATGCATTAATTGCAATTATATTCTACTCAGCCATTGTTTTTACATTGACAGCATTTTATCATGTTTCTGGGGATGGCTGTTGGTATCTGCCTGTAGGAAAATTCATAGCAAGAAATTTTAAAATACCCTTGTTTGAGCCGCTAGGACGAGATGAGCCATTTTGGAGCCCTCCTGTGTACCATTTGCTTGTAGCTATGGTCTATTATTTTTTTGGCAAATTCAATAGCGAAGTAGCCAATTTTGCAGTGAAATTTGTCTCGCCAATATTCGGTGTGCTTTCGCTTGCTGCCTCGTTCATGGTAATAAAAAAACTGAAAAATACAAGGATTGCTTTCTATTCCATAATTTTCTTAGCATCAGTTCCTATATTCATAGATTATGGCGTTTTAAGCTATGTTGAAAGCACTCTATTATTTTTCATATTGATGAGCATATATTTTGCACTCAATGAAAGGGTTATTTTGTCGGCTGTATTTGCTGGCTTATCCATACTTGTAAAATATAATGGAGTTTTCATTTTGCCTGTTTTAATATTTATTCTACATTCAAAATTCAATAAAGAAGCTAATAAAAGGGATAACTTAGCAAACAGAAAAATCTATTACAGAAATGTACTTGTTGTGGTTATAGTGCCATTATTGATTGCATCGCCATGGTTTATAAGGAATTGGGCGTTATTGGGAAATCCTATATGGCCTTTTCTTAATTTTCTTTTTCATGGTTACCAATTGAAGTCTTACACTGAAATAAATCCGTCAATTCTAGTAAGCCCAAAATTATTTGTTTCAACGTACTTAGGCATTTTTGGCGTGCCAGATGGGAATTATGCCGCATTATCATTTTTTAAAATTAATTACTTGTGGCTTTTATTTGCTGGCTGGCTCGCAGGCACATTAATTTTTATGATGCCTCTAATTATTGGAATGTTTAATCTACAAAAGACTGACAACCAAAGTAATTATAAAAAAATCATTCTAGTGTGGATTCTTTCTTACTTAATTTTATTTTTTCTCTATGTCATTAATGTCGGCCCTTTTGTAAGCAGAATGCTGTTGCCTGCATTTCCCGCAATTGCAACAATATGGGCAGGCGGATTTGAAAAATTATTATTCAATAAGAAATTCGGATCGCTATTGACAGTTTTAATTATTGCAGTTATCGTTGGCATGTTGCTTTCCGAGTTCTTTAAATTTGGCTTATCTTCTAGAGCATGGGGTTTTTATGATAGCGATTTTAATTGGGTTAAGCTAAATACCAAAAACAATGCAATTTTTATAGCCAATGGACAATGTGTTCCTTACAACATTGAAAGAACATCACTGTACGCTACCAATGAAACTATCAAAAAAGCAGATTGGATATGGGTTAATCAGAAATTCACACTTGATAAAAAATCAATTTTTGACGACCAAACTTTAAAATTAATCGAATCTCAAGATTACGCGATTGCTTATTACAATAATAAGACAGGTACAAAAATCTATAGAGCCAAATAATTTTCAAAATAGAAAATCAAATAAATCATCAATATTTTAAGGATATATTTAAATACAAATCTGGCCTTCTCCTAATCAAAAATGAAATTATTGTCGTCATTAAGTGTTAGGTCATTGGAATCGAAATCCAATGGCATCAAGATTAGCATCATCCTTACTTTCCTTATTTTAATGAACATTCCATTCTTAAACCGAGCAATCGCTGTTGATGACGTTTATGTTGTTGAGATGGCAAACCAAATCATTAAGAAACCTTTGGACCCATTTGGTTTTGAGTGGTACATGGTTAACAGGCCATTGGCTTCGGCTTTTACTCATTCAAATCCGCCACTTCTTTCTTATTATTATGCAATTATTAAATTTTCATTTGGAGACGTAAATATAGTATTACATGCATTTTTTATGATGTTCAGCATTGCAGCAGCACTAAGCATGTTTTATATAGCGAAAAGAATCACTAAATGGCCATTGTTTGCGACATTGCTTTTAATGTTTACCCCAATATACTCAGTTGCGTCTCATAATTTTATGTACGATATACCTGTACTGGCATTTTTTCTTATTTCTGTGGCCTTGTTCATCAAGGGGCTCGAAGAAGATAATAAAATATCCCTTGTAATATCTTCTATTCTTGCTGGTATAGCATTCCTAACCAAGTATAATGCAATTATCATTTTTCCAATTTTGGCCTTATATGCATATCTTAGGAGAAAACCAAAGTACATAGCATATTTTTCAATCTCTTTGATTCTAATCATTCTTTGGTCAATTAATGAGGCATATCATTATGGGGCTGTCCACAGCATAAATTTCTTCTTTAGATGGCCTACAACTAATAGTCTTTCTTCAAGTATTCTTAAGAAAATATTTCAATTTTACCTACCCTACTCTATTGCGAATCTTAGTTATTTAGGCGGCGCTACTATATTCTTCTTCTTTTTGTTAGCACCTATTGTTAAAACTCTTAAGGATATGATTTTGCTTGCAGTGTTAACCGCCATGAATGCGGTTTTTGCTGTTTTATTATATATAAAATCTGCAGTATTCTTATCCGGACAATACACCATCATGCAACTAATTCTTTTAATTATATTTATGACTTCCTCAACATATTTTCTCACTAAGATGGCTGTGTCGATTATTAAATCCATTGCTAATCATTTTATAAATAAGAATAAAGAAACTATGCTTGTGCACCGCATTTTTCTCGGGCTATGGTTCTTTTTGGCGTTGTTTTTCCATACAGTTTTTGCAGGCGGCAATGCGAGGTACTTACCTGTTTTACTGCCGCCTATGGTGCTATACTATTGCATTATGATTGAGGAAAGAATAGCTAGTTATAAGATTTCAATGGAAAAAATTGAAAAAGTATTTTTTTATGGTTTAATTACAACTCTTTTTCTGGGGATTTTGCTTAGTATTGCAGATTACCAATATGCAGATACTTATAGGTCATTTTCAAATAACATAGCGTACAAATATAAGTCTGAGCGAGCAACATATTTTACTGGACATGAGGGTTTTAAATATTATATGGAGCAAAATGGTTATGTGTTCTATGACCCTTTAGTCCATAAATTAAGTAGTGGTGACATAATAATAAAGCCATATATTCCAAACCCAAGAAACTTGGACATATTAAATAGTAATCTCGTGTTAGTTGATAAAATATACCGCAATTCCAGTTTTCCTATAAGGCTAAATAATCCTTGGGCACATGCTGGCTTTTACACATTTGCAAACGGATTTCTGCCGTTTTCGATATCAAATTCCCATCTGGATATTTTTGAGATATACAAATTTGTATGAATTGGAGAAGTAAGCTATGAATAATTAAGTTTCTTGAACGTATGCAAGAGCTTCAACGCGATTGCTTCTGCTTTTTAAGTTTTTTAACACGACATACGATTTCTTAAATATACTTCCCTTTCTTATTTCCCTAAAAAGATAACTGAAACGCATGTAAAATTTTGTAAAAGCGTCATTGCAAACACTTTCGATATAATCGGGGCTTAATTCGTCGCTTATCTGCATTGTAGCTGTATAGCCGCCTAAATTTTCGTAGCCTTCTTTGATAATCCAGTTGTTTGCCTTTGCCATTGTATAAAGTGGTGTACCAGGGTATGGAGTTGCAATTTTATAATCAGCATGGCTTGGATTCAATCTTCTGGAGAACTCAAGCGTTTCTTCTATAGTCTGCCGTGTGCTCCCAGGCAAACCTATAATGAAAAAGCATGTGGTTCTTATTCCAAGATTTTCTGCATAATGCACGATATCTATTATTTTTTCTTGGTCTATGGGTTTTCTAAATATCTTCTTTAGGATTTCGGGATGAACATCCTCTACGCCAAAATTTATTGCCCTGCAGCCTGCCTCATAAAGCTTGTCTAATATCTCATGAGTCAGCAGCTCGGGCCTAGTCTCAAATGAAAAGACAACATCGAGATTTTTTTCCTTTATAAGTTTGCACATGTCCTCTATTCTTTTAAGATTTAAGGTAAATAGTGGGTCTCTGAAAACAATACCCTTAAATCCATATTTTTTGACGTCATTTTCTATTTCAGCTACAACATTATCAGCGCTTCTGTGGCGCCATGGCAGTCCTTGGTTTGCAGGATAGGAGCAATAGCCACAGCCATATGGGCACCCTCTAGTGCTCTGGAGCGTTGCAACAGGTGTTCTCATAAGCAGCGGATAATATGAATATTTATTATATGGAAATAATTCCCATCTTGGAAATGGAAGCTGATTTAGCTCTTCTGACTTGAGCATGGACTTTTCTTTCCTAATCTCGACTTTGCCGTCTTTGTGGTAAATAATACCATCAAGCTCACCGAGGCTTTTTCTTGAGCCGCATATATCAACGATTACTCTTTCAACCTCGCCAATAATAGCGACGTCAAAAGGCTCCTTGAACTGGTCAGTTGCATAAGTCATTGTGTCTCCTATCGTCACAACCTTAAGCTGCGGATATTTCTCCTTAAACCTTTTTGCAACAACATCCCTTTCAAAAAGCAAGCAGCTAGAAGAAACTGACATAACCAAGAAATCTGGATTAAAGCTGTCTGCAGACTTAAAGGTCCGGTTAATATCCATATCTTCATTTAGAGCGTCTATTATCTTGACATCAAACCCATTCTCAATAAGCATAGTGGCTGCATAAACAAGCTGCACAACAGGCAAGTGAATAAAATTGCTTTTCAGCCTGCTCAATAGCTTGGCTTTTAAGTCTTTCCCGAAGTTTATCTTCTGGCCCATGCCGCCCATCTGATCTCTATTAATGTAGGCAGAGTCCGGACTTGGGGGATTTAATACGATAACTTTTATTTTGCCCATTTTAAGTCAAAGTTTTAGCTAATCCTTGCTCTATTGAAACAGGCGAATGCCTTAGCTCTTTAATAGTTTTGCTAATATCATACACCCTATTGGTATTTAAATTTATTAGTTGAGATAGGTTGATTGGGGGATTTTTAAATATTGCCGTAGCCAGAGCAACAAAAGGGTACAAAAGCCAAAATGGAATCCTTATTTTTGTGTGCTCTACATGGAGTATTTTGGAGGCAATGTCAATAAACTTATTGAAAGTTATTTTGGATTTACCGGCTATTATGTAAGTTCCTTTTGCATTATACCTTAGGCTATTTACTATGTACCTCGATACATCCTCAACATAGATTGGTTGCATAAGACTCTTTCCACTACCCGGAATAATTATGATTTTTTGGTTTCTGACATAATTAAGCACTTTCCCTAATATAACACTGCTTCCTTTTCCGTAGATGACGGAGCTTCTTAGTATAACATGATTTTTGAAACGGCTGACCAATTGCTCACATTTTTTTTTGCTCTTGCCATACGCATTCTGGTTGCTCCACATTACATTCTCAGAGCTAAGAAAAACAAATTTATTAATTTTTTTTATCATGGATTCCTCAACAAGCAATTCAGTAGACTTTACATTGAATGAATATATCTCTTTTTCATTGCCAAGAATAATTGCTGCCAAATGCACAATTATAGAAATATCGTTCAAGGATTTTTTGATATCCTCTCTGCTAAGAAGATTTCCAACAAAGATTTTGGCATTGCCCACATTTGTCTTTCTTCTGGAGAAAACCCTTACAGCATAATGCTTGGATAATTCCTTAACAACATACCTTCCGACAAAGCCTGTGCCACCGGTAACAAGAATTCCGACTTTTTTGCGTCTATTTTTAATGCTTGCCATTACATTTAATTGCCCAAGAGCATATCAAGCTTTAGTAGAATGCCATAAACAATTGTTTCAGCAGCCAATTTTATGGCGCTTACCTTTGATAAACTATTTTTCCTCTCATAATGGAGGACGTCCACTTCTGCAACTTTACATTTATTTTTATAATATCGTGCAAGAAGCTCCGTATCTATGAACCATCTTGTGTTTATGTATTCTAGCTTAATTTTTTTGAAAGACTCTTTTCTAAAAGCCTTAAGACCGCAATTTACATCTTTGATCTTTATTCCAAACATAATCCTATCAAATGCATTGAAACCCCAGCTCATGAATTTTCTATACAAAGAATCCATTCTTCTTTTTCTATTTCCAACGCAAATGTCATAACCTTGACTTACCTTACCAATCACTTCAATAAGGTCTTTAGGATCGTATTGATAATCCGCGTCAATAAAAGATACTATATTTCCTTTCGCAATTTTAAAGCATCTGATCATGGTTCTTGTCTTGCCAAGATTTCTTTTGTTTTTTATTATTCTCAAATTTTTATTTTTAATAGAATTCAGCTCTTTAAATGTATCGTCACTACTTCCATCATCATTTACAATCACTTCATAATGTTTTATATAAGAACTGATTACCTTTAATGTATCTTTCGCAAGCCTCTTGACATTGATTTCCTCATTATAAGCAGGTATTATAACACTGACGTACTCGTTAATCATTTTAGATAATCATTTACATACGATTTAAAAAAGTTTCCGTTTAAGGTGTTGCATAAACCTGCAGATAATACACTATTCAAATGATGAGTTAAGGTTACAGTTTCAACGCCTAGAAAATTTTATAAAGAAAACTCTGTTATTTTTAACAAATGAAAACTGTAACTGTAGTAGGCTTAGGCTATGTTGGACTGCCATTAGCTTGTTTATGTGCTGAGAAAGACTATAAAGTATATGGTTTAGACACTAATCAAAATAAGGTTGATTTGATTAATAAAGTCATAAGCCCAATTGAAGACGAATACATCATCAATAAATTAAAAAATATAAAAGGTAGGATAAATGCGATAATAGACGCTAGTAAATGCATTCCAAATTCAGATATTGTGATTGTTTGTGTTCCAACACCTATAGACAAAAATAATTCTCCAGATTTAACTGCTTTAATGGAATCTTTGGTGACAATTTCTAAATATATCAAACAAAATACTCTTTTAATTATTGAATCAACTATTTATCCTGGAACAACTGAAGAGGTGATGATCCTAATTCTGAAAAAACAAGGATTTGACGCATATAAAAATAATATCTTTGTTGCACATTGCCCTGAAAGAATAGACCCTGGCAATAAAAAATGGACGATAGAAAATTTGCCGAGGGTTGTAGGCGGCGTTACAAAAGAAGCCACAAAAAAAGCAGCAGAATTTTACAGGAGCATAGTAAACGCTGACGTAATTGAGCTAAGCAGTATAAAGGCTGCTGAAGCAACAAAAATAATGGAAAATACGTTTAGAGATGTTAATATAGCATTTGTTAATGAAATGGCAAAAAGCTTTGACAAAGCTGGCATTGATATAGTTGAAGTTATTAAGGCGGCTTCTACAAAACCATTCGCATTCTTGCCTCATTATCCTGGTGCTGGTGTTGGAGGGCATTGTTTTGACAGAAATGAATGGATTTTTGTGAAATATGAAGATTCTGTTTATCCTATAAAAATTGGCGAATTATATGAACTTTTGAAATATTATAATGAAATTGAAATTGGAAAAACTAAGCTTGTAAATCCAGGAAACTTGGAAGTATTATCATTCGATTTAAATAACAAAAAATCATGCTACAAGCCACTTAAGCTTTTAAGCAAAAGAGCTTACTCAAATATGCTCAGAATAAGGGCAGTTGGAAATTACTCAATCAAATTAACTGACAAGCATCCTGTAGTTGTGTTTAATAACGAGTTAAAGATAAAAACTGCAGAGGAATTAAATAGAAATGATAAATTAGTTGTTTCATTGGAATTGCCTGAAACTAAAAAGGAGATTAACAATGTAAAAAAGATTATTACTTCCCACGACATAGAAGTTTTTGACACATTTGCTGTTTTAAAAATCAAGAATATTGAAGAACTGCAAGGAGATTTTGTTTATTCTCTGGAAGTTGAAGATACAGGAACAGTAGTTACAACAAATGGTTTGGTTATGCATAATTGCATTCCAGTTGACCCTTATTACCTTATTGAGAAAGCAAAACAAATTGGCTTTAATCATGAATTCTTAAAATTAGCACGCGAAATAAATAAAAGCATGCCTAGCTATACAGTTGAACTACTAGAGAATGAGTTGAAAAAATTAAAAAAATCAATCAAAAATTCAAAGGTTGGAATTCTTGGTCTTGCATATAAAGCAAATGTCGATGATATGAGAGAAAGCCCAGCTTTTGACATGATAAATATATTAAAAACAAAAGGTGCAGAAGTCTTTGTTTTTGATCCTCATGTAAAAACAGGAAGCAATGTAAAAGATTTAGATGAATTATTGCAAAGAAGCGATTATATAATTTTAGTTACTGAGCATAATGAGTTTAAGAATATGGATTTATCAAAATTGAAAAAATATAAAATTTTAGTTGTAATAGACGGCAGAAATTGTTTAGATAAAGAAAAAATAAAAGGTATGAAAATTTTATATCATGGGGTTGGGAGGAGTTAAGATGCTTAAAGCAAAGGAGTTTTTGGAGTATAATAGTTAAAATGGAGTTCAAGTGAAAACAATGGAAAAGAAAAGATATAGAGTTGCTTAGAAGTATACCTTACGTGCGACAATTTGTATCTTTAGCTTTTCTCACTATTTTAAGATGTCAAACTTGGTTTTCTGTAAGTTATATTTAATGGTTGCCCATTCATAAGTAATTCAATAATTCTTGCTTGTCCTGAATTATCTATTTTCACTTTAACCGAATCCATTCTTGGAATATGTGCACCTCTTTCAAAAAAATATTGCTCAATTCCGTATTCTACTCTAAAGCCACTCCATGATTGCTTTGTAGTACCTCTAATAAAAACACCACTTTCAGGCTTATTTAATGATACCTTGTCGGCGTGCCATATTTTATCATCACCTTCTTTTAATAAGACATAAACAGCCCGACCTTCTGTAGTATTTTCTGGTAAACTTACTCTGCTTATTTCATAATTTATAGTCAAATATTGACCTCTAAGTATATCAAAAGGGTCAACTGGCTGTGTTTTAAGCACAACAGTTTTTCCTGTCAATAAAGGCAATGACAAATAAAGAATAAACCCGCTTGCTATCACTATTATTGCTGCTAATATGATTATAAGACGAGTATATTGTTGATTCATCTTCTAACCCGACTAAATTGTTGCACACTACTTTGTTGTGTTTGTGATTTTGCCACAAGATTTCTACGCCATTTCTCTATTAAAAATCCACCACCAAGTAAAACAATTCCTCCTGTGATAAAAATCAAAGCAAGGCTTGTGTAGCCCCAGAAATCCATAATAAATCCTATATATCTAGTCAATATGTCTAGTGAAAAGAAAAATATGCCCAGATTGATAACACTTGGAAGCTTCTGCCATGTTCCGTAACCTATGATACCAATTATAACTATCAAAAATAAAACATTTGAAAAAATCCATACTCCCCACAATCCCAATGAAACATTTTCAACTCTTCCACCGAAAAGAGATGAAGTTTTCTCATCAGCTACAAGAGCTGTCGAACCAATTAAAATCAGTAACAAGACAATGCACGAAACAGCAAATCCAATTTCCTTGACTTCAACATTACTGCTTTTAATAGATGCTACAATTCCAATAATCAATGAAATCAAGGATAGTAATGCTAGAAAGAATAGAAATATTAGAGAATTTGTTGTATAAGCTGCATCTTTTGACCAAATGTATGGCAACAAAACCTGAAATGATAGGATGTATGTAAAAATGAGGAAATAAATTGTAGTCCAATGTTGATAAATTTTACCAAACTCGTGCTCTCCAGACCTATGCCAAAGACTTAAACCATACATTATAATTCCACAGCTCAAAATGTAAAATGCTAAAATTCCTAGAGATGGTGTGTTATTTGATTTCCCATAAAAGGCAAAGTATTGAATTATAAGCCATGCTATAAATATAATCATTGAAGCTGATAAACTTGAGGATGAACTGAAATTGTACGAAATAAAAACTAGAATAATTAAAGTTACTAAAATAGTCCATGCAGAACCTTGAGTTGTTGAAACTTTAAGGAAAAGAAGAGCAATCCAATAAATGAATTCAGAAATAGCCAGACCAACAAATAATTTTTGCGTATCCAACAATTCTATTTTTTTATCAGAAGAGACTAGGGGTACCATAAAAAATCTGAAAAAATATCGTGAGAAATACCACAATGCAAGAAATGCAACAATAGCGGCAATAAACCATTTACCATGAACTTTTTTTTCTGTTTTAACTGGCTGGTAAAATAAAGATATAGCAGTAAATGCAGTCGCTATACCATTTACCAGAAAAAGAGCACTTAGAATATAATTTCTATTTCCAAAGAAAGCAATTTCTTGAGAAATTACCCAAATTCCAAATTCTGCTACAACAATCCAATACATTTCTGGAGATGCTAAAATATATGCTGATAAAAGAACACCAACCCATGCAATCATCCAAAGCCAAGCAATTCCTTGAGGACTAGAACTTATAAAGTATATTTGCGCAATGAGAAACACGCTTAATGTTAAAAGTAGTCCTCCTAAAATAAATAGCGCCTTTGCTATACCAGAGTAATCACGAGTTCGCAACATTGTCCCAGCAAAATAAGCCACGCTAGTTGTCCCAAGAAGAATTATAATTTTTAGTGGCGCTGGCATCTGATGCCAATTTTGAGCAATAAGCCAAGCGACACCAAGAGCAATTAAGATAGAACCAATAACTCCAACAATAGTTCCGAAAGATGTCTGTCCTTTCTTATTGAACATTATTTTCTATACTTTTTGTTAGTTGTTTAAATAGTTATCGAAACTATAAAGCCATCCATTCCTTAAAGTGAAAGTTAAAGTGCGTAGCCCAATCGTGAGTGTGCCCCGAGTAATAATTGAATATAACAACTATTTACCAAAGTATTATTTCGCTAAAAATCATTCATAAAATAACTCTTCTTTTCCAAGATTTTCTTTATACCAGTTATAAGTTCTTTTGATACCTTCTTTTATGTTAACTTCTGGCCCCCATCCAAGCGACTTAAGCTTTTCTACGCTAGGTATTCTTTTCATTATTTCTCTTTCTTTTGTTCTTGTGTCTTTACCAAAACCAGCAATTTTTGGTTTCAGGTTTTTTCCAGAAACCTTAATGATTAGCTCAGCAAGCTCTTTCATTGTAATGGGGTTAGTATTTGCTATGTTATACGCTTCTCCTTTTGTGCCTTTTTTTCTTACTGTTTCAATTCCAGTGATAACATCTGCAATGTAAGTAAAGCATCTTACTTGGCTTCCATCACCAAATACTAGAGGGGCTTCGTTATTGAGAACCTTTTGTATAAATATAGGCACAACCCACTCAAAACCTTGACCATGCCCATAAACATTGAACAATCTTACTGGGTTAATGTTCATGCCATATTCCTTAACATATCCATAAGCATACATCTCTGCTGTTAGTTTTGATACACCATAAATACTTACAGGACTTTTAGGACTGTCTTCCTTTATTGGCAATTCTCTAGGCTCACCATAAACTTCTGATGAAGATGTGTAAACAATTTTTTTAACATTTGTGCCAAGAGCGCACCTAAAAACATTGACAGTTCCATCTATGTTGACAGCTAAAGTATTCAAAGGTCTCTGATCAGAATTAACTACTCCAAGTTCGGCGGCAAGGTGATAAACCTGCTCACAATCTTGCATTTCCCACCTGATATCTTCAAGAACTGATTTGAGTACAAACTCAAGCTTTGGATGAGTAAACTTGATTGGCTTAATGTCAATAACCTTAACCTCGTTACCTTCATTTAGCAAATGTTTAACTAAAGTATGGCCAATAAATCCATTACCACCAGTAACCATTATTTTCATTTTCGAGCAGAGATTTGTTTATTTATTTATAAAATTAATGTAGGGTAGCTATTAGTTACCTTCGAATAATTCTGAGGCAATTTATTT
>CAZGEW010000018.1:244-19704 GCA_964524225.1 uncultured Methanosarcinales archaeon | reverse complement strand
TCTGTTAATTTAAACCAACTTACAATCAAAAACTTTAATGATTTATATTTTACAGTAGATGGTGCAATTATTGTATTGTCATCTGTGATCTTACCAAATTTCACATCAGGAATGCGCTTTATTAGAATAGTATATGTGTCCATAATTAAGTTTATTATGTGTGGAATTAAAATAAAAAGCCCGAACCATGCAAGATTGTTGATTATCAACAAACCACCTATTGCGCTTCCTACTAAGAAATCACCTACATTTCCCGAAAGTATCTTAGCAGGGTACCAAATAAATGGCAGCAGTGCTAAAACAGCACCTAAAACAGGGAGCACAAACAGGAGTGATTCTAAGCCATGTGTCAAGTAAATCTTTAGACTTATTGTTATTAATAATATTAATTCCAATCCTGTGCTTAAGCCATTATAGCCTGCATGTAAATTTATTAAATTTGCAACAAACATCACAAATAAAGGCACAAAGAATAAGGCGTATAAGTTGCCCAAATCGATGGAATAACTCAATATGTGTACTTTTGTGTCAGGTATTAACGATGTCATTGGTAATGTCAGAACAAGCGTAACTAGTATCTTGTCATATCTTGTTTTAAATTTGAATATGTCATCAAGAATTCCATATAAGCCATAAACTATAACAACAAAATAAAAAATAAATAGGCTCCCAAGACTTAACCTGTCTAGCAATATTTCGGATAAACTAAGGGATATTAATATACCTATAAGGATTGATATACCCCCAATCAAAGGGATTTCCTTCTTTTGTTTTTTGTATTGGTCGTAAGTTACATAACCATATTTTTTAGATTTGGTGATTACATAAGGAATACTCCATCTGGTAGCAAAAAAGCTATAAAGAAAAATAATACCATACTTGTAAATAGTTTGTAAAATTCCAGTTTCCATATCAGCTAACTAACTTTTGCAATA
Organism: uncultured Methanosarcinales archaeon; assembly: GCA_964524225.1. GTDB lineage: Archaea > Nanobdellota > Nanobdellia > Woesearchaeales > GW2011-AR4. The sequence goes on along the minus strand of CAZGEW010000018.1, from coordinate 18,769 downwards.
ACCACAATAATCAATTGCTACTATCGGATGGTAATATGTCTGATATTTATAAAGTTTTGTTTTGTATTTTTGACCACTCAATCGTCTTTTTTAACCCATCTGTAAGTTCTGTAGCAGGTTTCCAGTCTAGCTCTTTTTTAGCTAATTTTATACTTAAAGAACTAAATCTAACCTCTGCATTTCTCACAGCTTTATAAACTGGATTAATTTTTTCCTTTCCAAGTAGAAGCTTTATCTTTGACAAAAGATTGTTTATTGTAGTCTCTTTGCCTGTCCCAATGTTTAATTTATCCAATGTTTTTTTCTTAAGGGTAAGTAAATTAGCCAAAGCTACATCTTCAACATAAATAAAGTCTCTAGTTTGGTTGCCATCTCCAAATATTGCTGGTTTGTTATTTCTTAAAAGCTGGTTAATAAATATTGTTACAACTCCAGCTTCACCAAAATAATTTTGTCTTGGGCCATAGACGTTTGCATATCTTAAGCTTGCACATTCAATGTCGTATTGCCTATTGTAAAAATCCATATACATCTCAACACTTCTTTTTCCAATAGCATATGGGTTTTCTGGTTTTTCGATATGACTTTCAGAAACGAATCTTTGTTGTAAACCATATACCGCGCAACTACTTGCGAAAACAAATTTTTTGACACTCAGCTTTCTACACACCTCTAGAAGTTTTAGGCTTCCTATTATGTTGATATTTGCGTCATATGTCGGCTGCTTAATTGATTTATTCACACTAATTTGTGCTGCACAGTGTATAACTGCATCAATATCTTTGAATTTACTCATATTTTTATCAATATTAAGTATATCGCCAAAAATGAATTTCGCTTTCTTATTAACATTTAGTTTACTACCTGTTGAAAGATTGTCTAATACTGTTACATCATAGCCATTTAAAATAAGTAAATCTGCTGTGTGACTACCTATAAAGCCTGCCCCTCCTGTAATTAATATATTCTTAATCATTTCTCAGCACCCATTTGCTTCCAAAATGCCAAAATATTATAAAGTAGCCCAAAAACAAAACCCACCCGGCATTTGTATGAAATAAATCGACCGCTAACTCTGGAGATATTTTTATTGCTATTAAGACTATCAAAAATACCCTTGCTATATTTAAAATAAAGGTTCCTATAAGACCTGGGATGAGCAACAACATCATTCTCTTTTTATCAAGCTCTTTCCAATTAAGCACAAACAATATTGTAAATAATGAAATGAAAAAAAGCAAAGAATCTATCCCAGAGCAAACCTTGCTAATCCCAACCTTAAAATCCTCAACACCTAGTATAGGACCTGCTTGGGAGCTTATTCTAAATGTAACGTTATCAAAAAATTTGGAAAATATAAAATACAATATTTTGCCAACTACGGTGCTAAAAAATAACCAAGAATCCTGAAACCATTCTATGATTTTATAATACAAAACCAAAATTATTGTAAAAAATATCATATCGATATAGAACTTCTTGATGAAGAATCTAATAAAATTTAAATTATAAATTGAAAGTGCTAAAAAAACTACAAAGAGGATATTAAGAGTATACTTTATTAAGATAATCAAAATAACATACCTTAGTGTTAGGCTAAGGTTGGTAACAATCCAGTATTTAAAGAGATAATGCAATAAAAGTGATGATAATGCCAATATGCTAAAAATGAGTGTTTGTTTATAATCTTGTTTATAAGAATGAAGCTTAAAGATATCTTCTCTTCTCCATAAGAAGAAAGCTACAATTACAAATATTGCGCTATTGAGAAAGTCTTGTTTGCTAAGGCCCTGCAAAAACTCAAAATAGAATATTGTTGGTATAGCTAAATACGTTCTAAAGAAGCCGGTCTTTGAAAAGTACAAAAATATGCTTAGCTGTATAGCAAGTAAAATGACAAAGAATATTGAAGTCCTTATTACAAATTGTCTGAATCCCTTTCTCTTAAAAGGTTTGAGCATCTTATAATCTCCTATATATAACAATTTCTTTTTGCTTCTTTAATTTTTTAATAGGAAGCTTAAGTAATTGTATTATTTTTGCAATATTTTTAATTCTTATTCTATCCTTATAAATGACTAACACTACAAAAATAAGGAAAGCATTTAATACTAATTCTATTCTCCAGACGTTTAATGAGTTAATGCCTCCTGTTAATTCTTTAACATTTTGATTATAGCCTAGACTAATCCCTATAATAATACTAATCATAATACTAAAAGCCACACTAAGCAGAATTCTTTCAAGCAGCTTAGTTTCTTTAAAAAATATAAGTGTGATTAAAAAACCAGGCATAAACAAAGCCATAATCAAACCTATCACTGAAATTAAACTACTCATTCTTGAGCACCCAAAAATGTATTTCTGTATCGTTCCTGTTCGCTTGTTTTAAGGTAACGCTTACCAACCCAAAATCAAAATCATCATTAATAACAAAACTTTGATTAATTGTACTATGCTCTTCATCGTCAAGATACAATGAGCCTTTGCTTATAATCATTTCCTTAATTTTTCTAAGATTGCAAGGATCTGCACTTATTATAAATGGAATATATTTTTTTGGTACCCTATTAAACAAAACTATATCAGTGATGTCGGCATAGGTATTGTATGTTGAAATAGAAAAAAATCCATTTGACATGTCAATTCCATTAATTTCAAAGATTTTTTTATCATCAATATAATAAATGGATTTATTTTGCTCAAATAATAGCTCATACTTATGAGTATCATATCTGCTAACATTAAGATAAGCTGTATTCTTTACCAATGTGCCTTTAAAATTTGTAAATAGGTAAACTTCATTTTTTGGCTGATTTATAATGAGTTTAGCAATTTCTATTCTATCATTCCCATAGAAAGAGTTTTCTATTATGCGTATGCCGTCCAAAACGTTAAAATTAAATCTAAAGCTATAATTTGATAAATTGACTAATAACGCGCTTTTTCCATCAAATGAGTACCTCTCGGAGGGGATATTTTCATTAAACTGTGACCTGTTAACTTCTATTTCATAATTAATTAATTGAGCGATTGACGGCTTTGGTAGAAGTTTGGATTCGTTAGTTTCAAAATCAAAAATCTTAGTAGCCCCTAAAAAGGGTATAAGGCTTAAACCTACAGAAAGCTTAAGTGGTTGTGTTAAAACACTGGTCTCTTCAGTTGACAAACTCTTTTCTGCAGCAATTACATATACCCTTCTGCATTCTTTGGATGCAAAGCTGTTTTTGCAACCCTTATCTTCATTTATTACAACGATATCATCAAATATCATAAATGTATTCTTTGTATATAACGAGATTTTATTAAGTCTTATTTCTTTGTAAAAGTTAAAAATTGGGATATTATTTATATAAACTATAAAGTTATTATTTTCAGACTCTATAAATAGCTCATTTATACCAATTTCTGCAGGATTTACCCTTCTTTGTATTTTAGTAGCGTTGTTATCATGTATTATTAAGAAGATATTTGAGTTATGTAGCATTATCATAAAATCGGTAAAGCTTACAATGAACGTATGGGGTTTAACAAGTATTTGAAAGTTCATTTTTATGTTATAAAAAGGCCAAACAATTTCAGTAGAAGTTGTATTTTGTGTAACAGCGTAGCTTGGCAATAAAGTTGTTTGTTTATCATCCAGTAACCTTAATGTATCAGTTTCATTAATAGAGTAGTTGAAATTTAAAGTATAGATATTTTGAGGGTTATTCAAAAAAGATTTTAATTTATTACATTCATTGTTATTGCATTTAATTTCGCTTAGATTGAGTAAATTTCTTATCAAATATAAATCTTCTTTTGTAGATGCCATGAACTCTTCTATCTTTTTTATTATTAAAGAATTATCAATATCGTACTCCCTTATATATCTCGATAGCGTGACCCCTACAGGAGAAATCTTGTAAACTATTAAATTTCCAAGCAACACAAGACTATTATCCATTCTAAATCCAATTTCTCCATTTATTAAGTCTGTTGAGTTAATATCAACTACCAATCTGTCATTGATGTGTAATTTTAATGAATTGCTTATATTAATCAAGACCTTGTTTTGTTCTTTAAATGTCACATTTTCTTTAACAAATGATGTTTTGTTGTGGTTTCTATAGAACAATTCCACCTCTGATTCCTCTTCATTAAGCGTAATCGAGTATCTAATAAAATCATCATAATAAAAGAATATTGTAAAACTTCCACCACCTAAAACATTTTCATATATAAATTGTATATTATAGCTCGGCCAGTCTATACTTCCATATTCATCAGTATCTGAGTAAATAAATGCAGCGTTATTTGAGTTATTTTTTTGTATCAAGAAAATAGTACCAACAGATTCATTACCTTCTAACCATCTAAGTTGAACCTTTTTTCTCTGCTGGGACACACACCTGTATATACCTTCTGTTGTGTCATATAGATTGAACAATTCTACAATTGATCTGTGTTCATACGTTGACGGCTCATTCTCTAAATTTCTTATAGTAAAAGAAAAATTATATTCATTTCCTATAACTACTTCGTTTGGAAGAGAGTCTAGCTCTGAAAAATAAATCTCACTAAAGCCTACATCTTGATTTTGTCTAAAGAAAATATGGAAAATAAGTGATATTGTTATGGCTGATATAAGTATCCAAACAAGAAAATGAAAATATTTTTTGCCTCCAAACATATGCGTATATAACAAAAGTTTATTATAAAAGTTTATAATGTATGGTAAAATTCCACTATTTTTAAAATTTTTTTATTGTCAAGTGATGAATGGCTAGGTAAGTAATACTGCAACCGCATCATTTCCTGTGGAGAATCATGAAAAAATAGGTATGAAAAAATAGGTTGTTCAAAAATTTATTATTTTATTTATTTCTATATAGAAAATAAATAATTAAGTGTAATAAAAAATATAAACATAATTTCCATAGGAAATGAAGGGGTGATGTGAATAAAGAAAATATTTAAATAGGTAGGTTTCATTTGGAGATACATGGATGAAAAAGGGTTGATTGGGTTGTTTGAAGTATTTTTAAAGAAAGATAGTGTTTTTTTTGATAAAAGTGTGTTACAATCAACCTATATTCCAGAAACAATACTTCATAGGGAAGAACAAACAAAACAAGTAGCAAATATACTCGCTACATCTTTAAAAGGAGATAAACCATCTAATATATTTGTATATGGTAAGACTGGCACAGGGAAAACAGTAACAATAAGGTACACGACCCAAAGATTGATGAGTGTTGCTGAAAGAGAAAACATATCCTTAAAAGTAATTTATATCAATTGTAAGATAAAAAGGAGTACAGATACAGAATATAGGTTAATAGCCCAACTTGCTAGAGAACTTGGTAAATCAGTACCTCCTACCGGTTTACCTACCGAAGAAGTATACAGGTTATTTCTGAATGTTTTGAATAAACAAAAAAAGGGTTATATAATAATCTTAGATGAGGTTGACCAATTAGTTCACAAGACAGGTGATAATATTCTTTACAACTTAACAAGAATTAATGAAGGAAATATCAAATCACAAATATCTTTAATTGGAATATCTAATGATATAATGTTTGTTGATAATTTAGACCCGCGGGTTAGATCTTCCTTATCAGAAGAGGAGATTGTTTTTCCACCATATAACGCACTTCAATTACAAGCAATACTAAAGCAACGAGCAGAGTTAGCATTCCATAAAGATACCTTAAGCCAAGGTGTTATTGAGAAATGTGCAGCATATTCAGCCCGTGACCATGGAGATGCAAGGCGAGCTTTAGAACTTCTAAGGGTAGCAGGAGAAGTAACAGATAGGAAAAACTCTAAGAAAATAACAATTGAGCATTTGGATGAGGCAGAAGAGAAGATCGATAGAGATAGAATTATTGATGTAATAAACACACAACCAAAGCAATATCAGCTAGTGCTTTACTCTGTTATATCCCTTGAACCAGCAAGAAACAACAATATGTTTACGGGAGAGGTTTATGAGGTATACAAGTCCTTATGCAACAAAACAAATACAAGTGTATTGACACAAAGGAGAGTGTCTGATATAATATCAGAATTTGACATGCTTGGTATAGTGAATGCAAAAATAATCTCAAAAGGCAGATATGGCAGAACAAGAGATATATCATTGGAAATACCCAAGAATATTTTACCAAAGGTTAAAAAAATTGTAGAGGATAGTATTAATGTTTGAAATGCAGCAAGAGCTTTTAAAAAAAAAACGTGAAATCATAGATATTTTTTTGAAGCAAGGCATTCTAATAAGTACAGAACTATTGAGTCAAATTGACGATCAAGAGTATATAACAAAAATTTTTATAGCATTAAAGAAAAAAAACATAAATGAACCGGTTTTAGATTTAAACAGACTGATTGAAGAAGCCGAATCAAAAAATATTGAAGATACTAAAGGATATGAAGAACAAGGTAGGGCGAAGGTCAAGATACTAAGTTCTTATAAAGAAACACCTAAAAAAAGAGACCCACAAGATTTTGTTGATTATTTTAACATTAGGTACAAAACAATCGAAAAAATTCTAAAGCAGCATCAGGAATTAGTAAATTTAGTTTCTATAAATAAGTTAATAAACAAGCAAGAAAAAGAGTCTTTTCCAATAATTGGAATTGTGAATGTCAAACAAGTAACTAAGAATGGTAATTTACTTCTTTTGCTTGAAGATCCTACAGGGCAAATAAAGGTACTTGTGAATAAGAATAAACCATCATTATTTGAAAATGCAAAGGACATAGTTTTAGATGAGGTTATCGGAGTTGTAGGTGTTAAAGTTGGAGATTTTATCTTTGCCAACAATATTATTTGGCCGGATGTGCCAGTAAATAAGGAATTAAAAAAATCAAATTATGAGAAGTATGTATTATTTTTATCTGATTTACATGTCGGCTCTTCAAAGTTTTTGCATGAAGATTTTGAGAGATTTCTTAAGTGGATAAACGGCGAAGTGGGCAATGAAGCTCAAAGACATATAGCAAAAAATATAGAATACATTTTTATTGCTGGCGACCTAGTTGATGGATGCGGGGTTTATCCTGAGCAAGATAAGGAATTGTCAACAAAAGATATATACGAGCAATACAAGCAATGTGCGGATATCTTAAAACACATACCTCAGCATATCCCATTAATAATCTGCCCAGGAAATCATGATGCATTGCGCATATCCGAGCCTCAGCCACCATTGTCAAAAGATTTTGCAAAACCTATGTATGAACTTAATAATGTAGTCATGGTTTCAAATCCAGCTATGGTTAACATTCACTCTTCCGTTGATTTTCCTGGCTTCGATGTATTGATGTATCATGGATATTCCTTTGATTACTTTATTGGGGAAGTAGGGTCCTTAAGAAATCAAGGCGGTTATGATAGGGCAGACTTGATAATGAAATTTTTATTGAAGAAGAGACATCTTGCACCTACTCATTTATCTACACTTTATATTCCAGACAATAAAAAAGATTCATTAGTCATTGATAATGTTCCAGATTTTTTTCTTAGCGGCCATATTCATAAATGTGCAACTACAAACTATAGAAATGTAACATTGATTTGTGGAAGTTGTTGGCAAAGTAAAACAATCTTTCAAGAAAAGGTAGGCCACAATCCAGAGCCAAGCAGAGTTCCAATAGTAAATTTACAAACAAGGGACTTAAGGATATTAAAATTTAGTCATTAAAATGATAAGGGATGATGGATACGTAAATGACATAATCAAAAGGGTAGACGAAGCTTATAGAATAGCCAACCAAGCAAGATGCAAAGGTTACGATCCAGAGGAAACTGTGAATATTCCTCTTGCCCAAAACATGGCGGAGCGTGTAGAGGGTATTGTAAGCGTTGCTTCCCCTCAAATCATCAATTGCGGGATCCCTGAAAGGATTAAACATTTAGAAACACTTTATGGAAAATTGGATTGGAGAGTTGCACTAACAATATCACTAGAGACTGCACACCAAAAATTCTGCAATTTCAAAACAGAGAAAGAAGCAATTGAAACAGGTATAAGGGTTGGCTTGGCTTATCTGACACTTGGAATTGTAGCATCTCCTTTAGAAGGCTTTGTAGGGTTAAAGCTTAGAAATCGTCAAGATGCTCAAGGTCAATACTTTGCTTTGATGTATTCTGGCCCAATAAGAAGTGCAGGTGGTACAGCAGGGGCTGTGAGTGTCATTATAGCGGACTACATAAGAAAAAACTTTGGCTATGCCTTATATGATGCCTCAGAGAAGGAAATCAAAAGGTATACCGCAGAAATTTATGATTATCATGAAAGGGTAACTAACCTTCAATATCTGCCTAGCGAAAAAGAAATAAGATTTCTTATTAGCAACTTACCAGTTCAAATCGATGGTGATCCTTCTGAAGAGATAGAAGTGTCTAACTATAAAGATCTAGAAAGAATAGAAACTAACAAGATTAGAAGTGGTCCCTGCTTAGTAATATGTGAATGTGTTGCACAAAAAGCTGTAAAACTCTGGTCACAACTCAAAAAATGGAAGAAAGACTTCAATCTTGAGCACTGGTCATTTTTACAAGATTTTGTACATCTACAAAAGGATATTAAAACAAAAGAAAAACAGGTTAAAAAGGGCATAGAACCGATTTATACCTACATACAAGATTTAGTAGCAGGTCGTCCTGTGTTGGCGCATCCTTTAGCTATTGGGGGGTTTAGGCTTAGGTATGGTAGATGCAGAACATCAGGGTATTCAGCATCAGCAATCCATCCTGCTACAATGCACATACTAAACAAATATATTGCAATTGGTACTCAATTAAAAGTTGAGAGGCCAGGAAAAGCGACAGCTATAACTGTATGTGATTCAATAGAAGGGCCAATAGTAAAGCTAAATGATGGAAGCGTTTGTAAAATAGATAATGAGCAAATGGCTAGACAAATTTCTTTTTCTGTCCAAGAAATATTATTCCTCGGCGATATATTGATAAGTTATGGCGATTTTCTTAATAGAGACCATACCTTAATCCCGGCTGGCTATTGTGAAGAATGGTGGGTATTAGAACTGGAAAAAGCAATTATCAGTTTGTTTGGCTCATTAGCTTATGATAAACTTTCAGAGCTAACTACTTTAAAAAAAGAAGATTTAGAAAGACTAGCTAAAAATTATCCGTATGAAAAACCAGATGCTAAGACCGCTTTAGTGTTAAGTAAGGTCTTAAGGATCCCTCTCCACCCACAATACACATATTATTGGAAGACAATATCAAAAGATGATTTTATTAAGTTATGTAAATGGTTTGTAAATACAAAAATAGAATTTGACGAGAATGGCGTTGACAAAATTGTATTACACAAAGACGGAAATGCAAAAAGGGTTTTGGAACTGATTGGTGTACCGCATCTTTTTATTAATAATGAATTTACCGTAATAGAAAAAGATAATGCACAGATACTTTATGAGATACTAAACCTAAGTGATGAAAGTTTTTTAAATTATTATGTAAACTCAAGCCATGAAGATGTTCTTAATTTGATTAACTCTAATTCAACTATAAAAGTTAGAGACAAGTCTGGCATATTCATTGGAGCTAGAATGGGCAGGCCAGAAAAAGCAAAGGTAAGAAAGCTTGAAGGCTCACCACATACACTTTTTCCTGTTGGAAAAGAAGGTGGTAAATTAAGGTCATTTCAAAGTGCTATGGAAGTTGGCTATATAGAAGGAGAGTTTGCTATTTACTTCTGTACTAATTGCAAAAAAGAAAGTGTGCTCAGCGTTTGTGAACAATGTGGCATGAAAACAAAAAAAATGCTCAACTGCAATCATTGCGGCTTAATCGAGTACGGAAAATGTGCTCACTCTAATGTCCAATACAAAATACAAAGGCTTGATATAAATCACTATTTTAAAAATATCCTAAAAAAGTTTAATATACAAGAATATCCTGACTTAATCAAAGGGGTTAGAGGCACCTCAAATAGAAATCACATTCCTGAGCATTTTATAAAAGGAATTTTAAGGGCAAAGTATGACATACCGGTCAATAAAGATGGAACAACAAGGTATGATATGACACAATTACCTATAACCCATTTCAAGCCAAGCGATATTAACACACCAATATCAGATTTAAAGAAGTTCGGTTATCATAAAGATATATTCAATATAGAGCTAAATGATTCAGAGCAGATTTTGGAATTGAAACCGCAAGATGTAATACTACCTCAATGCGAAGATGCCCCGGAGTTAGGAGCCAATAAGATTCTTTTTAATCTAGGCTTGTTTATAGACGAATTACTTATTTCCCTTTATGGTTTGGAAAGATTTTACAATTTTAAGTCAGAAAAGGATTTGATTGGGCAATTAGTAGTAGCTTTAGCACCCCATACATCAGCAGGAATTGTTGGCAGAATTATAGGATTTTCAAAAACTCAAGCCCTTTATGCCCATCCATTATTTCATGCAGCCACTAGGAGAGATTGCGACGGAGACGAAGCCTCTGCGACACTTTTGATGGATACGTTACTCAATTTCTCAAGGCAGTTTCTGCCTGATTCAAGAGGTTCAACACAAGATGCACCTCTTGTGCTCACATCAATCCTAATTCCAACAGAAGTAGATGATATGGTTTTTGACTTAGATGTTGTTGAGCGGTACCCACTAGAATTTTATGAAGCAACTCAAAATTATCAACCACCCTCCAACATAAAGATAGAGAAATTTAAGGATATAATAAATTCTGAAAATGGGTACAAAACAATTTATTACACACATCCTGCGAGTAATATCAACATAGGTGTAAAATGCTCTTCTTACAAGATAATCCCATCAATGGAAGATAAACTAAAAGGTCAAATGGAGTTAGCTGATAAGATTAGAGCTGTGGATGCAGTAGATGTAGCTAGATTAGTCATAGAAAAACATTTGTTAAGGGATATAAGGGGCAATCTAAGGAAATTTTCAATGCAACAATTCAGATGCAGCAAATGCACAGAAAAGTATAGGAGACCCCCATTGAAGGGAAAATGCCTAAGCTGCGGAAGTAAGCTAATGTTTACTGTTTCTGAAGGTACGATAATAAAATACCTTGAGCCAGCTATATCTTTGTCAGAAAAGTACAACCTTCCTCCTTATCTCAAACAAACATTACTACTTACTAAGGATAGGGTTGAAGGTTTGTTTGGAAAAGAAAAAGATAGACAAGAAGGATTAGGCAGATGGTTTGGATGATTTTTTAAATAGTAATTCTTAACTACGGTCAACTTAAATTGGATGAAGCCTGTGCCGTCCAAGCTTGATTGTTTTCTTGTGAGACGTATTCAGCAACATATCTTAACAAAGCATGAGCAACATCAGTAACTTTTTTTATTTCTCTTAATATATGATCCTGAGGAAAGGGAAAAGGGGATTTCAATAAACCTAATTCATAATCTACCAAACTATCAAGAGCCTCTCCAATTAATTTAGGTTCTATGTCATTAACAGAGACGTTAACTTTCCTTTTAGGCATTCCACTAAAAAGGTATCCTATGCTAGGAATTTCTTCGCTATCGACTATTGTGAATAACACCCTTTCTCCATTATCTCTTATCAAATAATATCTATATTGATCTTTACGAAGTGGGTAATTTGACGGTAGTGCATCATCTTCGATCAGCAACTTCTTTGTTTGAATAGTTAAATTTACCATCTTTTGCAATTAAGATACTATAAATATAAACATCTATTTAAATCTTAGCCTTTACAATATTCTTTGCACCACATGCTATGCATTTCATATATTTCAATTCACCTTCCTTTTCTATTTTTGTGTCTGGCTTACCACAGTTAAGGCATAGCACAAACTCATTTGCATATTGTCTTACCTTCTCATTAATTCTTGAAGCAGGTATTTTTGTCCCTAAAATCAATGCACCACTCTTTTTAATTTCTCCAGGCGTAGCAAGTTCCTTTAAGATATACTTAAGCAAATGATTTACATTCCTCCTTAACATTGATGCTATTTGTAGAAAATTTGAAATTATCGTTCTGTTACCTTGTATATGGCCCAGAACCTTGGGTACCTCGAATCTCTCTCTAATAAAGACAGATTCTGGTAAATTGCTTACTACTTCCTTGAGCATGTTTTTGTAATCCATCATTAAGATATTGAAAAGTACTATGTATATAAACGTTTGTGTTGAGAACAAAAAACTTTTAAAAAATATCTAGTTACTACTCTAAATGGTTTATTTTTCAATAGGACTATTCTTTGTATATGCATTTTGCTTAGGTTTTACTGTAACTTCTTTTGTAAAAAATTCTGAAAATTTTCTTGAGAGGAACTTAATGAGAATTGGTGTAGGATTATCTATGTTACCATTTATAGGTTTGGTATTAAATTTATTTCACATCCCACTTGATTGGAGTTTAGTATTGGTGGTAAGTTTAGCATATCCTATTTATTATATTCTTAAATATAGACTAAAAAAAAGTTTTAATTTTAAGATTACAAAACATGATATTAGTATTTTAGTAATGTTACTTATATTTTTTGCTAACTTGTATATTTATACATCTGGAGCATTTTCTTACCCATACTTAGAAGATGATGATTCATGGAGTCATGCGCTTAGCGTAAAATATGTATCAATTGAAAAAACAGTAAATACAGAAGGAAGGCTCTTCCATTACATTAGCCCTTACCCTCCAACTTATGATATGTTATTGGGTATATTACATCAAACTAATGATTCAGTATATTTTACATTAAAATTTTTCAATGCCTTAATAATAGCTCTATCAACTATTTTCTTTTATTTTTTTGTAAAAGAATTTACACAAAACAAAAATAAGGCATTATTTGCAACTTTTGCATTGATGTCTGTGCCAGCTTTTATGTCACACTTTATCTGGGCTTTAGCTTTGTCTGTGCCGCTCTATTTTGTTTGCTTTTATGCTCTTGAAAGAATAAAATATGATAATAAGTGGTGGATTGTTGCAGGATTAAGTATGGTTACTACATTTACCTCATCACCAACTCATTCAACATACTTTGGTTTGTTTTTAGCTCTTTATCTTATAACTAAAATGATTTTAGAAAGAAATATTATGTTTTATCATTCAATAGCAGGATTTTTAGGAGTGGTATTATCTTTCTTATTATGGTGGCTACCGATGATAATAAAATATGGTATAAAAGGTACATTACAAGGTGTAGGTCTCAATATTGGTGTTTTGAGTGAAGAGGGTGCTGCTGCAGCATTCAGAGGAACAGGCGATAGAATCTATACATTTTCAGACTTTTTTATTGCCCAAAAGCAGAATATGATAAATAATCCAATAGGGATTGGCATATTCTTATCCATTTTAGCAATAATAGGCATACTTTTTGCATTTTTTAAATTAAAAGATATTTTTAAAAAAGATAATCACTGGCTTGTTGTGGCATTAATTTGGTTTGTTTTTACTTTATATGCTGTTAATGGTGCTAGATTTACAATAAAGCTATCACCATTTAGAGCATGGATGTTGCTAGCAATTCCTGTATGTATTTTAGCTGCAGAAGGAGCTTTAAATTTTATAGGGATAGCGAAACAACTTTTAGGAAACATCGGAAAATATAGTATATTATTGATTTTAATGGTGGCTATATTTTTCACATCAACACAACAAAAAATAGCTGTAAACACAGCAAATTGGCCACCGGGGGCTTTTTGGACATCATTAGACGAAATAAATGGATACATGTGGATAAAAGATAATTTACCCAAAAACACAAAGATATTCACTTTTGTAAATAATGCGGCAGTAATAGGCATGGATATGTACACTTGTCATTGGTGCAATGAAGTAAGGGAATATCAAAAAAATGGCTTTAATGAAACTGCTCAAAAAACTTATGATTGGTTAAAGAAAAGTAATTACCAGTATATCATCATAGATGGACAAACTATGAGGAAATTTGGTATTAACGAAACAAACAATAAAGTGCAAAGCCTTGCTTCATCAGGCTCATTCAATATAAAATATCAAAATAATGGCATTATTCTATTTGGAGTAGGAGTATGACCAACTATACAAAAAAGGCTTTGTTAAGTGCAGTAATAATTTTTGTGACCTCCATAGTTGGAGCTTTTTTTGGCTATATTGTAAGAGTATTTTTTGCGAGAAATTTGACAATAGAAGAATTTGGCTTATTTTATGCAGTAATAGCTTTTTTGGGGTTGCTTGGCTTTTTGAGGAGTTTGGGATTTGACAGGGTTCTTATTACTTTCATACCAAAATTCAAAGCCAAGTCAGATTTTCAAAATATTAAAAATTCTATTCTGTATTCATCTATAGTGCTTCTCATAACAAACTTGGCAATCATCATCTTAATTTTTATCTTTGCAGATTTCTTAGGGATAAACTATTTTCATGATTCATTCGCATCCGCTGTTCTTAAATTGATGGCAATAAGTTTTTTTATTGACAGCTTTACATACATAGTTAAATTTTCATTTCAGGGATTTCAGAGCATGGGCTTTTTCTCAAGTATAGATGTTGTGAGAATGATGATTATTCTACTAACATCTTATGTTGGATTTAAATTAGGGTATGGTTTAATTAGCCCTGCAATAGCATACATAATAACACCGGTTACATTGCTCCTTATTTATACTCCAATCTTAATCAGAAAAATAGTTCCAAATTTCTTAAAAGTCAAATCTAACTGGAATTATTTACTTTTTAAGTCGATGTCCACCTACAGTTTTCATCTTATTTTGATGTCGACTATAGGGACGGCATTCAGATATACAGATTCTGTACTTTTAACATATTTTAGGGGATTGCATGAGGTTGCAATTTACAATGCAATATTGCCAACGGCGCTGCTCATGTGGTATTTCCCTATGGCCATTAATAATGTCATTTGGCCTATGGCTTCTGAATTTTGGAGCAAGGGAAAGATTGCAGAGCTAAGGAAAGGAATAGAATTATTATATAGATTTTCATTAGTTGCAGTCTCTCCACTTGCATTATTGCTGTTTGTATTCTCAGGCGCGATTCTGCAGCTGTTATACGGGAATGAGTATGCCATTGGCCAATCAGCATTGCAAATACTATCAATTGGCATGGTATTTTTCACTTTTTATGCAATTAACATTGGCATTCTATATGGAATTAATGAACCGAAAATCAATACCCTTGCAATAGTTGTTGGATCGATAATAAGCGTGGTATTAAATTTAATTCTTATTCCAAAATATGGGTTTATAGGCGCTGCAATTGCTGCTTCTGTTAGTTATATCCCAATGATGCTCATAGGAACTTTCATTTTAGAGAAAAAGAATCTTTTAATTATACCTTATAAGATATGGTTGAAAACTATTGCTTTGGCAATTGTATTTTTGTTGATAGTAAACTATCTCAATATGCACATTTCTTTAAATTTATTTTTAAAAATTGGATTAATATCCATTATTGCTGGGTCGATATATGTTATATGTTTGTTTTTGTTTAGATTAGTAACTATTGATGAGGTAAAGGGACTTATAAATAGAATTACAAAATATGATTAAAAATATAATAAAGTTATTTTAATAAAGATTAGATTGGTGCATAAGCACCAAATTACAACTTATATTTTTTTAGTTTCCTCAGTGCTACCCAGAATCCTTCTCCTCCATACCGGTGCCCCATCCAGATCTCTGGAGTGAATGTTGTATTGGCTTTCTTGATTTCTGGAATTATTTTTTCCCACAATACATCGCCGTCGCCAATCTGCAGTCCTTCGCCGTCACTGCCTTTGCCATCTGAAAGGTGTATGTGGCTCACAAATGGTTTGATTGTCCTGAAGAATGCAATCATGTCCTTTCCGGCAAATGTGCAGTAAAGCTGCGCGTGACTTGTGTCATAGCAGATGTTATATCTATATTTTTTTGCGAAATCTGCTATTTCTTGTGCATCAGTGAATACATTTGAGAACCACTGGCCGCCTTTGTACCAGGGAAATGGTGGGAGGTTTTCAAGCAATAAATCAATGCCGTGGAGATCAAGCCGTTGGAGTGATCGAGCAAGTGTTCTGTACATCTCCTCTTTTTCTGTCGGCTTGGTAAAATCATGGTAACTCATACCTCCAGGGTGTAGCACCACTTTGACCTTCTTAGGAGTTTTGGTGAAATAGGTTCTCATAGTTCGTACCCTATCAAACAACATATTGGTGTTCTTTATAGACTCTGTCAGTATTTTTTTATCTTTTGAGCATAGGTCTAGGAGGGTTGTACCCCACAATTCAGGTGCATGGACAATTAGCTCCGTAGTGATTGGTTTCTTTGGTTCAAACGGATATTTAAGGTCATGAAAACCAAAGTGAAATTCTATACATTTCGGATGTACTCCGGTAAGCATTTTCTCATAATCGCTGGGGCGCACAATTAGACCCCACTTCCCTTTGAGGACAGTATTATGGGGTGTTGGTTTGATTCCTAGGTCTGATTCTGTAAAGTACTCATCCTTTTTCATGTTTCGAACGGATCGTCTGCCGATGATATTATACAGTTTTTGAGGTGACAGTCCTTTAGCTGGACTCTTGACAGTTATCATGTTTTTTGTGATTAGCTGCCCCTTTCGTATTGCAACCGCTGCCACCAGACTTTTGCTGAGAATTTTCCGATTGATGTATTCGCCTCTCGTAACGTATTTACTGTCCATTTTGAGCGCCAATTCAATATTTCGTATATCACGCACTAGTCCTACAAACTCTCTGGGTTCTAAGCTGACAGCATGATCTGGTCCCTTCATCGTGCGGTCAAGCGTGATATGGCGTTCTATCACTTTCGCGCCAAGCGGTATAGTAGCTAGTGTCGTCGCAGTGCCAAGCTCATGGCCAGAATACCCAACAATGCCACCTCCTGCCATTTCCTTGAGCTTCGGTATGAAGCGGAGCGATAAATCCTTCGGTTGTGACGGATAGGAGCTATTACAATGGAGTAAGATGTACTGAGCATTAAGCTTATCAAGTAAACGTATGCTGGTTTGTATCTCCTCAACAAAGGACATGCCAGTTGAAATGATCATAGGCTTTCCCTTGGAGGCGACGTACTCCAGGAGTTCAAAGTTTGTCATATCTGGGGAACCGATTTTGTACGCTGGAACCTTATAGCGCTCGAGCTCGTCGGTGCTCTCTTTATCCCACGGAGTACACAAAAACAGAATTCCTCGCGATTTGCAGTATCTCACTATTTCATCGAAATCGTTTCTGGCAAGCCGTGCGTCTTTAATCAAAGTAAGTAAATATTGCGTGCCAATATCTTCATTCTTTGTGTTTTTGATTGCGTCCTTGGTGTAGAGATTATTGAGGTGGCGCATCTGAAACTTTACAGCATCCGCTCGTGCCTCTACCGCAGCATCAATAAGTTTCTTTGCAATGGCTAGCTTACCATTGTGATTTATGCCTACCTCTGCGATGATGAAAGCTGGTTCATTATCACTAACCAGCCGATTTCCGATGAAGATTGCTTGCTTTAATTTCTTTTTTGTCATAGTTATACTCACTTCTCTCTTCTAAGTTTCTCACGCCAGTACTCAAGGACACATTCCACACTCTCCTCCAAGGATCGGGATGATTTCCAACCTTGTTCCTGTAGCCACTCTGGTACCCCAATGAGTGCTTTGTTGCGAGTTCGTAGCTCAGCGATAAGTGATGGATCTGTTCTTGTAGAGAAATCTACCAGTGTCAGACGCTTAAGGATAGTTAGAATATCTACAACCATGTGTGGTACACCAGAGCAGACATTTATAACCTGACCGCGCTGTGCTTTTTTTAGGGCAATCTCATAGGCATTTATCGCGTCACGGATATCGATGAAGTCTCGCTGTTGACTTAGGTCGCCGAAAGAAAGTATGTTTGGTTGTTTCCTGAGTTCCATCAATGCTACTTGGCGGCAGAACGATGAGACAACAAAGCGGTGATCCTGGCCTGCTCCAACAGTGTTGAAATGTCGAAGATGAACGCATGGAACACCTAAGTTTGCGTAGTATTGTGATACTTCAAATAGCCAGTGCTTCACCAAACCGTAGAGAGAGCTAGGTTTTGTATGTTGTCTTATCTCCTTCCACTTTTTTCTATCACTGTAGCCGTATTCAGCTGCTGAACCAAATGTTAGGATCTTTTTAGGCATAGGAAACGACTTGTCGTTTTTCGCGAGCAGATACGTTGCTTCAAGAACGAGGAGCGGCGCCATCACATTGCTTTTAACTGAACGGTCTAACTCTCTTTCGTTATCCGGTATAAATGATATTCCTTGAGTGAGAATAAGGTAGTGGGGTTTGTATGAAAGAAGGAGTTTTTGGATGTCTGCTATGTTTGTAGGTGCAAGTACCTGAATGACGTATGGTAGGGCAGAAGTTTTTTTGGTGTGAAAAGCCACCAATACCTCGGCATTTTTATTGAGCAGGTGGGCTGCGTAGTGTTGCGCAATGAACCCGTTGCCAAATATGAGGTATCGTTTCCGACCACTGTTCTTTTTTTTTAAGCCAAATTTTTTCAGCTTTTGGTGGATGTGTAGCGCGACCTTTTATTGCTTGTGG
>CAZGEW010000018.1:0-234 GCA_964524225.1 uncultured Methanosarcinales archaeon | reverse complement strand
TCGATATTTTTTCATTTTTAGCAGCGATTATGTTGCAATACAATGAATATACTAATAGTTAATCAATAACCTTGTCTAATCTTGGAAGATAAGGCTGAAGCGAAGGCGTACAAGTCTAATTTCTTAAGCGCTAAACTTGAGTTTGCTTAAGATAATATGAGATTAAATAGATTGTCTCGATTTTTAACTTATCATTTAAAAATGTTTTTGTATTTATAAAATTATCCTTATTTT
>CAZGEW010000017.1:0-20718 GCA_964524225.1 uncultured Methanosarcinales archaeon | reverse complement strand
TTGATTATGTGCGTAGGTTAAGAGCCTACCTGCCTCTATTAACAGGACAAGGAGTCCGCTTTTACTATAATCATGAATGGCTTTCAAATATGCCGCTTCAGGAATATATGAAAATTGCAAATAATGTAAGATTAGGAGCACTAGAGGATAGACCTGAACTCAGAGAAAGAAGGGAAGGTGGGGAACAAGTGACTGTAGGACAATTCCTTTATCCAATGAAACAAGGATTAGATTCTGCCAAGTTAAGGACTTCTTTTGAGATAGGGGGCCAAGATCAGCTTAGAAATATGATGTTTGGAAGAGAGGTACAACGTGCCGAGAATCTGGAAGACCAAATTGGAATTGCAATGCCTCTGCTAACCTCTCTTGATGGCGTGCATAAAATGAGCAAATCCAATCCTGCAACATGTGTTTTTTTGAATAGAGGCGCTGCAGATATGTATGGTAAAATAATGAGTATTCCAGATTACTTAATGGAACAATACGCAAAACTATTGACCAGAATAAGCACGGATAAGATTGATGCAGTGAAATCACAAATAGGCGAGTACAATTTACTTGTTCAACAGGGATTGAGGTTTGCAAGACATTATAAAATTGGTGAACTGATTGCAAGCAGGGGTCAATTCTTAGAAATTAGTGATGAAGAAGTTAGAAAGCAGAAAGGTCGTATTTTATTATACCTTCCTAACAAAGACTATATTGCCTCAAAAATCAGAGACGCTTTAGAGGATAGGGACTATCTCGTTAAAATAGCAAAAACACCTGAAGATTTGCAAAGAGAGCTTACAACAAGGGACTATAAAACTATCATAATGGACCTTTCAAGTGAAAAGAATTACAGTGAAGATTTAAACTTTGTAAGAGAAACAAAGCTCAATCAAATCTCTGTCATAGGAATAAAGGGTGAAAATTCTCTTTTAGATAATGGACTTGAAAGTGAATTACTTGGTAAGTACAGAGTTCAACAAAGGTTTGAAATAGTTAATGGAGAGATTGATGTTAGTAGAGTAACTGATTCTGTTAAAGCATATATGCCAAGGGGCGAGGGCAGTATAAGAAGTGCAATAGAAAAACTAGAACCCTTCTTTTGGCAAATAGAAAAGACATTAAGGCAATATGTAATGGAACCTGATTACTCTATAATAATTGGAAGAAAGGGTAACAAGAATTTTGAAATTAAGTGGCATGACGACGCAACTAAAAAGGCGATTGAAGAGCTAAAAAAGATACAAAGTATCAATGATTATGGACCTATTGATTTGAAACACGAAATAGCTTATAGCATAGTCAGTATGATTTATGGAGAAGATGCTGCAAGAGCAGCAAGAAAAGAATTTGAATTGAAATATCAAGAAAGAGGGCTTGGAGAATTACCTATATATCAAATTCCTGAATTAATTGCTACAAAAAGTGGTAAAATAAATGTTAGAAAAGATGGAGTTACTGTAGAGCAATTGGCTCGATTAATTTTACCTCAGAGCTATAGCAATACTTATATTAGAATATTGGCCAAAGAAGGTGCTATTAGAATAAGGAGTAATGGTGACACTGATTGGCAAAAAATTTCTGACTTAGGCCAAACAATTGATCTTTCATTGCAAACATACATAAGATTTGGTAAACATTTCCAATACGAACTTAAGCTTATTAAAAGTTAACTACGTCAAACATTAATTAAAATGGAACTTTCCACATTACTTACAACAGAAAATCAACCAATTCGCTATGAGGGAGGAAGAGTATATTTTTTGCAAGCTGATACTTCGAGCGGAAAATCTCTTATCGAAAGATTAACGAAGCCTAGTGATCCTGATTTTATAAAAATGTCAAACTTAGTAGTACTTGTTGGAGAGTCTGCACTCGAAAGAATGAGGGAATTATTATCAACACACAATAAATTAATAACGGCTAGTAGCTATTCGCTTAATGATTTAGAAATTCTTATTCTTGCACAAAGATTTTATCAACAAAACACAGTAGTGCTTGAATCTCGTAAAGAAAAAGATCTTACTTATGTCTTATTAAACTTTCCTCACTCTATTTATGTTAAAAGATTTATAGATGAAGCTATTAAAAATGAACTTGTAGCGATCTCTCATCTAAGGGGTATTTCAAAGAAGAGACTATATTATGGATTTGTACCAAACTCGTCATATTTCGGCTCTATACCTGGGAATAAACGCATTACCGGACCAAAACTCAGAAGAAATGTAAAAGCTTTTTTGAATGGAACCAATATGAAAGAAGGTCATTTTAGTATTCCAACAGGTGATTTATTTGAAGAATTTTATTTCCTTACATCAAATGAGAAAGGCAATTACGTTTTAATACATTATAAAAAAATGGGCGATAAGCCTTATTGGGTAAAGTACCCTTTAAATAATTTTATCAAAGATGTCAGACATAAACTTCAACAAGAGCAAAGAAGTGTGCTTTTAGTTATTGATTCTAGTATTGAAGCAATTAATGATGAATCGATACAATACATAGCTCGTGGAAGAAATGTATCAAAAGTAATTTTTGAGCAAATTAAAAAATCACTGTAAATTCACCTTCATACTCTTCCCTACATAATTCAAAATCTTTCCATTTAAGAGGATCTGCCATAGTTAATTATTTAAATACAAATTTCTTTATTATTCAATAGGTGTATAAGATGAAATCAAAATCAAGCAAAAGGAATGAAAGTGATTACGAATACGAGATTTATGTAGATGACAAACTTGTATGGCATGGTTTAAATCCAGAAAAGGTGTATGACAAAATAGTAAAAGAAAATCCAAATAAGAAGGTGTCCATCGCATGGGAACTAAAAGAGGGGATTTTAATTGCCTTCATTTAAATATCAAGAAGGAAAAAGCTCATTGTTCGGATTTATAAAGAGACCTTTGGTAGTAATAGAGGTATATTCTGCAAAACTGCAGAGATGGATAGTTTTTAGAAAAGTTTTGGCAGATACTGGGGCAGATATTTGTTTGCTTCCTAGATTCATGGGAAACTTACTAATAGACGATGTAACAATAGGAGATTACAAAAGAATAAGAGGGATTGTTCCAAATACATTTCTTAATGGCTTTATTCATAACCTAAAAATAAGATTGGCAGATAAAGAGTTTATTGCTCCAGTTTTTATAGCCGACTCCGAAGATGTAACACCCATTTTTGGTAGAGTAAAAGCTTTGGATCAATTTAAGGTATGCTTCGATGGCAATATAACAAATATAGAAAAAAATTAAATTTTTAATATGTCGGAAATCGCTAAGGTGTACACCCTATTGCTTTTAGCGTAGGGAAAGCCAGCGATTTCCGAGCATGCTCAAAAACACGGGTGAATGCGAGTGAGCGAAGTGAACTCGCTCACAACTCACTGTACTTTAGTGCGGGGTGTTTTTGACATTTTTACAAATTCACCCTCCTACCCTTCCCCACATAATTCAAAATCCTGCCATTAGCATATTTTCCTGTTCCTAAAAAATCTTTATTATGCTTTAGTATAACAAACCCATTGCAATCCTTGCATTCCTTCTCTAAATCTTCCCCCTTAAACCATTTTCTTGTTTCTTCTTCACTTAATTCAATAATATTTTTTGTAGCTTTTGGTCCTACAATTTGACTTCCTTCAATACTCAATCTTACATCAGCATTATCAATTTCACAAAAATACATTCCAATAGAATTAATCCTTAAATTTGAAATGTCAATTTTAGCAACGTCTTTGCTAATCACAAAAATCCTGTTTTTGTTGTTCTTTAAAAATCCATATTCCAATTTTAATTTAGCGCCCCATTGCTTTTCAATCAATTTATAAACTTTCTTTATTTCTTTATTGTTAAGGATTTTTAGTTGCTGCATTTGGATCATAAATTAATTTTGTTAGATATTCACTATCTTTTGGACAAACTTCTATAAATTTATCAAACATTCTTGCAAGAACTTCGTCACTTGGTTTTCTCCTTCCAGCTAAATAATGTGATAAGAGACTAGGGTGAATAAAAATTTCTTCCGCAAATTGTTCCTTATTACCTTCGTACAACCTCAAGAATTCTTTTAAGTATTGAATAAATTCTATCCAATTGATTTTAAGAGACTGCTCTTGTTTTTTTAGTTGTTCTCGGAATTCGGCGTATCCAATTAGCTCAACTTTTTTCCTTGCTCTGTACCGTCTTTTCTGTGCCTTTATATCACCTTTGTGTCTTCTTATTTCATCTCTAGTATACCCCGCCACTTTGGAAGGGTCCCATTGATTAGGACAATCCATTGAAAGAGATCTCATTTTTAGTGCAATACCATATGCAGATCTACCCTTTAGTTCCCCCTCTAATTTGGAAAGTGGAATATCAGATTCAAATTCCGCCATAATTTTCTCTAGTTCTTTTTGTGTGTATGTTTTAGGCATTTTAATTAGACAAAAATAGTTTTAAACACCCCACATAGGATTATCTTTTCTCATTATCTCTGCTATCTCCTTCAATATTTCTATTTCATCTTGCGTTAAATACTTTTTAAATTTCTTAAATTTTTTAAAATGCTCTTCTGGAATTGCGGAATACAAAATATTTTCTTCATGAAGTTGTCTTCCAATTGTGACATTTGGCATTGAAACAGCAACTTGTTTGCCTTTCTCAGCCTTGTCTATATTTTCCTGCTCTTGTTGTATGCTTTTTGCTTCTGTTATTGGTATGCCCTCATTCTTCATCAATGGTGTGCCAACTTTTAAAGTTCCTGCTAATACATCAACACCAACTATAGCTGGGTTATTTTGCCTAAAAACATAACCTTTCATTATTTGTATCTTGCATGGTCTATGTATGAATTGGATTTCTTTGGCTTCTAATTTTTTCATTTCTTCTTCTTTCCACTTTTCAAAGTCCTCAATTAGCTGATAAATGATATTATTACATATAACCTTGACATTTTGGGGAACTTTTACTTCAGGCATCAAAGCAACATTAAAGCCAAGAATGACACACTCTAATGGGTCTTTTTCATAATTTGCTTCTGCATCAGAAATATCTTTTTTTATTATGTTTCCAATTGAAGCTTTCTTTATTTCAATATTTTTTTCCTTTAATATCTTGGCTATTGCTTCAAGACTACCTAAAGTATCTGCTTTTATAACAATGCCTTTTTTATCTGTGTCTATTAACACCTCCTCTACTTCTTCTTTGATCTCTTCTTTCACATTTAATACATTATTCATTGAGCAGCTTCTCAATGGCATGCCTGCAACAACCTTATCAAGCTCAGGTGCAGAAATTTTCACACCAGTTGCAGCCTTAACCTCGTTTACCAAAATGAATTTAGCCTTTTTGTCTCTCATCTCTGATAATGGTGTCGGCTCTAATAATGTCTTGACTTTAGTTACTAATGGCTCATCTAAAGTGCCTATCACAATAACATCATTCCTCTTTAAAGATCCGTCATAAATTATAGCATCGACACAAATCCCTAAGCCCTTCTCCTCCTTAACCTCGAGAACTACACCTTTTGCATAGCCTTTTATATCAACCCTTAAATCATTCTCAAGAAATCTTTGAGACAAACCTGTTATAACCATCAGCAACTCTGGCAGGCCTTCTCCTGTCTTAGCAGACAATGGAATTATAGCAACCTGCTTAGTAAAATCTTCAACCCTGTCAAATCTTTCTGCACTAAAGCTGAGCTCACTTAACTTGCCAACAATATCGTAAAGCCTTTTTTCAAGAAGAAGCATCGTATTTTCATTTTGTCCTTTTATGTTATCCAATAAGATTAAACTTGGTTTTGAGCTCCATAGTGGTAATAAATCAATTTTATTTAATGCAATTACAAAAGGTGTTTTGTATTGCTTAAGTATATCGATGCACTCAAGTGTTTGGGGCTTAATTCCTTCATTAATATCTATTACAAGCACAGCAATATCTGCAAGATTGCCTCCTCTTTTTCTTATATTGCTGAATGCTGCATGCCCAGGTGTATCGATTGCTAATATGCCTTGAATCTTTATTTCCATCTTAAAAAAATTTAGAAGATGATTACAGATTTTCTTTATAGTTGATTGTGGTATAATAGATGCTCCTATTGCTTGAGTGATGCCACCTGCTTCAGAGGCTACAATAGCAGTATCTCTAATCTTATCTAATATACTCGATTTTCCATGATCTATGTGTCCAACAAAGGTAACAATAACCTGTCTTAAAGGCATTTTGATGTTTTTATTCTAAAAATCAACTATTTTATCAATTCATCCAATAATAAACCCCTTCTCTCTGCAACTTTTGTATCTATAACATAGCCATTTTCTGTTTTTTCAATGTCCTCTAAACTCAAGAAAAGCCAACTCATCCTTGAAAATCTTACAGCAAACCATGGTTCAGCACCAAAAATATTACAAAACTCTTTGAGCTGCTCTACATCGTGTTTGTCAAGATATTTCTTTTTGCTTTTTGTTGATTTGCATTCAATAGCTAGCCTCCTATTTTTTTCCTTATTGCCCACAATTAAATCTGGTCCTGGATATTTCATAGAGCCAGAACCTGCGCATCTTAAACAAGACCATCTTCTAGACCAAAACAAGTGCAATAGTTCTATTTCAGCTTTATAACCTTTAGTTTTTACTAACATTTTTTATGAAAATTTAACAGCTTTGCTGTTAAATTTTCTAGATTATTAAAACCTTTTGTTGTATCAATTTTACTTTTAGGATACTTTCTTTGAGTCTTTTATTTAATTCCTTTATAATTCATAAAATTGAGACTGGTACATTAAGTCCTTCATTATCTCTAGCAAAAAAACTAGAAAAATTATGGGGGTTGAGGTTGGTTGAAGAGCATGTTGAAAAATTCAAAATAAAAAAAGAGAAGACGAAGGTCTTACATTAGGAGATTTTATCGATATAAAAAATGAAGATTCATTTTAGATAAAAGCTTTTTTTCCAGAATGGGGTTCTAATTATACTAATAAGAATCATTAAATTTAGGAAAATTGTATAAGGAAAGTAGAAAAATATTGCGAATGCATGCTCAACTGTGATTTTTTCTTTAAACATTCTTAATGCTGAAATAGCTAAGATAGCTGTTACTATACCAGACATCACTCCAAAAATATAATACGTGGATACGCCCCATTCTGGGATTTTATAAATGACATATGCTGGACCAACCAAACTAAACCATCTGAAAAAATAGGTTATATACCCACTAATTGTTGAGTGAGGCATCCAGTAGTTGATTTGATATATAATTATTGGCAAATATAAAAAAGCATAGAAAGACCACCAAATTTGATTAAAATACAAAAACCATATTGACGGAGATGTTTTATCATAAACTAAACTCCTATTCTTAAAAATTGCTTGAAGTGTACCAATCCACCACCTATTGCGTTGCTTATATAATTCTTTTAATTTTATTGGTACTATAGTATACGCTGTTGCAGTTGATACATTAATAGTTTTATACCCATTTCTTTTAATTTCCAGAGCTATGTCTTGGTCTTCTGCCATAGTATCTTTCTTAAAATAACCCACTTTTTTAAGTACAGATTTTTTGTAACATGCGATTGAGCCAGAAAACCAAATGCCATTGTTGAATGTAGTAGAAAAACCATTTCGTATTAGGTTGCTGAAATGATATTCAATAGTTTGAAAGATAGAAACGAACGAGCCTTTATTTTTCACGTTATTATTTCCCGTAGTTGCTCCCACAGAAGCATCAGAAAACGGTTTGACGAGCTCTCTTATACAATCCTTATGAAGCGTCGTATCAGCATCAATTGTTAGTACATACTCATACGAGGAATTTAAAGTTCCATTGTTTAGAGCTTCAACTTTTCCTAAATGATTCTGTTTTATGAGTTTTACATTCTTAAATTTTTTAACTATACCTAATGTTTTATCTATTGAACCATCGTCAACGACAATTACTTCAATTTTATTTTTTGGGTAATTTGAATCAAAAATAGACTGGATACACTCTCCTATGTTCTTTTCTTCATTATAAGCTGGTGTAAGGACACTCACCTTAGGTTCAAAATTAACATACTCCCTCCTAATAAATCGAGAAATTATAAAAACAATCAGAATAATAAGTAAAAACGTGAATAAAATCCCAAATATGATACTAGCCATGGACATTATTATATTTTCCAATTTCAATAGTCAATTTTATTTCCTTGTTTATTTAGCATGTACCACTCCATTGGGGTTTTAGTAAATGCTTTAAAAATACCTACATTAACATAATAAGTAACAACTAAGCCATAACTAAAAGATGAAACAATCATTGGTAAAGTCAACTTTGCTTTATTTGCCTTTATAAGTGCCACAATGCTGGAAATGATTAATCCGCTTGTTAAAATAATATTTCTAATTAATTCATAAAAGAACCTTCCCCAGTCTATTGGAGCTGGTGCATGTGTAATAAAGCTTAGTGTTCCTGTTATAAAAAGTCCAGCCAATAGCACAGAAAGTAAATAGCCACTACAAAAAATAACCCCCATGTACAATTTGTCCACGATATTAAGATTTTTATTGTTAACTATTGCTTTGAAGTGCTTTTTCCAAGAAGAGATAACTCCATAAGCCCATCTCATCTGCTGCTTGTATAAGTCTTTAATAGTGTAAGGAACTTCGCTAGCACATTCCAAATCACCAAGGTACTCTATCTTGTAACCCCTTTCAATCAACCTTAAAGAAAGCTCAATATCTTCTGTCAAGTTGCCATTTTCCCATCCACCTAACTCAAGCAAGGCACTTTTTCTAACAGCCTCTGCTGAACCACAAAGAAATGTAATTTTTCTTCTTTTGTGAATAAATGGAATTGTTATATGATGGTAAATTAAAATTATGGTTGCTCCCAATGCAGAAACCATATTTTGGTTTGGGTTCAGCAGTTTCCATCTTGCTTGCACTCCAGCTATTCCCTTGTCTTTCATAAATGGCTTTACTATCTTTACTAAGAAATCTTCTGATGGCACAAAATCAGAATCAAATATTACAAGAATTTCACCTTTTGAATGCCTTAGCATATTATTAAGGTTACCCGGTTTGTACCCTTCATTTGTTTCTCTCTTTATTACTTTAACAATATTATGCTCATTTGCAAATTCTTGCAATTTTTTTGAAATCTCTGGCTTGTTGCTGTCATCTCCTATAATTATTTCATACCTATCTTTTGGATAGTTAAAATTTAAACAGCTTTTAGCACATCTTATAGCTGCAAGCTCGTTAAAAGTTGGAATTTGAACTGTAACAAATGGTGGCTCCTCAGTCTCAATATATTGCTCCTTTTGTTCTCGCTTCTTGAAAATAGTATAGAGGGACATTATAAAATAAAGAATAGATATTAAAAAAGCAATAAAGAGTAAGACATCAAATAAATTTTCAAATATTACATGAAAAAAATCTAATATTTTTCGCCCTATTGAATTATACCATAAGAAAAATTCATTAATCCATTGGATATATTCATTATTGTAATGTCCTAATATTTCAATTAAACTCATTTTACTTCACATAATAGCTTTTTCCCAAAAATCTACGCTTTAATAAGCTGACTAAGATTATAATATTTAAAACTATTGTATGATGTTTTTAAATATTTCTACTAAATTTTGTAAAAATCAAGCTAAGAAAGACAAACCCATAGCTTTGCAGATGTCTTTGTAGCCTAATAAACACATACTAAATCCTATAAAATAAGTTACATATACCATCCCCCCAAGAACTATCCCAGCTATAGCAAATGTCTTTCCACCATATTTGGATGAATTTCTCCTTATATTAATTAAAGACTTTATACCAATATAAATAGCTAGAGCACCAAAGATTAAGTTAAGTAATGGTATCCAAAAAGTTAAACCTAATATGAAGGATGCTATTGCTGTTGATTTTGATTTTTTTATTATCTCCATTTTGAGTTTAGTAACCTAATTGGCTATTAAAAGTTTTCTTAACTACTTTACCAAAAAATTTAATAGTGAATATAGCACATATACAAACAATGTTAAAAATAAATAAAAATAAAGATAAAAAATTCAAGAATATATTGACAATAATTGCATTTATTATTTTGCTAATCTTGGCTATTAAAAATATAATGAGATTAGGGTTGTTTATTGATGCTATTTTGTCTATTAGTGCTATTATAGTTTTTTATAAGCTCTATAATAAGTTGAATCAGGATTATATGAGTTATTCTTTCTTTATATTTGCATTAATTTTGCATACTCTCGGACTTTATGCAACTAGACCACTAGGAATTAGATTTGATCATTACATGCATTTTGTTAGTGGATTTACAATTACATTAATCACAGATAGATTATTTAATGAGAGATTAAGCAAGATGAAACGTGCTATTTTATTAGTGTTCTTTTCCATTGGTGTTGGTGCAGTTGGGGAAATCATAGAGTGGTTAGGGTATTATGTTCTAGGTTTAGGTGATGGCTTTTTATTCTATGGATTAGGTGATGAAGGAGAATGGAATAATGCAATTCTTGATTTGATTTTTAATAGCTTTGGTTCACTCACATTTATTGGATTACTCTTATTCAAGAAGGACAAGCAGTTTTAAAAGAGTAAATTTAATAATAGTTGTATTATTAGCCTACCATAATGGAAGAAATTACAGATAATAAGTTACCTACAGGAAGCAAAATACTTGATGTTATGCTTGGTGGTGGCTATGAGAAAGATATAGTAACTACAATATACGGTCCTGCAGGCTCTGGCAAAACAGTATTGTGCTTGCTTTGCGGTATTAATGTTGCTAGAAACGGGAAAAAGGTTGTCTATGTTGATACTGAAGGTGGTTTTTCCCTAGAGAGATTGAAACAGATAAGCTCGCATATAACCCAAGACTATATTAAAATACTTGACAATATTATCTTTTTGAAGCCGACAAGTTTTGCAGAGCAGAAAAAATCTTTTGAAAAACTAAAGGAGATTATTAATGATAAAGTTGGACTGATTATCGTTGATACAATAGCTATGCTCTATAGGCTAGAACTCAGCAAAAATGAAGATATACACGAAGTAAATATTGAACTCGGAAAGCAGATATCTTATCTTACAGAAATAACACGAAACAAAAAAATTCCAGTACTTATAACTAACCAAGTCTATACTGATTTTGATAATAGAGATAAAGTAAATATTGTAGGAGGCGATATATTAAAGTATGGCAGTAAATGTTTGATAGAGCTGCAAATAACACCAAATGGTAATCGTAGGGCAATACTCAGAAAACATCGCAGTATCGAGGCAGAGAAAGAGATTTTATTCAAAATAGTAGAAGGTGGAATAATAGGTACAAAGGAAAGCAAAGGTTTCAAATTTTTCTAATAATCTTATAGAAAGTTATTTATAACCTTTACATTAAGTTATAGTTATGTGGGGCATATTTCACGAAATAGGAAGAAAGCTGATACATATAACCATTTTGATTGTTCTTGTTATATATTTTGTCATTCAGGATAAACTTATAAAGGTAGGCTATCACATCACTTTAGCAAAGCAGATTTCTTTGCTTTTCCTTGTTGGTTTATTGATTATATTCTTAATTTTGGAATACTTTAGATTAGAACTAAATTGGAAAGTGCCATTTTTTTCACAATTTATAAGGCCCAAAGAACAAAACAAAATGTATGGTGTCATTTATTTCTTATCAGGTACTATTATCGCCCTTGCAGTTTTCGATTATAAAGTTGCATTAGCTGCTCTGCTAATGACAACCTTTGGTGATATGATTGCAGCTTTAGTTGGAAAAAGATACGGCACTACTTTAATCTACAGGAACAAAACTTGGGCGGGGTTCTTTGCTGAATTATTTGTAAACTTTATCGTTGGATTTTTTGTGCTGGTAAACTTGCCTGGGTACATATACATTGTTATCAGCATGTCATTTGTAGCTACAATAACAGAAACATTAGTTGATGAGCTTGATGATAATTTGCTTATACCAATATTCTCTGGTTTTATTGGGCAACTTATTTTGTTCAGCTTGTAATTTGTGTAACCAATTGTTGTTCGTCAATTGGTTCAACCATTTCAAACATTGACCTTAATCCATTCTTTAACGAAGGTTCATCGCATATTTTATGATGGGTGTAAGGAAATATTATCCATTTCTTGTCAAGTTGTGAAAATGGATTAACGAAGATTATGTTTAGGTACTTAAAATTAATAAGCCTATTCCAATTTTTTACTAAACTATCAAAATTTTCTTTAGAATTCAAAGTAACTATGCTAACATATGTATTGTTATTTATCTTTTGTAGGATTAAATCAAAATCAACAATATTTTGGGTAACTAGAAAGTACTGCTCTCTATCCTTATATTTGATGTACAAATCAAAACCCTCTTTTCCATTCTCTATATTTTCTATTTTCTTAGAAACTATATCTTTGTTTTTAATAAAATTTATAGTCCATTCAACTAAATAAGAGTGGGCTTTACTTTCCATCATGAAATTTTTAGAAGGGTTATTTATAAAAGTAACGGTGCTGCTCCGAATCATTCTCTCAATCAACAATAAAAAATCCCATTAACGATTGAACATTAACTAAAAAACAATAAAATAAACAATAACCGATTAAAAAATGATCACAAAATAAAATCTGCTAACTAGTAGATAACAAAACACTGCTTACTTTCTTTGACGTTAAAGGCGGTGGTTTATCTAACTTTCGGAATTTCTGTCTGCATAAAAACACTCCTATAGAATTTAATATGCAGGTGGTAAAGCAATATACCCTATGGATAGTAGGATTACTGCAGTTGCTGTTACGGCAACTGGATTCGAAAATAATTTACCAATACCCTCAAAGAATGAATTAAACATTCCAGTAGTAGCAGTTTGAGCTTTTGTTTCAATTCCTCTTTGTTTTTGGTTGGAATAAAGCTTCACGATTTCTTTTTCAAGTCCACTTTGTTGAATATACTCCTTAGCTTCGCCTCTAGCATTCTCTACCCAGTCAGCTCCATACCTATTTTGTGCATTTTTAACTATATCTCTAACAGGAGGATATTTTTCGTATATATTAAAAAAATTTTCATCATCACTTAATATTGAATCTATACTCATTTGTTATCACTTAGATACCAAAACATAACTTATAAAAAAATTCCTGGCGTTATTCGTTCTCTACCCTTGGAGCCAGAATAAAACTTAACATTAATTTATCAACTGTCTTGTAGTCTAACTTTAAAGGGTAATCTTTATTGAATTGGATAACGACCTCATCACTTAGTTTAGAGCCATTAATCATCTTCTTCAAGTACTCAATGCTATATTTGGCCCTTATTTTATCATTGCTGCTTACAGCTACTTTTGTGTCTTCATCCTCTTTAATTTCTATCTTAGCTTGATTGAGGTCACCTTCTGCCTGCAATGTAAATTTATTCGGCTCTGCAATAAATGCCACACTTTCCCCTACAACATCAACGTCAGCAATTGCTTCATTTAATATGCTGGATGATGTTTTTATTGTGATTGGAAACTTCAAATCAGGCACTTTTTGTTCTTTTTCCTCTAGCTCAATTAATGGCAAATAAAAAGTTCTGATAGTTGCGCTTTTCAATTGTATCTTTAGCCTATTTTCAGGCTCTATTTCCATAGTAAGTATATCTTTTGGATTTGCTCTTCTGAGCACTTGCTTCAAATTGCTTAAGTTAATTGCTATTTCAGTGTCTTTCTTCACATCATATTCTATAAAAAAGCTGCTCAATAATCTAAAAATTACCATTGCTACATTAGCAGGGTCCATTGCTACTAGCTCAATAGAATTAGGCGTAATCTTAAATCTCGCTTCATTGACTAAATCAGAGATGATTGATATGCTTTCTTTTAAGTAGCTTGGTTCTGCTAGAGTAAGTCGCATTTTGCCCCCAAAAAGAAGTTAATACTATTTATTTATAACTTTTTTGGTTTCATTCTAATTTTTACAAACTTTTATAAATACAATAAAATATCATTTGGTGGTTAAAGAAGTGATTATAATGGCAAATGTTGCATTTTGGGTTATTATAGGAATTTTGGCATTAATAACTTTATATATAATTCTAACATTTAATAGATTAATAGTCCTTAGAAATAGGGTGAGTAATGCATGGAGCCAGATTGATGTACAATTAAAGAGAAGATATGATTTAATACCCAATCTTGTCAATACTGTTAAAGGATACATGAAACATGAGAAAGGCGTATTGACAGAAATAACCAAGATGAGATCCCAGCTAGTCTCTGGTTCAATGAGCCAAAAGGCAAAAGCAAGCGATGCAATTACAAATGCATTAAAGACAATCTTTGCAGTTTCTGAGCGCTACCCTAAACTACAAGCTTCTGAAAACTTTAAGTTGCTTCAAGAGGAATTGTCAGGCACCGAAAGTAAAATAGCATTTTCAAGGCAGTTCTATAATGATAATGTTATGGCCTTGAACAACAAAATACAGCAATTTCCGAGCAATATAATTGCAAATATGATGAATTTGAAGGAAAGGGAATTTTTTAAGTCTGAAGAAGTTGAAAAGAAACCTGTTAAAGTAGAGTTTTAAACAACAAAAAATTTAACAACGGAGCTGTTAAAATTTTTTGATTAATAATCATTTTTATTAATAATGACTAGTTTAAAAGAGTTAGAAAGTATAGTTAGAAATATAGAAAGAAGAAATAAAAAAGTTGAATTAGATAAAGCTTGGGAGTTAAGTCATTCTAGAAGATTTTTGCTTACTTTGTTTACTTACCTTGCAATTGGCTTTTATCTTCAAGTAATTAAAGTTACAAAACCGTGGTTAAATGCAATTGTCCCTGCAATCGCTTTTATGTTATCTACTTTAACATTACCTTTTTTCAAAAAATTGTGGTTAAATTATAACACTAAATAATAAAAATGTCCACATTATACGAACACATCTCTTCAAACAAAAGAAAATCAATAGCCTTAATTACAATTTTCTTTATTATCATTGGATTTTTAGGCTATGCTTTTGGCTTATATTTTGGTGATGCTTTTATTGGAGTGGCTTTTGCAATTATATTCTCAACAATAATGACACTAATCAGTTTTTATTCAGGAGACAAAATGATATTAAAAATGAGTCATGCTGTTCCGGCTGACAGGAAAAAATATCCTCATCTTGTTAATACAGTTGAAGGCTTAGCAATTGCAGCAGGCGCATCAACTCCAAAAATATATGTTATTGAAGATAGCGCAATTAATGCTTTTGCAACTGGTCGTAGTCCAGAACACGCATCCATAACTGTAACAACCGGTGCAATTACAAGGCTTAAAAGAGATGAATTAGAAGGTGTCATAGCACATGAACTTGCACATGTGAGAAATTATGACATTAGGATGATGATGTTTGTTGTTGTTCTTGTTGGGGTAATCACTTTACTGAGTGATATGTTTTTGAGGAGCATATTTTATGGAAGAAGTAAAAGAAGCTCAAGAGGAGGGGGTGTGATTTTAGTTATTATAATCTTGGTTGGGCTTATTTTAGCAATCTTAGCACCTTTAATAGCTCAACTAATCAAGCTTGCTGTTAGCAGAAAAAGAGAGTTTCTTGCAGATGCTGATGGTGCTTTCCTTTCAAGAAATCCACAAGGATTGGCTAACGCATTGAAAAAGATAAGGGATGATAAAGAACCATTAGTTGAAGCAGCCAACAAAGCAACTGCACATTTATTTATTGAGAACCCGTTGAGGACTTTTAAAGGAAGAATAAATAGCTTATTCTCTACACATCCTGATATAAATGAAAGGATTAGAAGGTTAGTGGGCTTCTAAATAAGTACAAAGACCTTCTATTTGCCTTAGCCTTGTGTATCTAAATAAAAATTCTCTAAATTTATTATTTATCTTTACACCATTATTCTGAAGCTGAGAGTTTAATTTTGAGTATAGAAGCTTTCCTTCACTGTCTAAATCTGTAAGAATAATACATTCCTTATGCAAACTTGATATTTCTTCAATAATTTGAAACAACGGTTTTTTGCTCAACTCAACAATATTTGTAATGTTGAATTTTTGCAATGCAGCCTTATCCTTTTTGCCTTCTACTATAACCAATATATTTGAGCTCTTTATTTTTTCAATAAAATCGTATAGCTCTTCCATCTTATCCATGATTCGTACTATATAAATTTTCCATTTATAAATACTTTTTGCTATTTATATAGTATAATTAATATATTAAAATATGTATATCTAATAATATGTATCTGATAATAGATAGAAAGTTATTTAAATAGCGATTAATGAGGCTTTCTTGCATGGTTACAATTGAAGAACTCAAGGAGAAAGGAGAAATTAATGTGGGGGATATCAAAAAAATCATACCATATGACGAGCCTTTTTTATTTTTAGATAAAGTAATAAGCTTAACTAATAACAAAATAATAGCTACAAAGTATTTATCTGGCAATGAAGATTTTTTTAAGGGTCATTTTGTTGACTTCCCTATTATGCCTGGGGCTTTAACTGTTGAGGGTATTGGACAAGCAGCTACACTCTTAGTTAGAAGCAATATCGCTAATCATCAAGAAAAGGACATACTTGCCTACAAATTAAAGGAAGTTAAATTTATTGCTCCAATATTCCCAGGCGATCAAATTAAATTTGAGATTGACTTAATAGCTCAAGATGAAAGAGGTGCTATTCTAAAAGGAAAGGCATCAGTTGAAGATGTCTTAGTCGCAGAAGCTTTGTTGATGGTAGCGATAGTTAATAAGGCTGAGTTTAGGGCCAAATACACTAATAGGTGATTCTATGTTTATTAAAGGAGTTGGCATGACTAAGTTTGGAGCACAGCAAGCTACAAGTCAAGAGCTTGTTTATGAGGCTACCCTTGAAGCCTTGGAAGATGCCAATACCTCTATACTCAATATTGATGCAATTGTTGTCTCAACAATTGATACTGAAAGCAATGGTGAAAGACAAAGACTGTTTTCCTCAATATTGAGCAGCATTTTTAAGAAGAAAATTCCTATTTTGACTTCTACGGCTGTTTGTGGTGGAGGCGGGGTAGCTATATGGACAGCTAATAAGTTAGATTACAATAACATATTAGTTGTAGGGGTCGAAAGATTATTAACAAATAATTCAATTACTGTCACAGATGAGATTATGATGGCTGCTGAAAGAATCTATGAACAAAGTGAAGGGCTAAATTTTCCAGCAGAAAATGCCCTTGTGGCACAGCAATATATGCTTAAGTATAACGCTACATTAAATGATTTTGCTTTGGTTGCGTATAAAAACCACCAAAACGCTTACTTAAACCCTAAGGCTAGATTTTATAAGAAGGAGGTTACACTAAAGCAGATAAAAAAATCCCCAGTTGTAGCTTCTCCTTTAAGGCTTTTTGATTGCAGTTTATCTGTTAACGGTGCGGCTGCCGCAATATTAACAAAAGATAAAACTGATATTGAGTTGGTAGGCTCAAGCCTATATGTAGATAGACTATCAGCTTTTGAAAGCGAAGATATGACATTATGGGAAGCTACAAAGCTAGCTGCACAAGAGGCATATAGCCAAGCTGGGATTAAGCCAAGTGACATAGACATAGCAGAGCTTCATGATGCTTTCACCCCAGTTGAACTTATTTCTTATGAAGATTTGGGCTTTTGTAATAAAGGTGAAGGAAAAGAGATGATTAGGAAAGGTATAACTAATCTTAATGGAGAACTACCAGTTAATACAAGTGGTGGCTTGAAAGCAAAAGGCCATCCTATAAGTGCAACTGGCATTTCACAAATTTATGAGTTAGTAAAACAGATGAGAAATGAAGCAGGAGAAAGACAGGTCAATAATGTAAAATATGCTCTTGCACAAAATATTGGAGGAGCAGGAAGCACTGTTAGTGTGCATATACTAAAAAAATGATAATCAGATGGATATGTGAAAAGTGCAATAAAAAATGGATATATCCAATTGAAAAATGTGTTTATTGTAAAGGCAATATTACAAAGCAAAAAGGTACGAAAATAAAGGTTACTGGAATAACAAAAGTGTCTATAGCATCTCCAATGCATCCTGTAATACCTTATAATATACTTCTTCTGGAAGATGAGCATGGCAATAGAGTCCCAAAAAAAACAATGAAAGATTATAAAATTGGAGACACTTATCTAGAAGAAAGAGCAAAAACAAAAGATGCGGTTGCTGTTGTAAAAGTAAAATATGATATTTATGAGGCAATAAAAGAAGCGATAGAGCTTCTTAATGGCATAGACTTAGATCAAGATGATAGGATTTTAATAAAACCAAGTATAATAGCCCCAGCTTATGCTTATCAAGCTGTCAACACAAATCAAGAGTTCTTAAATGCACTAATTCAATTATTGCTTGAGCATGGCATTGAAAATAAGAATATTATTGTTGCAGAGCAAGCTTTGATTGGTTTAGATGTTGTCGATGCTGCCTCTAAAGCCGGTATTTTAGAGATATGCAAAAAGCATGATATTAGCTTTGTTGATATATCGAAAGGCCCTTTTGAAGAGATACAAGCTGGTGGTTACACATTCAAAGTGTATAAAGAAGCCTTAAACAGAAAAATTATAAACACACCAATTATGAAAACAAACTTCCAGCTTGGAATTTCTGGCGCTTTAGAAAACTTATCAAGATTAGTTGATGAAAAAACTCAAAGAGCAATGTATTTTGATGGCATTGACGAGATACTTCCAAAATTAGTTAAGGTAATTCCTAATGTTTTTACAATTGCTGATGCAACTAATGGTATGCAAGCTCAAGGCCCTTTGACTTTAGGTGAACCAGCCTTTTTAAATTTAGTATTTGCTAGCAATAATCCTGCAGCACTTGACTGTGTATTTTGCAGAGTAACTATGCTTGATGTTCCAAGTTATGTAATAAATTCAAGCAATATAGACGCTAAGAATATTGAAGTGGTAGGTGGCGAGATTGATGCATTAAAATACCAAATAAAGCCGCCATTAATTCATGAGACACCACACCCTGATATAAAAGTTATAGATGGTAAGGCTTGCCCTGCTTGTTTAAACAAAATGTATAGTCTAACTTCAAAGCTTATAGGCTTAAGAGGTCAAGAATTGAACCTTGTAATTGGCTCTGTATTAACAAGAGATATGCTGAATGGAAAAGAAAGATTAGTTGCTTTAGGTGACTGCGCAATTAATAAACTAAATGAAATGAAAATCGAGCCGATAGAGAAAATTGATGAAGGGATTGACGAAATTGAACAACTTGTGTTGTTAAAAAAACTTCTTACAACGCAAGGAAAGCCGTCAATAACTCCTCTGGATAAAGTAAAATCAAAAATGGTTAAGCTTATGTCAAAGGTGGTTGGTAGTGTACATTAAAGGAGTTGGCATGACAAAATTTGGGATTCAGGAAGATGCTTCAAGCCATCTAGTTTATGAATCTTCATTAGAGGCGTTGAATGAAGCTGATATGTCAATGAACAACATAGATGTAATTGTGCTTTCAAACAATGACGTTCTAAGCAATGGGGAAAGACAAAGGCATAGTGCTTCTATGATCAGCAGCTTATTTCAGAAAAAACTTCCAATAATTACAGTGCCAGCTGGTTGTGCTGGAGGTGGAACTGCATTATGGACTGCCATAAAACTTCAAAAATCTGGCAATTACAGTAATATACTTGTTGTTGGATTTGAAAAGATGGTTTCAAATATAAGCAAAAAGATTACGGATGAAATGTTGATGGGCACTGAAAGAATTTACGAGCAGACTGAAGGAATGAATTTCCCAGCTGAAAATGCTCTTGTTGCACAACAATATATGCTTATGCATCATGTTACATTAGATGACTTTGCATTAGTAGCTCACAAAAACCACCAAAATGCATACCTTAATCCAAAAGCTAGGTTTTATAAGAGAAAAGTTTCTTTTGAAGATATAAAGAATTCTCCAGTTGTTGCTTCACCCTTAAGACTTTTTGATTGCAGTATTCCAGCAAATGGGGCATCTGCATTGATATTATCAAAAGACAAAACTGATGTTGAGATTATAGGTTCTGCAGAAGAGTCTGATTACTTGGCTCCTTTTGAAAGAGATGACATGACATTATGGGAAGCTACAAAGCTAGCTGCACAAGAGGCATATAGCCAAGCTGGGATTAAGCCAAGTGACATAGACATAGCAGAGCTTCATGATGCTTTCACCCCAGTTGAACTTATTTCTTATGAAGATTTGGGCTTTTGTAATAAAGGTGAAGGAAAAGAGATGATTAGGAAAGGTATAACTAATCTTAATGGAGAACTACCAGTTAATACAAGTGGTGGCTTGAAAGCAAAAGGTCATCCTATAAGTGCAACTGGAATTAGCCAGATTTATGAGTTAGTAAAGCAAATGAGAAATGAGGCTCAAGAAAGGCAAGTAAGCAATGTTAAGTATGCTCTTGCACAAAATATTGGAGGA
Source organism: uncultured Methanosarcinales archaeon (assembly GCA_964524225.1). Lineage (GTDB taxonomy): Archaea > Nanobdellota > Nanobdellia > Woesearchaeales > GW2011-AR4. Next base: position 314 of record CAZGEW010000017.1, on the reverse strand, counting down.
GCAGGAAGTACTGTTACTGTGCATATATTGAAGAAGGTGGGATGATGGCATCAATAATATCTAATCAAATAAAGCCTTGGCGTCCAGATAAGCCTGCTTCAAAGGGAGCAACTGCTTTTCATGAAGCTGTTGTTAATGCTTCATGGTTGCAAGAGGCTATGTACGAATTAGTCAGGATAGTACGCTCTAAAATCCATAAAGACGAGATTGTCGTTGATTTTGGTGCTGGTACTGGGAGTTCGGCAGTATTCCTCCTTAAATACATGGATAAAAGTATAAAACTATGGCTTGTAGACAACTCACACTCGTGGTTG
>CAZGEW010000016.1:0-20861 GCA_964524225.1 uncultured Methanosarcinales archaeon | reverse complement strand
ACTTGACGAGGAACGAGGCGGAAGGGGATTATAAGGGGTGTCCCCTTATTTCATACTAAATAAATAATGCATTTATTAGAAAGGCCTTACTACTTTAGATGGTTTTTTACCCCCAGAAAGATGTTCCGTAGCTTCTTGATAAAGTTTTTGATAAAGCTTTTCTTCTGGTGAGCCATACCTCCCTTTTATTGTCATTATTAGCCCTTCGTAATGAGGCTTATGACTCATAATACCTGTAAATTTTTCAATTTGCTTTATTGCCCATTCAAATCTTTCTTTAGAAATTAGATCTTCTGTATAGGCAAAAATTGCATTCTGTAAAGCTTCTAATCTTATCTTCCTAAAACTCTGAACTTGCATCTGCACATCTGACTCATTTATGAGTGTACTAAAAGCTAATCTAATTATTGGCTGGTAAACCATATTGATTATGTATTGCTGGTATTCTTTTACAGTTCCACCCTCCTTGATAAGACTATCAGAGTTAACAACAGATGCTGTCAAAAACTTTTCAGAGTCTATTGCTAATCCTTGAATTTCTAGTTTTTCTTCAATAGACAATCTGGTTTCTAAAGGTTTAATTCTGACATAACGGTATCTTTCTCCTATAGCTTTCTCAACTTTTTCAATGTCAATAGTGCTCATCGACTTGAGCTCTGGAATATTTTCATTTAAATAGTTCAATAGGAATTGCAAGTATTTATCTTCCATAAGTGACCTGAAGTTAAATCCGTTTATTATCATAAGTTCCTTAAGTGATATCCACTGTGCCCATAATGCATGTTGGTCTCTTAAGTATGTAGGTACATCTTGCATCCATTCCACAGTTGGTTTCCAAAATTTACCTCGGTCAGCAACTAATCCTAATAAGTCTGTGAAAGGATCATGGCTTCCACCAACATTTTGTTTTGCAAGTTTTAATAGCTTAAATATCATAACAAGGTCTGGTTTTACATAAAAACCTCCAGAATTTAGCTCAAAGTGATATCGTGGAGTAGCTAAGCTTATATTAAAACCGATATCTAGTCGTTTCGCTAATTCTTTTGGTGACTTAGGCGAATTTACGATTTCTTCAATTGCCATTTTATTATGTTATTTTTTAGGTATTTTTTGATTATATATAAAATTGTTTATCTAAAAACCATTACTCCATATTGTGGACCACTTATATTTATATCGCTTACAACAAAACTATTTTTATCCACAATTTCTAGTAATTTATTTGAAGAGAGTAAATAGTAGAGTTTGCTTTTTGTTGTTGTTAGCACATCACCATAAATAATTTTATTACCAATTCTTGCATTTTTTCTCAATAAAAATATACCCTCTTCCATAGTATAAATAACAACTGATTGCAATATTTTTGAAAAAATCTCAACCAAAGGTTGAGATTTTTTATTTATTATTCTTAAATTATTCTTTGCAATTTCAATTGATGGTTTACACTCAAAACTATGAGGAAAATGGCTTAATAAAGAAATATCAACATGTCGTACTGCAATGTTATTATAAAATGGAAACTCAAAGCCATTTGAATTTTCAAGAATTTTTAACGTTAAATCTGTATTTCTCTCATTAAAATTATTGGTAAAAAAATTACAACAACATTTTGGGTAACCTAATAATAAACCTAAATCCATATGCTCATTCTCTTCCTCTGCAATCTTAGCCTTCTCCGCGATTTTTTCGCTTTTTGACAAATAAATCAAAAAATGCCCTTTTTCAAGGGTATTTTTTGGAATCTTTATTGACTTATCAGAGTAAAACTCACTTTGCAGATTTTGTTTTAGAACTTTAAAATTGGAAACAACTGTAAAAATTTTTTGTTTGTACAAAAAATTTTTAATTTTTTCTAATTCATCTTCAAAAACAAGAATTCTTGCACATGGCTTGACATCTTCGATAACATAAAGTACCTCCAAAGATTTAGTTATTGAATGAAAAATTTGCTGGAGCTGTGAAATCATGAAATAAAGAATTATATTAATTTTAAAAATGCTTTTGTTTATGCCACTCTTTCTTCCAAATCTGGGGCAGAGTGAGGAGGAATATAGTGATGTTGATTTCTTGCTGCTCTGTAAATATCTAATAAAACTAAATTGCCTTTTGCAGATGTTGGGTTATTTCTTCCTTCATATGTTTTTTTGTTTTTAGTTTTTCTTATTAGTAATTATTCTATCTAAATCTTGTTGTTGTATGTATCTTATATTCATTGATGTTTCCATAACAGGAGGCATATTTTAGTGTTGAAATTTTTTGGTTGTTTTTGTAAAATTGATATTATTGTCATTCAAGATTAATGTTGTTTCTTAATTTTATGGTGCATAGGATGTATTGATTTTATTGTAAATCATGCTACTTGCAAATGTTCTGACCTTATTTAAATCTTTATGTCACTATCTCTTAAAAGCAACAAAACCTTTTATATAGTTAGCAATAATTTTATAAACAAATAAACTAGGCTAGTAATAAACATAACGAAAAAGAGGCCTATATGAAATTTGATATCCCAAAAAAAGAGCACCCCAATCTAGAGAGGTACTATAAAGAAGACATTGATACTGCCTACAAATTCGCTAATGAGATCTATAAAGAGCTTGGCAGCTTAATAAGGGCTGTTGTTATATTTGGCTCTACTGCTAGAAGAACAAAAGGGGCTGGTGGAGACATAGATGTTCTTGTCATAATTGACGATTTAATGATTAACTTATCGCCAGAGGTTGTTGAGGCGTACAGGCTTATTGTCCAGAAATCAATAGTGAAAATATCAACAAAATTGCATATAACAACGCTCCGCTTTACATCGTTTTGGGAGTACATGAGGAATGGTGATCCAATCGCAATCAATTTGCTTAGAGATGGTGTTGCATTGATTGACTCTGGATTTTTTGATCCTTTACAGACTTTACTCAAAAGAGGTAGGATAAGGCCAACACAAGAAAGCATCTGGACTTATTATACTAGAGCGCCAAATACATTGCATAACTCAAAATGGCATTTGTTACAAGCAGTTATTGATTTATATTGGGCTGTGATTGATGCTGCACATGCAGCCTTGATGAAAGTAGGCGAAATCCCACCAACACCAGAGCATGTTGCTGAGTTAATGGAGGAAAAGTTGGTAAAAAGGAAAATACTAGAGCACAAATATGTTACAATAATGAGGAACTTTTACAGATTAATGAAAATGGTTACACATCGCGAGATTGTTGAGATTAAAGGAGAAGAGTTTGATAGATATTACAAGTATGCAGAAGAATTTGTGCAAAGAATGAAAAAGATAATAGAGCATGGAAGATAAGGCTTTACTTGGTTCTTAAATACATAATCATCGTGATAACAATAAAAAATAATGCAAACACAAAAGTGCTTATCATAAGCAATATAACTTTATTATGAAATTCTTGGTTTTTTGCTTCTAATTTTGATGATTTTAGCTTTTCTTTTGTACTTGTTATTTTTTTGGAGTCTTGAGATTTCCCAATTAGTACAACAACATCCTTTGATTTCTCTTCTTTAACTATAATGCAGTCTTTAATATTTAGTTGCAAATTTTTTGTATCTTGTAATTCACCATCATCTGAATAAACATTAATTGTTAAAGGGTAAAAACTACTCTCAACGTCATTTTTTATGTTAACTTTAAGTAATCCAGATGCGATATTATCTTCAGTTCCAGACTCAATTATTGTATCCTCCTTTTTTATATCTATACCCAATACATCATTTTTTATCTCTAAAATAACATCTTCTTCATTCTCTTGGCCGATATTGATTATTTTATAGTTTATTGTCATTACTCTATTGCAGCTTATTATTGTAGGGTTAGCGTCCACACTTAAAAATCTAAGACTATGCTTATCTTTCTCAACCTCAAGCTCTAGTTCAAAGTCTTGCTCGTAAAAATTTCCATTTTCATCTTCACCTTCTGCTTTGACAGTAACATCAAAAATATCTTCTTCAATGTTGAGTGGAAGCCTAAATGATAAAGTTAAGCTCTTATCATCCTGTGCCCTCAGATCAAATTTATTCGATTCGTCTTCAAGGTTGCTTCCTCCGTCAATGTCTTCTATAGTTACTTCTACTTCTATATCTTCAATATCTGTGTCTTCGTCCTCAGAAAAATCATTCTTAATTTCAATCTTAAATTCTATGGTAGAGCCTGGCTTTGCTTCCTTACTTATTCTGCTATTATTTTTCAGATTGCTACTTTTTCTGCCATCAATTTTTATGTCTATGTCTGTAATTTTCAACCTGCTTCCCTCTTTCACAGTTAAATTATAGGATTGGTTTGTTATTTCTACAAAGTCAGTTACACTGACATTGACATTAAAGAAGCCAGCAGAAGATGGTACAAAAGCAATAACACCTGTGCTATCAATTCTCATTTCAGTAAGATTTGATTTTAATGAGAAGGATAATACATCATTATCTAAATCGATTGCTTCTACCTTATAAAAATATCTTTCGCTTATTGTTGCAGTTGTTTTTGGTGAAGAAATTATTATCGGACGAGTATTGCCTTCTGCACCGACACTTATAATTACAATTTTAGAGTCAATCGAAATGCCATCACTTACAGTAAAATTGATTGTATTATTGCCGATGTCAATATTCTTTGGCTTCCATGATACTGTTGCTACAGTATTATTAAATTTTGATATTGAGATTTCTGAGTGATTTGAAGAAAAGGTTAGCTCGTCATCATCAAAATCATTTGCACTTATATTAAAGCTTAAGTTTGTATTTTTAGAGATAGTTTTATTTGATATTTCATCAAAGAATGGTGCTCTATTAAGATTAAGCACATTAATTACCCATTTTAAAGAAACTTGGTTTGAGGAGCTATCTTTAATTGTAACATTTACATTATGAGTTCCATTATCGCTAAAACCAAGAGCATAAGAGAAATTAGGCGCATTTGTGCTATTTAATATATCATCTATAAACCATTCAAAATTTAAGAATAAGTCATCATTATCTGTAGCGTTTACATTAAAGTTAATTGTTGAATTTTCAAATATTATCTGAGTCAAATTAGGAGGTGAAAAGGATATTATTGTTGGCTTATTATTTATAGTAATATTAAATAGTGTGTTAGAGCCTGACTTTCCATAGCTGTCATTAAATAATATTGTTATGTTATATGACTTATCTTGATTCAAGCTAGTGTTCCATAAAAATTCAAATAAATCGTCATTTTTAAGCATTGAAAAATTTGTACCATTAAAATTAATCACTGCTGAGTCAACTTCAGAAGCATCATCAGTTATATTAACAACAACATTGGCAATCCCTCCTATTACAGAATTATTTTTTGATGGGTTTATCCATTTATTAAGTATAGGTGGCTGGTTGTCATTTCTGGACCCTGGTGTTATTGTAGAAAGATTAAAGAGACTTGAGCTGCCATCTGGGTACCTTCCTATAGATACATTTTCAAATGTCTTGCCAGATGCTTGAGAGTATTGCACTAAATCAACTAGGTCGCCAGATATGTTATAAAGCCTAACTTCACCACCAGTGTCGTCAAGGTTAAAATTTGATATAGATATATTAATTATCTGTATTCCATTTAATGCAACATTAGGATAAGTAAGATTAAATGTTTGTATGTCTCTAGCTAGAACAACAAAGCCTTTTGCTGGAACTAAAGCATTCAATGTGAAATTGTTACTTGAAGTTTCTGAAATATTCCAATCTATTAGATTTATATCGTTAACTTCATTGTTAAAAAGCTCAACCCATTCAGATTCTGGATCTGTTATACCATTTGCAAGAACCTCATTGATAAAAATAGCAGAATAAGCACTTGTAGAAAATAATAGTATACTTATAATGAAGAACATGAAAATTAATATTCTCTTCAAAAATTACACCCTTATGCTTAGTTTTGTTAGTGAATATATAAAATTATTGCACCTTTTTAATTTTAGTTCTGAAATACACAACTATAACAAGCACTATGATGATAGATGCATTAATTGCACCAAACATCATAAACATGATTGAAGGTACATTAAAAATTGAAATCTCCTCAGTAGCTACGATTATATTTTCTTTAGCCTCTTCTTTTGAAACCTCCCCTATAGTGATATTCTCTTCACTTTTGTCTAAGTCATTATTTAGTGTAGAGGGTTCTGGCTCCTTCTGAATAATTTCAGATTCTTCTATAAATTCTTCAAATTGTGAACAATCCCTGACTACTAAATCTACTGTCTTTTGATCAAACAGGACAAAATTTTTCCAATAAAGATTTATCAAGACAGGGTATGTGCCAGACTTAAAGAATGATGGTACTTCTATGTTTAAAGTTTTTATATACATCTTCTCTTCATCAGTTGCCTCGTCTGATGACTCGAGGGATATGTCTCTATCAACAGAGTTTATTCCAAGTGCTGAGCTTTTAAATTCAAGAGCAAGCTCATTTTCAGGATTTGAGCCAACATTTGTGATTTCTGCGGCTAAAGATGCTTTTCTATTGCAATCTAATATACTTGGATTAAGCAATACTTTAGTAATCCTTATGTCGTGGCTTTGTTTGTGTACTTCAAGTTCTAGGATTAGCTCTGTCCTGTAGTCAGTTTCATTTTTATCTTCACCTTCTGCTTTTAGAATTACATTATATGTGCCTTCTTCAACATTTAGAGGAATTGCAAATTTTACATCAACTCTTGCATCATCACCCGGAGCCAAATCAAAATCAGAGCTTTCTTCACTTAAATCAGCACCATCATCAATATCTTCAATTGTAATTTCAACAACAATCCCTCTTAATTCTGGATCATCACCTTGAAATGTATTTTCAACCCTTATTGTGAAAGTAAGATTTGAGCCTGGAAGGATGTCTGCACCTATTTTTGAATTGTTTGCAATAGCAACAGAGCCTGAGTTTATTCTTTCTTTATTTTCTATTCTATATGTGTATGCTTCATCATAATCAACATTAAAGTCAATTTCTGTTATCTCTAGCCCTTCAGCTATTGAAGAGAGTGCCATCAACAAAACAAACACCAATGAAATATAAATTATTCTCATTTGTAATTATTTTATAGTAGTTATTTATATATAAATGTTTGTGTCAGACATTCCGAAAGTAGTAATTTTTTTAAACTAGTAATACAAGAATTCTGATTAGGAGCTGTTTTTTTGGCATATCTCACAAGAATAATCTCCTTTTTAGTTAGATGCCTTGGGTGGCAGTTCTCTAAAACATAAGAGGTGTCTGCCATCCAAAGACAATATAGAAAGGAATAATATTGCTTTCTTCTGCTTAAGTGTAAGAGTATACTTTCTTATTCTTATTATTTTTTATTGATTATTGAATTATTTTTGATATGGTTTTTTCGTTAATGTTCAACCGTTAATGGATTTTGATTAACGTAAATCCTTGCTAAATAATCATTAATGATCATTCTTTGTGGTTACTTTTGGAATGTCTGCAGAATAATTTAGAACCCATCACTCACTTGATTTTTCATCCGCTTTTATTTCTAGTTCATTATTAACAATAAATTCTCCTAATTTTTTGTTCTTCTGAACTGTCTTGAAACTTATTGGCTTGCTAGTATCTTTAACCAAAAATATCACCTCTTTTAGACAGATTTTAATCTAAGCCAGTGCTTCCAAAGCCATCTTCATTTCTCGTAGTCTTGCCTAATTCGTCAACTTCCTCAAATACAGCTTCTTCAACTTTAGTAAAGACCATCTGTCCTATCTTCTTTCCCTTTTCAATCTTGTATGGTTTATCGCTAAGATTAATCACAGGTATTTTTATCTCTCCCCTATAAGAAGCATCAATTGTGCCTATGCCATTGACATAGCCTATACCATGCTCAATAGCAAGACCACTTTTTGGTCTTATTTGGGCTTCATAGCCATAAGGAATGGCAACCTTAATACCAGTGCTTATAAGTTTTCTTTCCATTGGTTTTATCAAATAGTCTTCTACTGCATATAAATCCGCACCAGAGTCGCCTTTATGAGCATAAGATGGCATTTTTGCATCTCTTACCCCTTTGATTTTTACTTTTAGCATTTTGCAGGAAAAAATTTGTTTTCAAAGAAAACAAATTTTTTCATATTAACTTATATTTAAAGAATTCGTAATTTGAAAATATAGATTTAGTAAGTTATTTTGTAACTATATCAATTATTTATATCAACTATTCTGTTTGCTAAAATCAAAAACAGAGTAGAGATTATGCTTAATTACTTTACCATTAGAAGCATCTATCTTCATATTTAGGGTTTTAAATGATTCTGTCAAATATGTTATATTCCACACATCACCAAGCTCTGCTATATTCTGCAAAATTGCTATTGTTTTAATGCTCTTGTCATGAGGAAAATTCTTTTCTTGGAATTCGTTTGCCCTTAAAATTATTGTATCAAATGTTAGTTTTACTTTGTCAAGCTTAATCTCATTAACCTGCATTTTATCTTTCTTAAATACTTCTTCTTCAGGCCTTATTTTAATAGCATCAACACTTACTATAAATGTTGTAATTTTATCCTTTTTCTTATTGTAAAAACCAAGCTGCCATTCTTCAGAAAGCGTGTCTTGCGGTATTTTAAAGGCATAAGATAAATAACAACTCTTGTTTTTACTCTTCCATTCCTTAAAATCTCGGTTTTCTTCTAGCTTTTTAAGTGCTGGTTTCAACTCCATAAATTGAATATAAAACCTAAAGTTTATATATATTTGTATCTTAACAATAGTTATGATTACTGCAGATGTTAAACTAATACTTAAGAATCAGCAATATGAGGTTGTTGGAAATCATACAAGAGTTAAGATATGTCACTGGACAAAAAGTGACTTAAGAGGAGAAGGTGGTTGCTATAAAAATAGGTTTTATGGTATTAAAAGCAATCAATGCATACAGATGACACCTACATTTACATGTAATAATGCCTGTGTTTTTTGCTGGCGCGATTTAAGATACCATACAGAACCAGCAATGCAAGATGGCATTGACGCCCCTGTTGATATAGTTGAGGGGACTATAAAAGCCCAAAGAAAGCTGCTTTCTGGATTTGGAGGTAATGAAAAAACAAGTAAAGATAAGTTTGAAAGTGCTATGCATCCACAGCATGTTGCTATTTCACTAGATGGTGAGCCAACTTTGTACCCAAGACTAACTGAGCTAATTAGGGAGTATAAGGGAAGGAATTTTTCAACATTTGTTGTAAGCAATGGTTTGTTGCCATACAGAATTGAAAGATTGCTGGAAGAGCCACCAACACAGCTTTACATTTCTGTTGATGCTCCAAACGAAGAGTTATTTAACATTATTGACAGACCCATAATAAAGAATGCATGGCAGGCTCTGCAAAAGACCTTAAGCATGTTGCCAAGGTTAAGAGAAAAGACCAGAACTGTATTAAGGTTTACATTAATCAAGGGTTTAAATATGGTTAAGGCTGAGCAATGGGCTGAAATTATAAAGCTAAGCAATCCTATGTTTGTTGAAGTCAAAGCCTATATGTGGGTTGGCATGTCAAGAGAAAGGCTTGAGCAGGAAAATATGCCAAGTCATGAAGAAGTAAAGAAATTTGCAATTGAAATAGCAAAGCATGCTGATTATAAATTAATTGATGAGCATGAGCCTTCTAGGGTTGTTTTGCTTATGCAGGAAGATTTCGAAGGCAGGGTTATGAAGTTTGAGTGAAAAGGATTTAAATATGAAGGCAAGAGAGCATTTATTATTTCATTTAATTGTTATATTTGTTATAATAGTAATAATGATTGCTTACAACAAAATTCAGACATCCTATTCTTTATTTTCTACTATTTATCATGAAGAAACTATTTTAGTACTTTTGTTTGGAATTGGGTCGTATTTACTAGGAGCAATTTTGCCAGATTCTGATAGTGAAGATAAAGGGTCTTATATTTATCACACAATATTATCACCATTAGCGCATATAATCAAATTTTTAGAGTATCCTTTATCAAAAATATTGAAAATGAGAATAGGTCATAGAAAAACATTACATACCAAATTAGGAGTCCTTGCAAGTTCAATTCTTGTTGTCTTTTTGTTATCTTTAGTATACTATTGGTTGATATCAAATTCTTTCTCAATTTTTGTTCCTATCTTTTGGTTTATATGTTTATTCATAGGGCAATTACTTCACCTTGTAGAAGATTATATCGGCGACAAATGTTTTATTACATAACTCAAACAATAACAATCTTTCCAAAAGGACTTGGATTTATTATTTTTGTTTTCTTTATCATATCATCTTTGCCGAAATTTTCATGTAGATGGCCACAAACAACTAAATCAATTTTATTTTTTTCAACAAATTTCCTTATTGACTTATTTCCACAATAGCCTCCAACTAATTTATCAAGTTTTGTTTTATATGGAGGGGCATGCGTAACCAGAACTATTTTCTTGTTGTTATTGTTTATTATTAACTTTTTGAACTTTGTTGCAGTTTTGTCAAACTCTTTATCTATAAGCGAAAAACCTCCGCCTCCATAACCTAAAAATAATGTATTATCTTCTATAGCATAATTCTTATGTATAAAAATAATATTTTTAAATAATTTAGCGTAGTTAGCTATAGTTTTGCTATCTTCGTGGTTTCCATGAACAATTATGATCTTTTTATTTAATTTATTCAGTTTTTTAACTATGCTTAATATATTGCGTTCAAGCATAGATATGTCACCAGCACATACTAATAAATCTATCTTATTTGATTCTACTTTTTTAGCTATCTTTTTAAGTGCAGATAGTGATCCATGAATGTCGGTAAATGCTAGTATTTTCATTTGTGTAAAATTAAGTTAGTACTTATAACTCTTATAAAAATTTTCTTAATTCATCATTAGGGATTAACTTTTGAACAAATGGGTACTGGCCATTTGATGAGAATTGAGATGGTTGATTTACTAGTTAAGTAACTAAGAATACTTAAACTTTTTGAAAAATATTTATAGGGGATTGTTAAAGTATGCCTCGTAACTTAATACATACAATTTCCGATAATCTTATATAATATTAATATTATAACATTTTTTAAGATTAAAATGCTCTCCGACACTATAATCAAAAAACAATTGAAACACACCTTAGACAAAACCAATTTCAATATCGGCAGAAAATATGAAGGTAAAGTCAGAGACAACTACATAATTAATGGTAAAAGAATTATTATAACAACAGACAGAATTTCTGCTTTTGACAGAATCTTGTGCTCAATTCCATTTAAGGGTCAAGTTCTAAATCAAATATCTGCTTTTTGGTTTGAGAAAACTAAAAATATTGTTGAAAATCATGTTATCAATGTTCCTGACCCTAATGTTATGATTGTCAATGAATGCAAACCATATCCTGTTGAGATGGTTGTAAGAGGCTATATAACTGGCGTTACAACAACATCTGCATGGTACAATTATGAAAGAGGTGTAAGAAATTTCTGCGGTAATATTTTACCAGATGGATTGAAGAAAAACCAGAAATTTGATAAGCCTATAATAACACCATCAACCAAAGCGGAGTATGGCTTGCATGACGAATCAATTTCAGGAGAAGAAATACTCAAAAGAGGTTTAGTTGATGAAAAAACTTACAGAAAGATGGAAAGTGCAGCACTCGCTTTATTTGAATTTGGATCAAATTTTGTTGCAAAACAAAATTTGATACTTGTAGATACAAAATATGAGTTTGGTAGTTTTAACGGAGAGCTTGTTTTAATTGATGAAATTCATACTCCAGATTCATCAAGATTCTGGATTAAGGATACTTATGACGAATTATTTTCTAAAGGACAAGAACCACAAAAACTCGACAAGGAATATGTAAGGCAATGGTTGTCTAATCGAGGGTTTGTAGGAGAGGGACCAATTCCACACATTCCAGATGAAGTAAAGATCGAGGCTGCAAAAAGATACATTACTGCATATGAGATGATAACTGGAAAAGAGTTTAAAGCAAAAAATGAGAATGTTTTGAAAAGAATTGAGAATAAGACATTATTTAAATAATTTCCCAATTCCTAATGTTTTAGAAATATTCTCAAAGTCTTTCTTAATCTTTGTAGAGTATAGCATAACAAAAGGCCCACTAAAATCCTTCATAACTGTTATGCTTTGGGGTAAGCCCATGTAATATGCAGATGAAATAATAACAGCATAACCTTTTTGAATTAAATTTTTACTTAATACTTCTATTAGCTCTGGAATTCGATTTAATTTTTTTGAAATATGCTCAATTGTATCATTATCTAATATATTAACATTCAAGTCAAATTGTTGATGCAGTTTCATTTTCCTAATAATTGTCAAGGTGAAGATACCTTTCTATATCTTCTGCTCCTTCAATTAGCTTTTCACAATCCTTGCACATATATGGATCATTTAATGCACTTTTTCTAATTATGGTTCCACAGTTGAAGCAAATATACATTGCCATTTTACTAAATTGCATCCTCATAGCCACTCAAGAAAGCCTCTTCCACTGGACTTAATTCGTCATTGTCAAGCAAGGATTCACGTACACCTTTGGAATAAACATTGGTGTCGTCTTCGCTTTTTTCATCGTCAGAGTATATTTTTTTAACTCCCACCACAATCACCCCCATTTAAATTTCCTAAATGTTATATAAATATAAATAGTTAACCTATATAATATATATATTATATGATAAAAAAATTATCCATATACTGCATTATATTCTTTAATATCTATTATTAAGAACAACAATATTTATATATATCATATTAATCATCTAATAGCTTAATATTTTGATTTTAGCTGAAAGAAGGGGTGGTTAAAATTGATATCAGAAGATTAATAAGTTTTGGTAAGGGTTCGTATATAGTATCGATGCCTAAAGACTGGGTTGAGAAGAATAATTTAAAGAAGGGTGATTTGATATCTATAGATAATGATGGAGTAGAGCTAATTCTAAGGGCTAACCAACAGGAACAAAAACAGGATTCAAAAGAATGTAGTATAGAAGTACAAGGGAGCGATATTGAATTGACGAAAGCAGAAATTGTATCCTCTTACTTAAATGGCTATGATACTATAAATATATTATTTGATAAAGCCTATAAGAATGCTCCTAAAATTAAGGACATTATAAGGAACTTGTCGGGATTAGAGATAATGGAGCAAACCTCAACTAGAATTGTTGCCAAGAACTTGATAAACATCAATGAAATTTCTATTAAAAATATCATAAGAAGGATGGATATAATAACAAGGGCAATGATTGAAGATGCTATACTATGCTACAAAGGCCATCCTCTTTATGACAGCATACAAAATAGGGATATTGATGTTAATAGGTTATACTTCTTATCTTATAGAGTTATTAAGAACGCCTTAAAAAATCCAAGAATAGCCAAATTACTTGGCATAGAGCCATGGCACCTACATAGTGACACACTTGTAATCTTGAGGCTTGAGAAAATTGCTGATAGGCAGAAGAGAATCGCAAGATACTTATGCACTTCTCATTTTAATAGAGCAACCTTAAGTGAGTTAGAATTGTTGCACATCGAAATAGCAGATACCTACAATAATGCCATGAAATCTTACTACAATCAAGAAAGAGAAACTGCATTTCAAATAGAAGTAACTAATAAGGACAGGATTGCTTCATATGATAAATTTCTAGAGAAATATACAAACGTACATGCGTGTATAAAGGGAAAGACTACAAACTCTAATTTGATAGCAGTTGCCCAAATAATTGAGAATTTGAAGGCAACAGCAGCATCTATAAAGAATATTGCGAGAACTGTATTGTGTTATGAGTAATCTGCTTACTTTTAACACTGATAGATAGCAAAACAAATAGAAATATTTATAAATTGCTATGTTTTACCATACAACATGGAGAAGAAATGGACAATTTTCTTTATGATACTGATAATATTGACATTAGCTATAGCTTTAGTAACCTCTGCTCAAAATAAGGTTAATTATAAGAGGTTTATCGCCCATTCTGACAAGGAGATTAATAGTGCCATAGAAAAAGGCTGTAAGATAGTAAGAGAAGCCAAAACCTTGAAGGCATTAGTTTGCCCTGAAGAAATTGCCTACTCATTAGGACTACAAGAAGATATACAAGTTTTTGCAGTGGACGTTAACGCTAACAAGCAAATAAATGCTCACTTAGTTCAGTCAAGTGGTAATACTGGTGAAGGAAGAAAAATTGTTGTGCTAGACACAGGATACAACTATAACCACCCAGAACTAAACTCAAGTTACCTTGGCGGTAAAGATTTTGTGAACAATGATGATGATCCATTTGACGATAACGGTCATGGAAGCCATGTTGCTGGAATTATAACTGCAGATGGCATAGACCCGAAGGCTAAGGGTGTTGCTCCTGCAACTGGAATAATTGCTGGAAAGGTCCTTTCTGCTTCTGGCTCAGGTTTCTTTAGTGACGTAGTTGCTGCCATTTATTGGGCAGTTGACGGACCAGATGGCATCAATGGAACAGAAGATGATTTTAATGCAGATGCTATAAGCATGAGCTTGGGAAGTTCTTTCCCATACGTCTTCAAAGGATTTTGCAATTCCGTAATGCCAGATTTAACTAATGCCATTAAATATGCAAGGGAAAAGGGAACTGTGGTAGTTTCTGCTGCTGGCAATAGTGGCAGTTTAGGAGTTTCGATTCCAGGGTGTATAAGTTATTCAACAACTGTTGGTGCAGTGGATAGCGCTGACAAAATTGCAAGCTTCTCTGGAAGGGGAAAAGCCGTTGATATTACTGCCCCAGGTGTTAATCTTTATTCTGCATGGCTTGGCAGTTCCTATGCAACAGCAAGCGGTACAAGTATGGCAACTCCTGTTGTAAGTGGAACAGTGGCTTTGATTAAATTTAACCATACTTCATATAGTGTAAATCAAGTAGAAGATGCATTATTCAAAACAGCAAAAGATTTAGGAAAATCAGGTAAGGATAATAGTTATGGCTGGGGCAGAGTAGATGCCTTTGGAGCAGTAAATTACGCATCACCTTAAAATTCTTTATAACAAATTTTATATACAATCCTTAAGTTTTATAGTTTGGGTGATATTTTGGCTAAAGGTCAAGTTATTTCTGGTGAATTTGGCAAGATAATTGCAAGACAAAAATCTAATGAAAGTATCGAAATAGGCGAGTTATTGATTGCTGACTCAGAAGATGGAAAAATCTTGTTGCAAGTTTATGACTTGGTTTACGGCAGCCAAATCTCTCAGCAAAATCTGGAGCTAATTGCAGGCATGAAGCTTGAAGAAGATACAGAATTTGAGCTTTTTGAGCCTAACTTGAGGAATTATGTCTTAGCGATAATGAAAAGTTTGCTAACAATTAAGGGGAAAAATGCTTATGTTAGCAAATCTCTACCACGATTTTTTTCTGAGATTGAAGAGATTAAGGAATCTGACATTTTGTTTATGACGAAGCCTAAGAATCCTCTGTTTATAGGACTGCTTAGGTCTGGCTCAAAAATACTGAATGCACCTATTTATCTTGATGGCGCAAGGGTACTTTTACATCATATCCTAGTAGCTGGTACTACCGGCAGGGGCAAAAGCGTATTAGTTTCAAACCTATTATGGAGCATTGTGGAGCATGATTATTGTGGTATTTTAGTCTTGGACCCGCATGACGAGTACTATGGCAGAAACAAAATTGGATTAAAAGATCATCCAAATAAGAGCAATATTGTCTATTATACACCAAAAAACCCTCCAATAGGCACCAATACTTTGAAAATTAACCTTGATATTGTTAAGCCATTTCATTTTGATGGTGTTATTGACTTCAGTGATGCGCAAAAGCAATGTGTTAATCTTTATTACAAGGAATTTGCAGAGAAGTGGATTGAAGCGATAATACTTGAGAAAGGATTGAGCATTGGTAAGGTATTTAAAGACGATACAATCGCTGTAGTCAAAAGAAGACTGTTATATCTACTAGACCTAGAATTTGTCAATAATCAATTATTTTGTAATGGTGTTTTCCAATTAAATTCTGGCTTTACTACAATAAGCGACATTTGCAAGCATTTGGAACAAGGCAAGGTTGTTATTATAGATACTTCTAACTTTTCAGGAAGTGTAGAATTGCTGATAGGCAGCATTATTGCAAATGAAATTTTTAATAAGTATAGACTTTACAAGATACTTGGAAATTTGGACAATAAACCAATAATCTCGATTGTTCTTGAAGAAGCACCAAGAGTTTTAGGCAAAGAAATACTTGATACAGGTACAAATATTTTTTCAACAATTGCAAGAGAAGGAAGAAAATTTAAAGTAGGTTTATGTGCAATAACACAATTGCCTTCTTTAATACCCAGAGAGATTCTTGCAAATATAAATACCAAAATTATTTTAGGTATTGAAATGAAGCCAGAAAGACAAGCCATAATTGAGAGTGCTTCGCAAGATTTAAGTGATGATGATAGAACTATAGCGTCTTTAGATGTAGGAGAAGCACTTATCACGAGTAATTTTGCAAGATTTGTAATCCCAATAAGCATTCCATATTTTGATGATATAGTCAGAAACACATTAAAAAATAAAAAAGAATTTATTTTAGAATTTAGCGAATTAAGATGATATAGAAAAGTTCTCTATAGGCTTATCGAATGATTTAATCCTTAATTGATAACTTTATATCTTGTGCTTTTATTGTCTTTCTTCCAGCGTGCTGAGCAAACTTTATAGACTTTGCTGCAATCCCTAAAGCTATTTCTTCCAATACATTCCTTAAAGCAACTTTTGCTTTATCAGAAACTCTCTCTGCACCACCTTGTTTAAGCAGTTTTTCCATAGCAGCCAATGGAAAAAATTTGTCGCTCATTTTCAATCTTTAATATGGTTATAATAAATCTATATAAACTTTTTGTAAGCGATGCTTTCTTATGACTTTTGACACCTCTTTTTCTATTAAATTTCTATCTTTAAACCTCTCTTCCATTTTCTTAAATTCATTGCTATGATGCAAGTTTCTTCCATTTTTATTTTGGAACTTGAATTTTTTGTGCAACATTTCATGGAACATTATATAATCCAAAAGCTGTTGGTTTTCATTCTTAAAAATGTTGCTTATTGTTATTGTATCAGAGCCGTATTCATAACAACCAAGCTTGCTTCTTGAGGCATTGCCCCATGCCAAATTTGGCTTGTCAAGCATTCCATTAAAGTAAGCTTCATTCACTCTATTGAAAGATTCCTCAAGAATTTCATCTGTTTTTGTTTTTGGCACAGCTAAATAAACCTTTTTCATAAATAGATTGTAAAGTTCCATGTTGATTGTTTTTTTAGTTTTAGCTTTTAGAATTTTAATCAATAGTTCCTGTACTAACCCAATTTGTATTTCTTTGCTTATTTTCTTCCATTCTTTGCTTAAGTTAAACATTAAATTATTGCCACTCAATTTTACATTTGCATTATATGGCTTGAATTTTCTTGAGTATTTTAAAGATACAGAATATTTTAGCTCTTTATCTGGATAAAGTTGAGTAAATGCTTCTTTGATTAGGGATGGCATTTTTTATTAAATTGAAAGAAATACATATTACTAAAACAAATCCTTTTCTCTGTCTGTAGTCTTTCTTAACCTTCGCATCACTTTTTCTATTTTTTCAGTGTCAATAACAAAGTATTTTTCAAACTCTTCTGCTTGCATTGCAATAGCATTGGCATGTGATGCTATAAATCTTGCAATTACATCAGTATTTGATAAGAAACGATAATCTCGATGGCGGTCATCTGATATGGTGCCATCTCTGAGCTCCCTGTAAAGTCTTAACAATTCATCAAACGAGTTAACAATGACATTATAGCCATGTTGTATTGGCTCTGGAAGAGTTTTTAAACCTCCAAACTCAATTGTATGCTTTCCACCACTAGACTCTTTAATAAATTCAGCAACTTTATGTTTAAAATCATTCATTAGTTGATAACATTCGTCAATAGCACGCCACCCCTCTTCTATAGTTTCTTTTAAGTCTCTTGTACACTGCGCAGGATTTGATTTTGCTAATCCAAAATTTTGTTCTATAGACAAATAATTTGTCTTTGCAATCCATCTCATCCTTTGTATTAATGTAGGAATTATATGTTTCATTTTTTATTTGATATATTTTTCCCACATATATTAATATTTTTCCTAATTTTGACATCTAGAGCTTTATAAGCGGACTCTGCTTTGTTGCATAACCCTAAAGGGCTTACACCTTTGCATACTTCTTAATTTTTTCGTAAGCCCAGAACTTTCTTTTTGCCCCCATCTCTTTTTTGCCATAATAACGCCTCCTTTTCGGTTTTTGTAATTGTTATTACTGAATAGTATGCAGTAATATTTAAATATATGTGTTGTGCAGGATATAGCTCATGCAGAAAAAAGTCCTGTTTGTGTTTGAATTTGAAAAAAGAAAGCCAAAGGAAGTAGCCAAAATAAACAGAGAATTATTTGGCTATATTGATCATTCTCATCACGGCAGGTATATTTACAAAAGAAAAGGTAAGCTAAGCAACTTCTACATTAACAGGATTACTAAAGGGGCGTTTATAACTGATGAAATGAATGATAAAAAGGTAATAAAAATACTGCATGATACAGGAGCAAAAAGAATTAAGAGATACTATCTTGATGTTAGAAAAATTGTTGGCTAAATGAAATAATTATGCAACAAAGCTGTTCTGAACTTCTATTACCTTAATATCTACTTTTAAGTAGTTAAAAGCGAAAGGTTTAAAAATATCGCAATATTATATCTACAATTGATTAAGTCTTAAGAAATAAATGACACACTCTAAAAAATCAGAAGTAGGTTTAACTGTAATAGTTATATTAATCATAGTAGTTTTATTCCTTGGCTGGCTTTTTAATATAAGTCAAAGAGAATGTAGGAGCAATAAAGATTGCAATTCTGAAGAGTATTGTGGTTCTGATTTTTCTTGCCACCCTTATCCAAAAATACAAAAAACAATTATTCAATATAACTTTCTATTACCTTCAATAATAATTGGTATTGCAATAATTATTGTTGCAATAATATTCAATTGGAACAAAATGGTAGCTTCTAAAGAAAAAATAAAGGTGATAGCAGAGCAATCTACTGAGGGTATTGATACAACAGCACCTCAAGAGGTTGAAGAAATCAGTGAACCTTATTATAAGCCCAATAATAATGTTAAAACACCTTAACAAAGAAGCTTATCCACCTCTTTTTTCACATCTTCAAAAACTTTACTCAAAGGCTTTGAGGCATCTATCACCCTTATATTGTCATCTAACAGCTTTTGTAATTTCAAAAAGTTCTTTCTTACTTTTTTCATGAAATTAAGTCTTTCAAATTTCTCCTTCTTTCTATTTTTTATCCTTTCAAGTGTAATAGTAGGTTCAGCATCTAGAATAAAGGCCAAATCAGGCTTTCTAAACAGTTTGTTTTTATTTATTAATTCCTCCATAGTTAATCCTTGTGCGCCTTGAAATGCAATTGTTGAGTAATAGTATCTGTCACAGAGCACTATATGCAAATCAGGCTTATTTGAATTCTTTATGAATGGCTCTATGGTGTCTTTTAAATGCTCTGTTCTATCCTCTAAAAATAATTTCAGAATATCGTTAGCGCTACTTTCTGGGTTTTGTTCGTTTCTTAGCATTTGCCTTATTTTCCTTCCATATTTACCATAAGTAGGTTCTCTGGTTGTTAGAATGCTGTAGCCCTTGTGTTTTGAGAAAAGATAATTATGAAGCATTTTAATTATCTCTGTCTTGCCGCTCCCATCTATACCATCTACAACAATAAATAAACCAATCATACCTTTAACTCTTCTGCGCTTTTTCTTTCAAAATATAGATCCCTTATATTGTTATAGACCTTAGCCTTGTCTTCTGGTTTTGCTTTGTTGTAAATTTGAATAATTTCGATGTAATATCGCTTAGCTTCGTCTAGCTCATATTTCATTAATGACTCTTTTGCTTTGGTTATTTTTTCCTTAATTACAGAGACTATGTCAAGTTCTAATATTTTGTTCATTAAATGTTCTTCTTCTATTTCTATTTGTTTTTTTGGAATATCTTTCTTTTTGAATCTTTCAAATATCCTACCAATTATAGAAGGCTTGTTGTCTTGCTCTTTAATTTTTCCGATTGCACTTTGTATTTCCTGCTCTGCCTCTACCAGTTCACTGGGCTTTATTTCTTGAGCCACTAATTCATTATTTTTAAAATCTATTGTATTAATATCCTCAATATCAAATTCTTCTATTCTATCAGGAAGTTCTATTTCTTCCCAAAACTCCTTAGCCTTCCCCATTTTTAATTTTCCCTTACTAATTCTTGAAGCCTCTATTTTTTTTGTACCCCTCTTTTTTGAAATGACCTTTACCTTTCTTTTGTCAAAATCTTGCTCAGATACATTATTAGATTCTATCTCTGGTAAAGGCGGTGGTGGAGGAAGAATCTCATCGTACTTTGGCTTTGGTTTAAATAAAAGCATAGGTATCACCTAATCATAGTCACGCCATGTATGCTCACATTTTTCACATCTTAAAAATTTTGTCTCTGGTTCATCGCCAGCTCTTGTTTGTACTAACCAAAAATAAGCAGTCTTATGACCACATTTAGGGCAATCAGCCACTGTTTTCGGCAATGTTTGCAGTTCGCCTTTATCTATTACCTCAACACCCTTTTCTGCCTTAATAATAGTTTCTTTTATTGTAGCACTATCTACTTGTGTTGTTTTATACCCACAAGAGCATACCAACAGTTTTTTACTATCTTCCTTTTTTGGCATTAAAATGGAGCCACATTTAGGGCAAAACATCTATGAAAACCTCGTGTGTATTTATTTCTTTTGCAATTAGTAAAAGGCT
>CAZGEW010000015.1:0-21190 GCA_964524225.1 uncultured Methanosarcinales archaeon | reverse complement strand
CCTTATTTTAGTCAGCGACATAAATCACTCTTTCAGCATGATTTTTAGGGTTACATATTGCAAATATCTCAGAATTACTTGAATCATTTATTTTGACTGGTAACAAGCATGCAAAAACTAATCAAAAACTATTTTTTTCAGTTGCTTGTTGAGAGAATTTCTTAATATCATAATTGACCATGAGCTGAACAAGTTCATCAAATTTAATCTTGGCTTTCCAACCGAGTTTTTTTCGAGCATTAGTAGCGTCTCCTACTAGTTCGTCAACTTCTGCTGGTCTAAAATACCTGGGATTGACTTTTACCAATTCTTCGCCGGTCTTAGGGTTTATGCCTTTTTCATTTACCCCATTGCCTTTCCACCTAATTTCAATGGCAGCTACACTAAAAGCTTTTTCCACAAACTCCCTTACAGTATGGGACTCCCCTGTGGCTATTACAAAATCTTCGGGCTCTTTTTGTTGCAGCATAAGCCACATTGCCTCAACGTATTCAGGCGCATAACCCCAGTCTCTTTTCGCATCAAGATTACCAAGAACAAGCTCATTGTCCAAACCTAATTTTATCTTTGCAACCTGCTGAGTAATCTTTTTTGATACAAAATCCTCTCCTCTTCGCTCTGACTCGTGATTAAAAAGAATTCCATTACATGCAAACAAACCATATGCCTCTCTGTAATTGGTGGTAATCCAATGAGAATAAAGTTTTGCTGTTGCATAAGGGCTTTTTGGATGAAAAGGCGTCTTTTCTGTTTGTGGCACCTCCTGGGTCTTACCGTATAGTTCACTTGTTGAAGCATTATAAAATTTGACTTTTTTTATCATCCCCAATATTCTTATTGCTTCTAAAATTCTCAGGTTGCCAACAGCATCAGCATTCGCTGTGTATTCCGGAACCTCAAAAGAAACCTTGACATGGCTTTGGGCTGCCAATTGGTAAATCTCATCAGGCTGTGTCGTTTGTAATATTTTCAAAATTGAGCTTGAATCCGTCATATCGCCGTAATGCAGCACCATATCGCCTTCTCCTTCATTAGAATCATAGAAAGAGCTCAACCTTTCCCTATTGAAAGAGCTTGATCTTCTTGCTATTCCATGGACTATATATCCTTTTTCAAGCAAAAATTCAGCAAGATAAGAACCATCCTGGCCAGTAACTCCTGTAATCAGTGCAACCTTCCTCATCATTGAAAGCGGAGTAGATTGTTATTTAAATTTATTTCTAATTAAAGAGCTTCATCCAAAAAATGAAGGTTGCCATCAATTTGTGAGGCTAATTGCCAAAGACAGCCAACTGACAAGGGGGATGTCCCTTACGGGGAATGTCAGTAAACGCTTAGAGAAGCGCAGCCGAACCGATGGCAACCCGACTGAAAGGAGATTTTTTGGATGAAGCCTAATTAAACAAGAATTATTATGCTCATGAACATTTCATTGGCGTTCACAAAAAAACCAAAACAATTAAATAAGTGGTTTTATTTTTGAAGCTCATGAATAACAAGAATACTTAACCTGAAGTCATAATTTTATCAAGAATTTAACTTAAGGGTGTAACAATTTGGACAAACACAACAAAAATTTTTTTGACATAAAAGGAAAAGTTGTCATTATAACAGGCGCTCTTGGGCTATTAGGCAACGGTCTTGTTAAAGCTTTGGTTGAGCAAGGAGCAAAGATTGTTATTACAGATTTAGACGGAAAAAAATGCCGAGAAGCAGCGAATAAAATTAATAAGGACAAAGAGAATTCTGCATTTGGATTGAGATGTGATGTTTCTGACGAGAAATCTGTTAAAGATACGATAAAGAATGTTATCAAGCATTTTGGCGGAATAGACGCATTAATCAATAATGCGGGGCTTTTTGTGCACACAAAATTTGAAGACAGGACTGTTGAGGAAATTCAAAAGATAGTTGATGTAAATATCAAGGGCACAATCTTATGCTCAAAATTTGCAGCTGAGTTTATGAAAAAAAAAGGAAGGGGAAGCATTGTAAATATTGCATCCATATATGGCATTGTCTCTCCAGATAAAAGAATTTATGGAGACTCTGGCGTGAACTGCTCTGAGATTTATGGAATGACTAAAGCTGGGGTAATAAATTTCACAGAATACCTCGCCACCTACTTGGCTGAATTTAACATAAGAGTGAATGCGATAAGCCCTGGAGGAATTTTCAACAACCAAAAAGAATTCTTTGTAAAAAATTATATCAATAAAACGCCCCTTGGAAGAATGGCGAGAATTGATGATATTGTTGGAGCTGTTATTTTCCTAATTTCTGACGCTTCATCTTACATTACAGGCCATAATTTAGTTGTTGATGGTGGATTTACAATTTGGTGAATTAATTCTTTGCTTTTAATGCAGCTTTGAGGACATCAATTCCCTGTTCAACAGGGTTTATAGTCGGCTTTCTATTGTCAACACAATCGAGAAAATGCTTTACTTCTTCTATGAACATAGTATTCCTATCAAAATCTTTTGGATCATTAATTATTTTTTCTTTGCCACCTCTATCTGCAATGACCATGTTCTTGGCATGGCAATCCCAGGAAATTCTCCCTCTCAAGCCTAAAATCATTGCTTGATGCACTCTTGGCTTTTGAATGTAGTCAACGTGAACATTGCCTATAACTCCATTTTCAAATTTTAATACTATTTCCGCAACATCTTCAACTTCAAGTTGCAAATCACTTGCACTGGCATAAATTGATTTTACTTCTTCAACCTTTCCAAAAAACCAATACAAGTAATCGATTGGATGAATTTGTGTTAAAACAACCCCCCCGCCAAGGTCTTTTCTTGCAGAATATCCTATCTTGTAATTTTCCCAAGGATGCCAGTCAGGCAAATATTCGCTCATTTCAGCCCGTGCATAAACAACCCTACCGAGCTTTTTTTCTGTTATCATTTCTTTTATTTTTTGTATTAATGGATGGAATCTGAATTGGCAGCCCATAAGCGTTACCAGCTTTTTGCTTTTGACAATTTTTATTAATTGGTTAAGCCCTTGAAGGCTGTTAGAGATAGGTTTTTCCATAAACAAGTCACAGCCTTTTTGTGCACATTTTATTGCAACAGATACATGCAATGATGTAGGATTTGTAATAAAAGCAACATCAGGATTTAAAGCAAGTGCTTTATTCAAATCACAAAAAGTTTTAAGATTCTTTATTTTTTCATCATCCTCAATTGTATGCTTTCCAGTTCTGTAAAGCAGAATGTCTTTATATCCAAGGCTAAGAAGATTATGAACGTGCCTTCTTCCGATAGAGCCAATCCCTGCAACTAGTATTTTCATTTTAGCTTTTCTTGGTTTTACTTTCTGCTTTTTCAAAGTCCTTCAGATCATCTATATCAATCATCTTTTTCTTGTCTATAATTAATGGGATAATATTATCACCCGAAACAGACCGCTTTTTGAATAATGTTGAAGACCTTACGATTTCAAGGTCCCCAGTTTGATAGTAAATCTTTGGAAGAAGCTGCCTTGGAAGATTATAGGGCTCATAAATATTTTTTCCAGCAAGGGGCTTCATAAAATTGCCTTGCACTTTCCACATTTTATATGGATGCTCATCACATAATGCAACTGAACGAATAGAATCAGCATTCTTGGTTTCTATAAGCATGGAAATTCCTCTTTCAATCAAGCCTTTTGGCCTGAACGGAGATGTCGGCCTTAAGAGCACTAGGAAATTTGGTACAAAATTTTCATTCTTCTTAAGCCATAGCGCACTATGCATCATAAAAGAAAAGTCTCTTGACGTATCTTGGGCATATTTTTTTGGCCTAAAAAATGGCACCTCAGCACCATAGCGCTTGGCAATTTGTGCTGTTTCCTTGTCGTCAGTTGAAACAATTGTCCTGTCGACAATCTTGCATTTTAATGAATATTCTATAGAATATGCAATGAGCGGTCTGTTGCCAAGCAGTCTTATATTTTTTTTATGAAGCGACTTGCTTCCGCTTCTTGCAGGAATGATTGTAACAATGCTATTGCCTTTGTGCATTTTTGATCACCTTATTTTGTCTTAATTATTTTCTTTATATAAATTATTATGCTTTTGTGTTCCTTCTGATTAATTCTTTGATATTGTGTATGATGCCGGGCTTTCTTTAATGGACTAGAGCAACTATGTGTGCTTCAAGTTGAGGATCTCAGTAAGTTTTATAAAAAAGTGTAATTTTGTTTGTGTAATGTATGAATTAACTTATGTATTCGTTAGGAATAATGACGATCTTATAAGTGCAAAAAGACTGGTTAGGAACAAATCTCTTAAATTGGAAAAATTAACTTTTGTGCTGTGGGACAAGTCTTTTGAACTTTATTTCAGCGGGATTAAAGCAAAATACATTTTGATTAGTGATTATTTAAAAAAAATTGATTTTAACCCAGTAAGAAGGTATCTTCTGGAATTGATTAAATCATTTCCTCATTTCACCATATATGACAATAAATCACTGATCAAAATTTTAGAATATGATGGCTGCTCTTTGTGGTGGTTTGTTAGGCAGGGATTGTATGAACATTTCGTGAGGGTTATGAAAGATGTGTTAACCATAAAAAGCCTAACCATAGATCAAAAAGTTCAGAATTTTATGATTATAAGCCGTGACGAAGAATTTGCAGCAATAGTGAAAGAAGCAATAAGAAACACAAGAACTTCACTTTCTTTCAAAAACTTCGATAGTTTTTCTTTGAGAGGGGGTTTCAATAAAAAAATCGAAATTGTTTCAAAAAATTTTCCAAGGCTCATTCGGACTTTTCAAGGTTTCGTGAGGTCTTTCGGAATCAATGTTAAAACAGGCAAGAAAAATATTTTATTATTTACACAATCGCACTTGTGGACAACTATCGCTTCAGATATTAAAGGCGATGCAAATTCCTATACTATTCTAAGAGAACTTACGAGATGTAAAAAATACAATATCCTTCCTTTGGATGTTGCCATTAACGCTAGTGCTGCTTGGAAAGGAATCAAATTCAAAAAAAAGCCTTTTATGCCCTATGACTATTTCATTTTTGATTGCTTCTTTGATTTGAACATTAGAAGAAAACTAGCTTCACTTGGGTCAAAATTAAGAAAAGAGTGGAAAAGGCTTGAGATATCAGGTAACTTAAGTAAATTTTTGACCTGCGACAATGTAAACTTATTCTCGATCCTTAAACCAAAGCTGAAATCTTATTTTTTAAATGAAGTTGATTCATTTATTGGAGCTGCAAGAAATTTGGAAATTGCCAGGAAGATTATTGGCAGATACAACATTGACGGAGTCATAGCAATTGATGAAAATGGCACTTCCAGATTTTTAGTTTTCGGAGCGAAGCTTAGCAATGTTCCTTCTTTGGCATTGCAGCACGGAGTTATCCATCCAATGCACATCTCTTACTCATACAGCAAAGATGATTTATACAGCAAGGACAAAGAACTTGAATGTTATTTGGCAGATAAAACTGCAGTTTATGGAAGAAAATTCAAGGAATTGTTGATAAACAATGGAAGATACAGTGCAGAGCATATTGCTGTAACTGGTCAGCCTCGCACAGATATTCTCTTCGAGCAGAGAAAAACTTATTTGAAAAAAGAGATGTTCAATAAATTAGGGATAAATTTTAATAAAAAATTGGTGGTTTTTGCGTCTCAACCTCTAAAAAATCTTTCTGAATCACGACTCACGCTTCAAGCCATTACATCATGTTTAAAAAACTTTAGAAATTTAGCACTAGTTATAAAATTACATCCAAATGATAATAAAGACTTTTATGTTAGTGTGTTGCGAGATATGAAATTTAAAGCTTTAGTTACTAAGGAAATTGACCTGTATGAACTATTGTATAGCTCCGATCTCCTGCTTTCTGTTAGCTCAACAGTAATGCTAGAAGCTTTGATGATGGACAAGCCAGTTATCCAGGTAAATCTTGTTGAAAATTATGATTTTTTTGGCCGTTTGAGGGGCAAAGCATTTCTGCATGCCAAAAATGAACTCGAGCTCAAAGACGCCATTGCAAAAAGTTTGTACAGCCAATCAACTATAAGAAAAATGAGAGGCATTAGAAAAAAGTTTATTAGAGATTATTATTACGCAATTGATGGAAAATCAACAGGGAGATTTCTAAATATATTAAATCAATTCTTTCAAAAAAAATAAGCCTTTAGTGTTGAAAAAGATTTATTATTTATTGTGGCTGCATTTCAACATTTTTTAGATTGTTATTTTCTGAATTTCTTCTTGAATAGCTGGGATGCGGGATTCTTGTAAATGGTAACAAACTATATAACTTTCTCAAAACACCTCTTACAGTATGCTTAAATCCCCACCATTCATAGTATTCTTTAATCAATCTTGCTAGAATCCATGGTCTAGAATAGCAGTAAAACCTTAGTTCACGTTCTATACTATCCCTTATATTAATAAGCTCTTCATCTGTAAAATCTGTCATATTAATAATTAAATCAGAAACATCCGTAAGCTTTTCAACATATTCATCTTCATTCTTAATTTTATGTTTCCATTCCTCCCATAAAGGCGTTCCTGGAAAAGGTGTTGCAAAGAAAAATTGCGCAGGCAATCCTACTTCCTTACAAAAATCAACACTTTCTCTTATAGTTTTCATATTTTCACCAGGGTAACCTACCATCAAAGTTCCAGCTGATTTTAAGCCTAAACTTTTGATTCTTTTATATAGTTCTTTTGCTTTCTGTATATTTATACCTTTTTTCATATTATCTAGTATCGTTTGACTTCCGCTCTCAATTCCGTAGGATATTGAAAAACAACCTGCTTTCCTCATTTTCAAAATTAATTTTTCATCAATAAATTCCAGTCTTGTGAGACAATGCCATTTTAAATTTAATTTCTCTCCTATCATTTTTTCACACAGCTCTTCAACTATTTTCCTATTTAGTAAAAATAAATCATCATAAAACTGTATTCCATTTATCTTATATTTTTCCTTCATAATTTTCATCTCGGCAATTATGTTATCAGCGCTCCTAAATCTTGCCTTTTTATTCATAAATGAATGATAGCAAAACTTACAAACAAAAGGGCACCCTCTTGTAATAATCATTGGTATAACTCTGTAATTTTTTGAAATCTCTTTATAATTTGCCATGTAAGTTTCAACTGGGAATAAATCATATTCTGGGAAAGGTATAGAATCGATATTATCTATTAATTCTCTTGTTGCAGTGTAAGTTATGCTTCCATTTTCCATATAAGCCAACCCATCAACATTTTTTATTGGTGTATTCTTTTCAAGAGCATCAGCAAGCTCGCAAATAGTCACTTCAGTTTCACCAAGCATAAGGACATCAGCTTTTGTATGCTTAAAGAGAAGGTGGGGGATTTCATCTGCTATGTTACCACCTAAAACGATAGGTTTTTCTGGGTGATATTTCTTAAGAGCTGCAGTAAGAAACTTTAGATATTTATACATTGTAATGATACCGCCAGTACACACCATATCAAAATTCAGTTCTTTTATATTCTCCTCCACTTGATCTCTATCATAACGATAACCATTAATATCCAACATTTCGACTTCATGGTTAGCCTTTCTCAGAACAGCAGTTAGGTACCCTAAACCAAGATTCAAAGTATAAGGAGGTGCTCTCTCCCTTATTGGGCAGTTAACAAGCAATACTTTCATTTTTCCTACTTTAACAATAAAAACTCTAAGCCATTAATTATTATGGTGTGTTGAATCTATGATATAAAACTACCACATTTTTATACCTTTCTATTATCTTACTTTCGTGTTTATAACTTTATTCTTCCACCATTTTGCATGATGTGTACATTTTGAGCTTTTTTATAGCCTATTTCAACTGCCAAATCAGCCAATGCATTAGTCATTTCTGAATTGCCATGTGCTGGAATTATATGCATTGGCTTAACAATATTTATTAGTTCCCTCAAATCTTCTCGCGCTGCATGACCGCTTTGATGAACATCCTTAAAAATCCTAATATTAAAATGTCTTAATTTTTCTTCGATTTTTTGCCTATTCTCAATATTTGTGGGGGTGGGTATTGTTCTGCAGGAAAATATTATATGGTCTTCTGGTAAGAAGCTGAATTTAAGCTCACCATTCATCATTTTTGCAAGGACAGATTTAGGTTCACCTTGGTGCCCTGTGACCACCATTAAATATTTACCTCTTTCTTTTGCAATTTTCTCGAGCTTTCTCTTTATTTGATTGCCATACTTCAAAACCTCTACTTTGCTTGTGAAATTTGCAATACCTGTGTTTTCAGATGCTTTTATGTACTTAGCCATTGAGCGCCCCATAAATACAATCTTTCTACCCATTTTTTGCCCAAATTCTAAAATTGATTTTAACCTTGCTATATGAGAGGAGAATGTTGTCACTACAACATGCTTATTTTTTGAGTTAACACTAAGCATAACCTCTCTTAACATCTGCTTTGCTATTGCCTCAGAGGGCATTTTTCTTGCATCAGCTGCATAAGTTGAATCACAAATCAAGGCAAGAATTTTTTGTTTACCTAATTCTTCCAATCTTTTGAAATTAGGCTTTTTTCCAAGTGTTGGGAACAAATCAAATTTGAAATCGTTTGCGTAAAGTATTGTGCCGTATTTTGTATGCAAAGCTATTACTACAGTTTGTGGTGTAGAATGTGTCACATGGACAAATTCTATTTTAACATTATTTGATACTTGCAAAATTGAGTTAGCCGACATTTTTTTTATTTTATTATTCAGCTTTATTTTGTCTTCTGTTAGTATACCTTTTAGAACCTCTGATGTAAATGGTGTACACATAATTGGGGCTTTGAAATTGTTTGCTAAGTACGGGATTGCTCCTAAATGGTCAAGATGTGCATGAGTTGGCAATATCATCTTTATCTTATTTCTCCAGTCATCAATTGCAGAAATGTTTGGCACAGCTCCTGCATGCATCAATTCTTCTGACTCGGCAATCACTATGTCTTCATCTTGCGTATATTTAATATAATTTTCAAGATGAATGCCTAAATCAAGAATATAAACGTCGTCATCAATTCTTATTGCTGTAGAGTTTTTTCCGACTTCGTCGTAACCACCAATAGTACAGATTTCTATCATAAATAAATAAAAAATCAGTTTATTTTAAAAGGTATCCTTTTAAGGGAACAAATTTTTAGAAAGATCTATAAATTTTGGATTTAGGATTTTACTATGAGTTTTTTTGGCAAAACCTGGCGAAGATGATCTATCGCGTAAAGGCAGAAATATTATCAAACGACTTTCCCTAATTTGTGTGCATCTTACAGCTATTACTCATAAAAGTGAAGCCGATTTTAGAAATATAATAAGGAATATAGCTGAAGACCACAGAAATTTCTGAATTAGAAAGAGAATTTAATGTTGAATAAATGCGGGGAACAGGAATTTCGCTATTGTTTCGAACCTGCGTAGGCACTAAGCCAATAGATGGCTCATAAGTACTTCATCAGCTTCGAGCTTCATTACTCAACAAACTTGAGTTTGGATGTTCAGCATCTAAATGCCGTAACACTATCCCGTTTGACCTTCCCTTTGGGAAATTGGCCATTCTGGCTTGCAAGCCTTATTCTAAGCACTCAACAAGTCTCCGGCATCCCCGCTTAATACTAAAGATAAGAACCCTATTTAAAAATATTGCTGAAAGCGATTTAAACAAAAGTTATAGAAAATTAACCTAAACTTTTCAATTTACTCTCAATTGCGTTAAGCTGTACCTCTAGTTTCTCAATATCTGTCATTTCTTTTTTGGATATTTTTTCAGATACTTTCTCTTTTCTTTCTTTCTTCTTCACAGTTACTTTACGCTCTTGTAAAGTCTCTTTTGGTGCAATAGCCTTTAGATTTGTCTGAGGCATCATTGTTCTTAAATTTCCCAGCATCTTGTTTGCTTGTTTTAACAAAACACTTAGCTTTTGCATATTTTCAAGCTTTCCCTGCCTTATATGCCTTAATTTCTCAAACCTTTGCAGAATTTCAAGTATGTTTTTTAAATTTTCTAAAATGTTTCTTCTAACTTCGATAGGGTCTCTTATCTTTACAAAAAACACATCATCATTTTGATTTTTTAAACTTTTTACCATTTTGTTATGGCTCGAACATTACCTTGTCTATACTCTCTATCTTCTTCTCTATGTCATTTATAGTATTGTTCCATGCTGTTATCTCTGCATCTTCTTCATTTCTTAGTGCCTTTATATTTCCTAATGTGTCTCTTATCTCCTTAACTTTAGCTCTTATCATATCTAATACATCTAAAATCTCCTTATATTCTTCAACCTTGACAAAAACAGGCGTTCCTATTCTTTGTTCCCTCATTTTACTCACCCTTAAATAAAGTTTTATCAATAAAGATTAACTTTTTTTGCAAATCTTCTAAGGAAAACTTGATCCTATCAAAATTCTTGTCTTTTGAAACCTTTATGCTTTCTAACTTCATAAACAAATCATCTGATTTTTTCAAATCATTTCTAACAATATTTATAATACCTAAAGTAGCCTTGAAGTTATCAACCTTTACATAAATTGATTTGACATCCTGCTCTACAAGTTCCTTTCGCTGCGTAAAGGGCATTGCACCAGTTTCTTGGTAAAGCTCTGTTTTTGGAATTTCTGATGTGATTTCAGGAGTAGTCTCTTCCATTTCTTCTATAACCGGTTCTTCTTTGACTTCAGTTAGAGGTTGTAAAGGCATCATTTCTGGAACTTTAAATGGCTCGCTAAGTTGTGGTGGCAATGACTTTTCCTCTTCTGGTAAACTTACCTCTGGCTTGATTTCACCAATTCCAATGTTCAAGAAATCCTCACCTTTTTTTTCAAAATCAAACTCTGGAAACTCTTCTTTTAACCCCGGAATCTTTTCTTCACCGAAATCAGGCAATTCCATATATTTCTCAAAATCCTCAATAGGAGGCGGGGCAGGAGGTAAGTCTAACTCTTCTAAATCGCCCCTTTTCTTTTCCCTCTTTAAGAACTTTAAAAATCCCACGAAGATACACCCTTTCAGGTATACAAAGTTTTTCTTACTGTATTAAAACTTTTGTTAGCATTATCTAATAGTAATAAGTATTTGAGACACATAAAAAATAAATAAAAATAAATAAAGTTGCGTTAAAATTATGCTAATGAAAGGTTTCATCGTCATTTTTATAATTGTGATTTTATTTTGTATTGTAACTTTTGCGCAGGAAAATACTTGTGATTATGAAGTTAAAATTCTTATAGAGGATGACGAGTTTAAACCTGAAAATTTCACATGGCGTATGAGGGCGACTAAAGTAGATGGCCCTCCAACTAATATAACAGGTACTACCGAGATAGAAGATGCTTATGGCAAAATAATCAAAACTTATAAACCTTGGGCATCAGAGCCAATCTCTAGACAAAAAACCTCAAGTGAGTACTCTCCAGATTTAAAACCAGGAAAATATAAGATTGTTGCTGAGATTAGTGTAGGGTGTAACGATATAAATGAAGGTAATGACATTGACGAAAAAGATATAAAAATTACAGAGTATGAGGCAAAAAAAGAAAGATCTAGTAAAACATCATCGGCATCATCTAATGAAGAACAATATAAGATTGTTCAATCAAAGAATGAAAAAACTATTGCAGCATCTTCTGTAATTCAAGAACAAAGGGTTATTTATGAATCTAGCGATGAAAAGGCAAAAGACCTTATAATTATTTTTATTCTGATATTGTCTGTATTGTTAAATATAATTCTGGTTTGGAAAAGATAATTTAGTTATGCTTTATCAACACAATATCTATAACATTGGCCATATCCTTACATTTGTCAACAATTTTTTCCAAAAGTTCATAAATTTCTTTATACTTAATAATATCAATTGAATTCTTATAAAAATGGAATAATTCCGCTATAGCTTCATCATAAAGATTGCCAGCTTCTTTTTCCAATTCCCTTATTTTTGTAGTATTAATATCCTTCTTCTTAAGATTTCTTAAATTTAATATACAATCATTAACTTCGCTGACAGCATTATTGGCAATTTTTACTAATTTTTCTGTGTACTCATCAATTCTCTCTATTCCAAAAATTATTAATCTAGAAGCTACAGCATCAATTAAGTCTGCGATGTCATCAATAAAAGTTGCAATCCTTTCTATGTCCTTTTTGTCGATAGGTGTTCTAATATTTTGCTCCAAATCTCTCATTATGCCACGAGTTAGCTCATCTATTTTATTCTCAATATACCTTATATTTCTGGCTTTAATTTTTCTTTCAGTTATCTCGTATTTGTGGTAATCAGTTATCAAATTAGCTAATTCCATTATGCTATTAAGGATATTGCCTGAGCAATCTGAAAGCATATCAAAAAATCTCTTTTCCTTTGGAACCAACAAGTGTATGATTTTTCTCATCTACCGAAATAAGCCGAAAACCTTTATAAATACTTCTAATTATAAAAGCTCGATGGAAAAGCCAGAAAAACAAGACGCAAGCGCACACATCAGATGCAGGACTATAATAGAGGTACTTGGAAAACCTAAAGAGTATGTTGAAGATGCTCTTAAGCAGTATATTGAGCACATCAAGGAAGACTCTGAGCTTGTCGTTTTAAATGAAGAATATTCTGAAGCAAAAGAGCAAGGAAAGCTCTGGAGCAAATTT
The DNA here is from genome assembly GCA_964524225.1 of uncultured Methanosarcinales archaeon. GTDB lineage: Archaea > Nanobdellota > Nanobdellia > Woesearchaeales > GW2011-AR4. Next base: position 8,539 of record CAZGEW010000015.1, on the reverse strand, counting down.
GTAGAGCTTGATTTAGTTGTGAAAGGCATAAAAAAGTTAATTGGCTTTTGCTTTGAGTATATGCCCTCTTCAATTGAGGTTATTAAGCCTGAGCAATTAATTATGTCAAGTAACGAACTTTCCAATTTCTTTAATGATTTGCAGGCAAGACTGCATAATGTTGACATGGTTGTAAAACAACTTAAGGCTGAAAATGATTTTCTGAAGCATAATTTGAATGCAATATTACATAACTCAATAATGATATGCTTAAAGGTAAGCAAACTATCACTTGATCAGCTTTCTCAAGTTACCGGAGTTGATAAAAAAGAGCTCGAAATCTTTGTTGAAAAGCTTATCAAAGAAAATAAAATTAAAAAAGAGGAAGAAGTTTACAGTTTAGTATGAGTATTTAGTATGAATAAAGACACAAAAAAACCAAGTGTAAAAAGTAAGGTAGAAGCTGTTTTGTTCTCTGCTGGTCACAAGATTAGCCTAGACAATATAAGCAGGCTATGCCGCTCAACAAAAGAAGATGTCCTTGCAGCCTTAAATGAATTGAAAAGTGAATACGATGCAAAGCAATCTTCCTTAATGCTTGTTGAAGAAGGCGATTACTGGAAATTTACAGTAAGGGATCATTTCATACCAATAGTAAAAAAGATTATAACAGAGACAGAATTACCAAAAACTGTGCTTGAGACGCTTGCAGTTATAGCCTTTAAGTACCCGATACTTCAATCTGACTTAATCAAGATAAGGACAAATAAGGCTTACGAGCACCTTGATGAATTAGAAAGCTCTGGTTACATAACAAGGCAAAAACATGGAAGGACTAATATGATAAAGCTAACTGACAAATTCTTTAAGTATTTTGATCTTACTGAAGAAAAACTCAAGGAAAAGCTTCAAGACTTTGAGAGCATAGCCAAAACCATAAAAGAAAAAGAAGAAGAGATAGAAAGAATAAAGGAAGAGCAGCGCCTAAGAGCAGAAGAATTAAAGAAGCAGGATGAGAAAATAAGAAAAGAGATTGAAGCTCTGGACGAATCAGGAGAAGAATTTGAAGTTCCATTAGATGTTTATGATGCTAAACCAAAAGGTGAAGTTCAGAAACAGCAGATCACTATTATCGAAAAAGATACGGCCAATCAATTAGAGATAGTAAATGAAGAAGTTAAAGAAGAAAACCAAGCAACTAGCACTGAAGAACCACAAGTTACAGTGCAAGATAAAGCAGATGGTATTAATAAAACGGCTTCAATAAAAAAAGAAAAAAAGAAAAGCAAAGGTATAAAATTGACCCCTGAGATGGAAAAGATGGTTGATAAGAAAGTTGAGGAAATTGTGCATGGCGTCAATGAAGGCAATAAATAAAAATGTTACTTTTACAATGCCCAAAATGTAAGAATCAGATGAAATACCGAAGTAAAGAAATATATATTGTAGGAAAAAAGAAGAAGTGTGTTTATTGTAATCATAGTTTTTCTGTCAATAAGGGTATAGTAAAGAAGATTTAGTCACCAATATATTTATATACTTTATTTCTAATTGATTAGCTATGGCAGAATTAATTGACATGCTCGATAAGGTAAACAGGTATTATAAATTTACAACTCATGAATTGCGAGGCTTGCTAATCTCTATTTTTGTGATTGCATTCATTATTTCTTTTAAGGAGTGGGGCACAACAATATTTGATTGGAGTGTTGGGCTATACAATTTGTTCAATGCCGTATTGATAGTTACATTATCAATTCTTATTCATGACGCAGGGCAAAGGCTTTGGGGGTTAGCAATAGGTTACCGCATAGAATATAGGATGTGGTCATTTGGCTTATTAATAGCCTTAATTTTGGCATTTGTGAGCAACGGTAACATATGGCTTATTGTACCAGGAGGCTTCATTATACACCACCTTGCAGGCTCTCGTTTAGGTTGGTTCAGATATGGTATAAACTATTTTGGGCAAGCTATGGTAGCTTTAGCAGGGCCACTTTTTACACTAATGCTGATTATCATATTAAAGATGCTTAGTATATTTTCTGTAAATCTTTTGATATACAAAGCAATAAAATTCAATGTTATTTATGCAATAACAAGTATGCTTCCAATTCCCCCATTGGATGGAAGTAAGATATATTTTGGCAGTAGAATGCTTTACGCTTTTGTTACACCTGCAATTTTGGTTGCAACTATACTTATTATATTGCCAATTCCAATAATAATATCTTTAATAATATCCCTTTTAGTTGGAGTTGTGCTTTGGCTTACGTATTACATAAGCTTTGAAAGAAAGATCTGGGCAGGTCCAAAGTAACATGTTTCAATTTTACAAGAATTGGATGGAGTTTTTCTTTTTTGTTCTTATGATAATCGGTATACTAATATCTTTGTCAGCGCCTAGTGCAGTTATAAGCTATTTTATAATATTCCTTTCTGGCATGTTTGCTGGGAGAATAATTTATGAAAGAAAAAACAAGATTCAGTACCCATATATAATGATTATTGTAGGCTTTGTGATTGGTTATTTAATCGGGGTTTATTATGGAAGCAGAAGCGTTATTGTAACATTATTTATTTTAGGTATAATTTTCAGCTATAAGCTATATGGCAATAAAATTTTAAAAGACATAAGATTTTAGAGAAGTGGTGAAAATGGGTGATATTGATGAATAAAGAATATGTTTTTGCAATAATTATGTCTTTAATAGCATTTATATTTGCATGTGCTCAACAACAGTACAAAGATGGTACTACTATTAGTGCACCACTATCAGAATCAGAACAACAAGAGCCTGAAGAAATTATAATTGAACCTGAATTACAACCAAGAGAAGAACCAAACATAATAATTGTTTCACCAAAAGATAAAGAGTTGGTTAAAGGCTCAAAAGTAACAGTTGAATTAAAAGCTGAAAATTTTAAAATCGTGCCTGTTGGCAAGCCTACCAAGGAAGGAGAAGGGCATTTCCATGTATGGCTGGATAGTGATAAAAAAGTTGGCCCAGATTTTGTAGTGACATTTGATAAGGTAACATCCGGAAAGCATACAATTGTTGCTGAACTTGTCAAGAGTGACCATTCTTCATTGAGCCCAATATCTAGGCAGAGCATAACTATTAATGTTGAATCTGATTATATTCCAGAATCTGCCATAACTGAGGCTAGTACAAAAGAATTTACTATAGAAGCTGACGATAATGGCTTTTATCCAAGCACTATAAAGGCAAAGATTGGCGATAAGGTAAAAATTAACTTTAAATTTAGGGATAACTCAATATATTTCGCGGGCTTAGATGTAAAAGGTCCATTTCCAGACATTAATTATAAGCTAAAAGGTGAGCAACCTGTAACAAGGGAATTCATAATGAAAGATGAAACAAAAATAATTTCTTATTGGCCAGCTTCTGGTGTTAAGAAAGGTGATTTAATTGTTGAGATTGAAAAATAAATTTTTAATAAAACATAAATTCACCAAAAGTGATAATTCAATTAATCATCAAAACACTTATATTTAAATATTTCTAATGATTACACTTTTTTATGATTAAGAATTTTGAGCCAAGGTTGTATCAGCAGACTATTTTTGCCAAAGCTGCTGAAAAGAATACATTAGTTGTATTGCCAACTGGCATGGGTAAAACTAATATTTTTTTGATGCTCGCCGCTCAAAGGCTAAAGCAATATCCAAATTCTAAAGTGCTTTTTATTGGGCCTACAAGACCTTTAATTGAGCAGTATATGAATGTCTTTAAAGAGCACTTCGAAATAAATGAAGATGAAATGGCACTCTTTACAGGAATGGTAAGCCCAGCTAAAAGGGCAGAGCTATGGAAAACAGCAAAGATAGTATTTTCAACACCACAGGGATTAGAAAATGACATAATAAGTAACAGTATCAATCTTGGAGAGGTATGTTTGCTTGGCGTAGATGAAGCTCATAGAGCAGTAGGTAACTACGCTTATGTATTTGTTGCAAGGCAATTTATGAAACTTTCAAGATTTCCAAGGATAATTGCTTTGACAGCATCACCTGGAAGCGATATGGAAAAGATACAGGAGGTATGCAAAAATCTTTTCATAGAAGACATAGAAGTTAGGACTTTCGATGATCCAGATGTTAAACCATATATACAAGAAATTCAGATAGACTGGGTTAAGGTGGAATTGCCCAAGGTTTTTACTGATATACAAAGGTTGTTGCTAATATTCTTAAATGAGAGATTTGAGAAATTAAAAAAATGGGGCATACTCAGAATGGCTGACTTGAAATATGTTACTAAATCGGATTTGTTACGACTGCAAGCTGAGCTCAGAAGCAGAATATCGCATGGTGAAAAAGACTTTGTTGTGTTAAATTCAATCTCCATGCTAGCCGAGGTCATGAAAATATATCACGCTTTAGAGCTGCTAGAAACACAGGGTATTGCAGCATTACACAAGTACTTTGAAAAATTGCTTATAGAGTCAAGAGTATCGAAAACCAAAGCGATAAGGTCGGTCATGCAAGATACAAATTTTAAGTCAGCAATGATAAAATCTAGGATTCTGTATGAGGAAAAAGTAGAGCATCCTAAGCTTATAGAATTGCAAAATATTGTTGAGCTTGAAATTAAAAGCAATCAGAATATCAAGATTATCGTCTTTAATCAATATAGGGACAACGCTTTAGATATTATTGAGAAGCTAAACAAAATCCCAAATGTAAAGGCTAAAATTTTTGTAGGTCAGCAGAAAAAAGGTGAAACTGGACTAAGCCAAAAAGAGCAGAAGCAAATGCTTGAAGATTTCAGAAATGGATTGTTTAATGTCCTTGTAGCTACATCGATAGGAGAAGAAGGCTTAGATATACCCAAGGTTGATGTAGTAATTTTCTATGAGCCAATACCAAGCGCAATAAGAAGCATACAAAGAAGAGGCAGAACCGGTAGACAAGAAAAGGGCAGGGTAATAATTTTGATGGTAAAAGGAACTAGAGACGAAGCATATCAATGGGTATCCCATCATAAAGAAAAGAAGATGTATCAAAATTTAGCAAATATAAGGAAAAAACTTAACTTTTCTTTAAATGATAAGGTGGTGCCAATAACAAAATTTATTGAAAATAAAATAAAAATTTTTGCCGATTACAGAGAGAAGGGAGGCGGTGTAGTAAAAGAGCTTGTCGAGAATAATGTTATTGTAAATTTAGAAAAGCTTGAGTATGCAGATTATGTTGTTTCTGCTAGATGTGGCATAGAAATCAAAACAGTCGAGGACTTTGTTAATTCAATTATAGATGGAAGGTTATTGCAACAAGTCAAAAATCTAAAGAATAATTTTGAAAAGCCATTAATTGTAATTGAAGGTGTACAGGATGTTTATGGTGTTAGGAATATTCATCGCAACTCTATATTAGGAATGTTAGCGACAATTGCAGTAAGTTATGGAATTCCAATAGTGCATACGAGAGATTTTAAGGAAACAGCAGCCTTGCTCCAGATAATCACCAAAAGAGAGCAGGAAGAAAACCCAAGAGATTTTAGCTTGCATGCAGACAAGAAGCCCTTAACTCTTAAAGAGCAACAGGAGTATGTTGTGAGCTCTTTGCCAGGCATAAATTTAACATTAGCAAAGCCATTATTAAGGCGCTTCAAAACAATAAAAAATATAGCAAATGCAAGCAAAGAAGAATTACAAGAAGTTGAAAAAATTGGCCCAATTAAATCAAAGCAGATAAAGGATGTCGTTGAGGGAGAGTATAGGGAAAATTAAAATCAGAAATCTTTATATTCTAATATTTTTATTTTTTAATGAATGTTCAGGAAATTTTTTATCTGGATAATAAAAAACCTACTTATTTTGCTTCTCATAACCTTGATTTTCTCATCAGTTGCTCTGGATGTGCCTACTTTAATCAAAGGCGTTTTTGGGGATATTTTCGAATATGCAAGCCCTGATGCACAAAAGCAGGTAGTTGTTAAACTGGCAGAAACTTGCTCTTCATTAGATCAAGAACAAGATTTAGTAACAATAAACCAGCTCTGCACCAATAAAAGCATACTTGACTCGATGAGAGAAAATTGCGACAATTACAGAGCCTTTAAGGAAAAGGGCATAAAAGTTGATAATGAAGAGCAAGTAAGGGAAACTTGCGAGCAGATTGAATCTGGAGAAATTGAAAGATCTTGCGATGAATTAAGCGGAAAAAGTTATTTATTGCCGGATTTCAGCAAAATTGGAGCTTTGTGCAAAGATTATAAAGCGGGAAAAATAAATGACAAAGAATTTTTCTTTGGTGTTATAGGAAGTCCATTTGAAGGCCAGCAAACAGAACTGCCTAATGTCGGGATATTTAAAAATTACTACCAAACAATAAATTACCTTAACAATAACAAAATTATATATTTCATAGTATTGGCAATTTTAGCAGCGATATTGCATTTATTAATAAGGGATACAAGATCATTTTTAGTTACATTAAGCGGAATTTCATTAAACTTAGGGATTTTGATAATGCTACCTTATTTTGCAATTTTGGCTTATGACAAGTTTGTTGGGATAGATACAACATCATTGCTTGGGATTTTTTTTCAAAATACAATCGGATTTGATCCTAAGGCTATTTTAAGTGTTATTTTGCTTATGTTATTGAGGACTTACAACAGTTTTATAATAACTTTAGGTATTACATTTTTAGGTTTAGGTGTTGCCGGCAAGGCTTACAGTTGGAAATTGAAGAGACAAAGCGAGATAATTGAAATAAAGACGGAGAAAAAAACTAAAAAAGAAAAGAAAGCTAAAGTTAATGAAGAGCAAACTAAAGAAGAGATAGAAGAAGCCTACAAGCACAGGGATAGAAGCACAAAAGAAATTCTAGACGAATTGGAAGAAATGCACAAGAAGAAAAGCAAGAAAGATTAAGGATTTTTTAATTTATTTTCATTTCTTTTAGTCTTTTTACCCTTAACTGAGTAGGCGGATGTGTTAGGAATAACGTAATAAAACCGCCTGACCTAAAAGGATTAGAAATGAATAAGTGTGCAGTAGCTGGGCTTCCAAACCTCATAGGATGCCTCTTAACATCCTCTTCAAGCTTTTCTAATGCTGAAGCTAAACCTAGAGGGTTTTTTACTATTCTAGCGCCGCTTTCATCTGCTTGGTATTCCCTACTTCTTGAAATTGCCAATTGTATCAATGAGGCAATAATAGGGGTAATTATCGCTAGAACCAGCAAACTGATTGCATTCCCTCTGCTATCATCGTCTCTTCCACCAAACATCGCACTCCACATAAACATATTGGCTATATAGGAGATAATTCCTGCAATTGTGCCTGCAACTGTAGATGTTAAAGTATCTCTGTTCTTGATATGAGCGAATTCGTGAGCGAGAACACCTTTAAGTTCTTCTTCTGTCATTAATTTTAATATACCTTCGGTACATGCTACAGCTGAGTGTTTAGGGCCTCTACCACAAGCAAAGGCATTGCTTTGTTCACTTGGAATCACATAAACTTTAGGCATTGGCAAGCCGCTTAATTTAGAAACCTCCTTCACAACTTTATACAATTTAGGATACTCGCTTTGCTTTGCCTCTTTTGCCCTATACATCCAAAGCACTATTTTATCCGAGAACCAATATGAAACAAAATTCATCAATCCGACAAATATTGCCGCAAATATCAATCCAACTTTTCCAAAAAAGCTACCTATCCATAAGAATAGAGCTGTAAGTAATGCTAGCAGTACAACAGTCTTAAGCTGATTTTTGATTGCCATATCAATATGTATTTTTTTCTAGTTTAAAAATTTATCCCAACAATTAGCTCAAATGAATCTCTACAATATCATTATCCTCAACAACATGCTCAGGCTTTCTTATAATCATTCCTGGGAATCTAGCTGATTTTCCCCAGACTCTAGCAAACCTAAACCTAGAGACAAAATCTTTATGCAATTTTATACAAACATCCCTTAAAGTGTTGCCTTTCCTCATTATTAAGGGAACATTCATGTCAGCTTTTTTGCCAACTTCTTTGCAAAAAACTCGAATAAATTCGAGTTTTTTGTATATTAATTCTTTTAACTGTTCTGTATTAATTCTTTTTTCAGCAGAAATGCAAATATCAGGATTTAAAATTGATTTAATTTTTTCAAGTTCTTTTTGGCTTATCATGTCTATCATGTTTAGCACTATTATTGCAGGAACATATTTTCTGTTGCCTTCAATAGCATCAATTAATTGGTCATCAGTTATGTCTTCCCTTATTACAATACTGCTATTATCTAACCTAAATTCTTTCAAAATTCCTTTTATTGTTTCTTCATTTAGTTTTGTTAATTTTACTGTTGTGCCAATATCAATCCCCCCTCTTATTTTTTTAGTTATTTTAACTAATGTTGATTTTTGATTAATCCTTAATCCAGTTTCATAAATCTCTTTTTTGACAACTTCCAAATGTTCTGGATGGAAAACATCAAGCAAAATAATAACTAAATCAGCGCTTTGCGCACATGCTAAGACTTCTTTTCCTCTGCCTCTTCCAGTTGCAGCGCCTTCAACAATGCCTGGAACAT
>CAZGEW010000014.1:18747-21522 GCA_964524225.1 uncultured Methanosarcinales archaeon | reverse complement strand
CCGTTTTTGGTAAACACCAGAAATTTCATGAATCAATCAGAAGAAACTTCCATTAGTGTCTCTTCATTAATCTTTCTTTGAGGCGGATTTAAACGTTTTCTGATTATGTCTAAATATTTTCTTTCCTTATCAATGCCAATAGAATTTCTCTTTAACATTTTAGCAACAACAGAAGTTGTTCCAGAGCCTAAAAATGGGTCTAAAACTGTATCCCCCTCATCAGTACACGCTAAAATTATTCTCCTCAACAATTCGATAGGTTTTTGGGTTGGATGATTTCCAGCCCATCTTTCCTCTTTTGGTGTTAATGGGATTGCCCATACATTTCTGGTTTGCTTTCCTTTTGGATTTAACCTATCTTCGATCAAATTTTTAGTTGCTTCATAATTAAATTTCCATTTCTTGCCATTTCCATTTTTAGATGCCCATATCAAATGCTCTGTACTTTCAGTGAAAAACCTACACGTGATATTTGGTTGGGCATTTGGTTTAAACCAAATTATACTATTATTTATCTTAATATCTTCTATATGCTGTAAAATAAAACCTACTTGGTATATATTATGAAAAGAGCCGCAAACCCATAAGCTGCCGCCATGCTTCAAAATTCTTAAACATTCTTTAATCCATTTTTGATTAAACTGAAAATACTCATCTTTAGAAAATATATCCCATTCTTCTTGCATTGTAATATGTTTACTATACTTCCATCCCAGACCTTTCTTTTTAGACATATTGTAAGGTGGATCGGCAAAGACTAAATCTACTGATTCAGAAGGGATTTTTGGGAAAATTTCAAAGCAATCCTCATTATAGATCTTTGCGTATGTTTTTTGCTTGGAATTCAAATTTGTAAATCTAAAATCCAATAAATACATTGGATCTTGTAGGACTAAGATAGGTGATATTTAATATTAAGTTACGGAATCTGGTAACGAGTTACAAGATTCAGAAACAAAAATAAGATTAAGTTATAACCAATAAATTTAAACTCCCAACCAAATCTTCAAAAGCATAAATTCCCTTATCAACATTTTCAAAGCTGTATTTTATTAATTTAATATTGGAATTATTTGGAAATAGTTTTTTTTGAAAATCTTTTGCTATAAGGACGCCCCCAAGACATTCATTACCTAACTCTTTGACATAATTTTCTACTTGTTTTACATCTTTTAATGATGCCTTATTGGTTTTTATTTCTATAATGATTTGTTTTGAAGTACCAATTGGTACAGACTCTTTTAGTAATATATCTACGAGACCTTGCATTAAAGCTTTCTCACTAAGCACTTCAAGATTCAGATTTAGCACTTCATCAAAGTTTGTATCTTTAAGAAATTTAATCAAATTTGATTGATTATATAATTTGTGTTTAATTATTGATTGTAAAAATAATTCTTCTAATTTATAAATATAAGGTATTTTCACTTGGTTTTTATCAAATGTCAAATTCGGATTAAATTGTGTGATATGGGTATACTTTATTCTTTCTACATTTCCTTCAAACTTTTTTCCCATTGATGAAACATTTTGTAATGTTGTTTGGTCAGCTTGGAAATGGGTTTTTGCGTACCCTCCTCGTAATAAAAGATTCTCGGCAATATATGCAAATTCCAACCTTACGATAGGTTCATTAAATTCTCGGATAAGGTTTAATTCGAGCCTAAAAGGAAAATAATAAGTTTTTCCAGAGACTTTAAAAGTTATATTTGTCCAAGGTGGCAAATTTTCAGCATTTTCAATTGCGGACTTTTTCTCTACCTTATATAGATTATAGGCTCTAGCACCATATAGGAAGCTAATAAAATCTCCTTCTCGAATATCTACAAAAGCCCATGCACCATTTTTGCTATTGGTGAAACCTGCCAAACCGTACTTAATGCATAATTCTAAATTTTCTCTAGTTGAAACCGCAATAAAATAATAATTTGGTTTATTTTTCATCTTAAACAAACTCTTTATTTATGTAGATAAATAAATAGAAATCTACATAAAGTATATATAAATATTCTTGTTTGCTTCTAAATGAAGGGAAACAAGTTGAAGTATGGCGTGTTATATTGTTTTTGGAATAACCAAAATGTAATAAAAGAAGCAGAAGTGATAGAGGCAAGAAACATTGAATCAGCATTTGAAAAAACAAATAGAAATAAAAAAAGAAGAGAAATATCAAATAAAAATGAAACAACAAAATATATTTAAACAAACTGAAATGCCAAGAAAGATAAGAGTTCGTGTCGAGGTTAACAAATGATAAATGAAGAAAATATTTTAACCGAATTGTTTAATTATGCTGCTAAAAAGTATGGCAGTGAAATGGAAGAGTTTTATGATAAGTTTTTTGAGGAGTTTCCTTATGATATTGAGGGGCTTGATGAGAGAACTCATGTAAAAAATTTTGTTGATTGGTTGATTCTGGAGAAAACACTTCCCGGAACAGGCAAAAGAGTTGTTGAAGAATATATTGAGGACAATCCAGAGCTTGATGGGCAAATAAAACAAAAAATGCTGGATATGAAAAATATTGTTGCATCAGAATTTATAGTGCTCTCCAAAAACAAAACTAACCTTAAAATAAAAGATAGAAAAACATCCAAACTCTATAACATAAAATTGCTTCTTAATAACCCCTCAATACAGGCAAATACGCTAATTCGAGGAAGAATATTCCCTTTCGGCGAGATATATATGTTTGCAGGCGCAATGGTAATATATAATTCACCTATGATTCTTGATCCTGACATATTCATGGAGGTTTACAATAAGAAAGGCATT
>CAZGEW010000014.1:10608-18737 GCA_964524225.1 uncultured Methanosarcinales archaeon | reverse complement strand
AAAATATACTCCTTTCACCAAATTCCAAGCTTACTGCAGTTATTAATAAATATCCCTTTCAATGGGTTGATGGAATGTGTAATGCTCTTTCCATCTCCACAAAAGGAAGAAAAGAAGAGAAGGTAAAATATATTGCAGAGCATTTAAATATAAACTTATCTTCAATACTTGCAGAATTGCCTGATAAATCCAAGGATGCACTTAAATTAATATTAAAAAATGGTGGATATATCCGCTATGGCGAGCTTAAAGAATTTGATGATGAACTACCTTATTGGTGGAATAACGAGCAACCCGCATCTAGCATCGGGATTCTGCGGTTATATGGACTGCTAACAGTTGGAAAAATGCCATATTCTGGCAGAATGTTTAAGGTTGCGTTAATCCCTAAAGATATAAAAGAAGAACTTGAAAAAATAATATAATAAACAGTTAAAAAATGCTTAACCAAAACTTTGACGACAGGCTCTTAAGATTGCTGGAAAAAGAGGTTTTAAGAGAAAAATGGAAGAAAAAACTCAAAATAGCTGGAATAGTCATTAAAAAAAGAATAAGTAAGAAAGGAAGTTTTATACTCACGATAAAAACAAGAAAGTCTGAATATGATATTGTTGTTCCAGAGCATAAGAAAGATGAATTTGAGCTGGCTAAATGTATTAATGAAGGCGATATAATAAAGGTAATAGGTGATAAGCAAATTGGAGGCATAATTTTTTGTGATAGAATTGAAAGGTTAAGTAAAAATAGTTTTAATGAAAAACAAATAAGGCTTATGGGTTAAGATGAGTAAGGAAAAAGGTAAAGATAGTATGGAAGATGATTTTTGGGAAGAAGGCTATTTTGCTGAAACAATGAGTCCAAAAGATATTAAAGAAAAGATGAGAACTTTTCATATGAAGCATGACGAGGAAATGAATTATAACTGCAAAAAATGCAAGAGGAAAATTTCAGCCCATAATAAAGACTGGCATGATGGAATGTGCGACGATTGCTTTAATAAAGAATATCATAGAGTCATAAAAGAAAAAAATTAAAACGTAAATGACAAACTAATTATTCTGAAAAATACAAATTTTAATTCGTACATGAAATGCCAACAGCTCAAGAACTCGAACGAGGAACTTGCTTCATCTACAACGGCGAGCCAGTCAGAGTTCTAAGAAAAGAAGTTATTGTTGTTGGAACTCACTCTCATAGCAAATTAAAATTTTTTATTCAGGGATTAAACGAAAAATCAGAGAGAAGTGTCAATTTTCACCATACAGATAAGGTTGAAATTGTTGATATTGTAAGAAAGCTTGGACAAATTATTTCAAAAGCAAATAATAAATTTCAATTAATGGATATGGTAAGTTATGAAACTCTTGATGCAAATGCTTCTACTGAATTGTTCAATGATTTAAATGAAGGTGATCAAGTAACATTTATTGAATTAAAAGGGAATGTTCAGATTATTGAAAAAAGATAATTTGCTCAGTAATGTTTATAAACAAAGTTTAATTCTCAACAACAATAGCGGGATAGGGCTTTTGCAGTTTTAAGACTGCAGACCTAAGAGACAGGAGTGCCCGATGATTTCACCAGTTTGCTGGTGGGAGCGGAAGGCTCATACGGCGTGTCAGCCTTAGACACCCATATTAGCCAAAAGCTAAGGGTCCAGGTCGGAAGTTCAAATCTTCCTCCCGCTACGAGGACTGAGGGTTAAATTCTCTCAGTTCTCTTTATCTTAATAGTTTCAAAATTATATTATTTATTAATTGTAAAGATTTCCTTTTTGATTATTTTTATGATAAAAAAACAATGTTCTTTCTATATCTCTTGCGGAAACATTGAATTTTCTTGCATAAAACCTCAGTTTCATTAAGTAATTGTACCAATTATTAAAATCAAAATTCATTCCTTTAGGTTTTACTTTTACTGAACCGTATAAGTAAAGAACAATTAATACATTTATAATGCTTTTTTCCCAAACATTTTTATAACTAAACTCTAATTCATTTTATAAAAAGGTGTTTTAATGTTAATCTGTGGGGTTGATGAAGCGGGTCGTGGTCCGGTAATAGGCCCTCTAGTAATGTGCGGTTTGTTGATAAAAGAAGATGATGAAAAAGAGTTAGTTAGACTAAAGGTTAAGGATTCTAAGTTATTAACAAGAAAGCAAAGAGAATTTCTATTTGACAAAATAAAAGATGTTTCTTTCAAATACAAGATTGTAATTATACAACCAACAGAGATTGACAAAGCAGTCAATAACCATGACGGCTTAAACTTAAACAGGTTAGAAGCTCGAAAATCAGCAGAGATTCTTAACGAATTAAATCCGAATAAGTCAATTATAGACGCACCAAGTAATAATATAAAGAATTATAAAAAGTATTTAATGAGATTTGTTAAAAATAAAAATATTGAAATAATTTTGGAGCATAAAGCTGATGTAAATCACCCAGTAGTTAGCGCAGCTTCGATTCTTGCTAAAGTAACTAGAGATAACGAAATTGAAAAACTAAAAAAACAAATAGGAATTGATTTTGGCTCTGGCTATATGACAGATCCTAAAACAGTTGACTTCTTGAAAAATAATTTTGAAAAATATCAAGAATTATTCAGAAAAAGCTGGTTTCCATACAAGGATTTGCTTAACCAGAAATTCCAAAAGAGCTTGGCAGATTTCACGCAATTCTTAAAAGAAGAAAAAAAGCATAAAAGTCATACAATTGAAGATTTGAAAAAACTCGAAGATTTTGGATTTCATTTTGAAAAGCCAAAATCTTTACACGAATTGGCAATAATGAAAGGAGCGTGCACCATAATACTTTATAAGAATGGTAAGCTTTTAGTGCAAGGAAAGGAAGAAGTAAAAAAAATGGTAATAAAATTATTAAGTTCTTAAATTATATTGTTAATCATTTTATAGATTATTAATAAAATTTAAATCTTCCTTTACTTTCGTCATATTTTAATAAAGATATGACATATGTTGTAGTATCATAGCCTTTTTTAAAATATCTGGCCAATATACCTGTTAATTCGTCTAATGCTTCTTTATCATCATTTTCAATTATTCTTTTCATCAGACTATCAAGTAATGTTCTATCCTCAAGTGGTATTTCCGGTTTTATTTTTTCAACCATTTTAATAAAATATATTTAAAGTGATTGAAATGTCTAGTATCAGTTGCATTTTATTGTTTTTAATTTATTGTCTGCCACCACCAATCATTTCTTTAAAAACCACTTTCCAATCTCTATATTTAGGCACTTCACAAGGCATTCTTGAATATTCTTCTTGACCTGTTTGGATTTCATAAAAACAATTTGTTACTTTTTCTAAATTTCCATATTGAGACTTTTGAACAGAATAACAATCCTATATGGTTTATACAAACTATCTGTATCTGAAAACATCAATCCACCAATTCCAATTAGTGAAGCAATTGCAGTTTTTTTCATTTTAGCTCTCTATTTTCTAGCTCCATTATATTAAATATTCAATAACTTCTTCACCTTTTTCATTCTCTTCAACTTCAAATCCTCTGTTTTGTTTTAGTCTTTCTTCAAGTTCAGGGAATATTTTCTTATCTGCTTCATATTTCTGTTTATAATCTTTTAATTTTTGTTTAAAACTATCACTTCTACATTCATAATCTTTCAGAAAGTTTGGTATTGAAAATTGTTTTGAACATTTCTTTTGCAATTCTTCAACTTCATAAAGCATCACTGTCCATCTTTCCATAAGTTTTTCTTCTGTATTTGGATTATACGGTATAGCTTCTACTGTATAAGGAAGAGCTAACAATAATCCAATACCAATATATTTCATGCTCATTTTAGCTCTTGATTTGGAAGTAATTTATAAACCCAATAATCTTTTTTCTGAGTAAATCTTACTTTAATCGCTTCTATTCTATACTCTAAATTCATTGTATATAAGTTTACATAATATAAACTCACCTCTGTTTTTAAATATTTCTACTAAATAGTAGTATTTGTCTCTACCAAAATCTTTATATAACAATTGATTTCAAAATTTCTTCTATGCATGACATAATAAAAAAAGACATAATTTCTGTATTGAATGAACTAATTGAGATTTTAAAAGTAAAAGAAGATAGTGACATAGCACAAATAAGGGAGCTGAGCAATCATGTAATACACAATGCAAGCATTTTTCAAGATGAAGATTCCATTTCTGTTGCAATCTTAATTTATGCATTATCGAAAATAATAGAAAGAAATCAAAAAGATTTTGATTATAGTAAAGTGGTAAATATGATTAGCTCTTGTATTTCAACTATAAAAAATAATCAAGACGATCAATTTCGAAGCTCTATAAGTAATATATTTAATTTCATCAGAACAATCGACAAAAGACTTAAGATGTACATATACGAGGTTATAAATCAGGCTCAAATAAAGAAAGGATGTAAATTATGTGAGCACGGGATAAGCGTTGCCAGAGCATCAGAGGTTCTTGGCATTTCGCAATGGGAATTAATGCATTATCTAGGCAAAACAACTCTGATTGATAAAATCAACGAGCCAATCAATGTTAAACAACGACTAAAGATAGCAAGAGGTTTATTCTGATGAAATCGCTAATCTTTGACGCTGGTCCTGTAATTAGCTTAGCAACAAACAATCTTTTAGGAATTCTTGAGCAATTAAAGAATAAGTTCAATGGCAAATTTTTCATTACAGATGCGGTTAAGCGCGAATTAGTTGATAAACCTTTTGAAACTAAAAAATTCAAGTTTGAAGCTATACAAGTAGAGAAAATAATAGAGAACAGAGTTCTAGAAGTAATAGATAATAGTTTCATAGGAGAAAAAACTGAGATTTTATTAAAAACTGCTAATGAGGTATTCAGGGCTTACAATAATTACATCAAAATTGTGCATTATGCAGAGATGTCTGTAATCTCAGCTGCACTTTACTTAAATGCTGATACAATAGTCATTGATGAAAAGACAACGAGGCTGCTAATAGAAAACCCTAAATTAATTTTGGAAATTCTAAGAAAGAGCTTACATACATCAATCCATTTAAACGAAAATAATTTAAAAGAGCTAAGAAATATTTTAAAAAACATAAAAACAATACGCTCTGTAGAGCTTGTAACAATAGCTTATGAGCAAGGATTGCTTGACAATTACATACTTAAAATACCAGACGCAAAAAGAAAATTGCTAGAGGGTGTGTTATGGGGCATAAAATTGAATGGATGTGCAGTAACAAGTAAAGAGATTGATGAAATAATTATGCTTGAGACATAATGGCAAAATCCCAAGAAAAGAGTATTCAAAAAGAAGAATTAAGCGAAATTTCGTCACAGCAAAAACTACTACTCAATAATCTAAGTCCAACTTTCTGTGTTGCTATGCTTAAAAATGGCAACACTGTAAAAATTGAAGGAAAAGTAGAAGAGTTCCTCCAAACAATAAGGGAGGCAGATTTTAGTTGGATTAATGTCCAGGTTAATGATCTGCATGAAGATGGAGGTAATGCTGCTTCATTGCTCGGTTTTACGCCATTAGTAGTGCATGAGCTTGTAAAGCAAAGATTTTCTGGGTATGAAGACCACACTACAGAGCTTGGATTGTTGTTGCCAGCTGTCAGAGTCAGGGCACTTGAGGTTGAGATAAATAAGTTAGTTGTCTTGATAAAGAGCAACATTATTGTGACGATACATGGTGAGCATATTACAAGACTTGTCAAGTTTGCAAGATATGCTGTAACTTCCTTTAAGAAAGTCCCAAAAAATCTTGATGACATAGACAAAATATCTTTAGTGTTAATAAGAATTCTTGATGAAAATAATGAACGAAATTTTGATGGGATAAGATCTATACAGGAGCAGGGTGAAGAGATAAGCAAGTACTTAATAGAGCCAACTTTTCCAAAGAAAGAGCTTGGAGCAGATATCTACAGGATGAAACATGCTCTAATATCTTATTTAGAAGCTTTATGGGCTACTTTGGATGTTATACACTACTTAAGATATGGAGATGCTGAATTAATTACTGATGATGCAGCTATATTACACAAGATAGGAATGTTAAGCTCAGACTTAACACGACAAATCTCAATTAGTGAGCAAATGTCAACAGTTTTAGCCTCTGGTTTGGAGGTTCTACAAAGCATTTACAATAACCAATTACAGATTTTAAATAACAGGTTAGCACTTATTGTTGTGTGGCTTACTGTGGTAGGCACAGTTGTCCTTGTTCCAAATACACTTGCAACCATCTTTGGAATTGGAGCAATAGCTGAGAATATGAGTGGCTCTACTGTCATATGGTTGATAGTAGTATCAACTATAGTATCTGGAGTTATGGCTTATTGGTACGGAAAAAGATTGTTAATCACGCCTAAATTTTGAAATAGAATTTTTTATTTATCAACCTGCTCTTTTTCAACTAAAGAGAAAGGAGTTTGGTCGTAAAGCACTTTTAGACCTTCATTGCCAATTGTAATTGGATAAACATCTAAACTATGGTCTTGGCCCCGAATCTTTACAACAGTAAGCACTCTTTCAAAATAAGAGCCTTTTCTTATTCTAGACAACACAATTATACCTTCAAACACAAAGTCCATCATGTCATAAGTAAGCCTATCAAAGTCCGTAACAGACCTATTAGAAACACCTAAAAATGTAACACCTGCCTTTTTCATCTCTTGCAAAAACATAAGAATTTGTCTTCTCAACTCTATTCTGTTATCATTAAACCTTGTATAGAGGTAATCAAAAAATACTAATGAGTCAAGAGCCACCCTTTTTATGTTGTTCTTTTTTATTGCATCAAGCAAACCCTTTATAGAAGCTATTCCACCTTTTAATGTAGTCAGTGACTTTTGTACAAAAAATACCTTACCTTTGCTTTCAACCGAAGCAATGTCCATGCCAAGGTTTTTTGCAACCTGCCTTATTTCATCTAGGTTTTCTTCAGTTGATATAAAAATTCCATTATTACTGTAGTCTTTTGCACCATAATAGATAAACTGTAAGGCAAGGATTGTTTTGCCTGTACCTGGAGCACCTGTTACTAGTATAGAAGAATTCTTTCTCAAGCCACCTTTCAAAACTTGATCTAAGCCAGGTACACCTGTTTTTATAAGCTCTACCACCTATACCATCACCTTTATTATTTTAATTCATACTAATATAAAAGGTTTGTGATTTTCAATTGTGTAATGCGAAAAGTTTATATTCAAAGTAATAGAATTTTAAATTAAAAAGGGGTACATATGCTAGAAACCAAAGAAGCTTTTAAGAAAGAGATTAAAAGCTTAAGAGACTATATTATTTTAATAACAGTAAATGCCAAAAATTATCAAAATGCAGCCTTAGACATAGTAAAATTTCTCGTAAATGAGCAAGGCGTTCCTGGTGTATATGTAACATTAAATAAGCCATACGATATTATGCAAAGGCTTTTTTCAAGCAACAATATTGATCCGAGACTTATTATCTTTATTGACGCTACCTCCAGGACAGAAGGCTCAAAAAAAATAGAGAATTGCTTGTATATTGGAAATCCAGAAAAATTAAGTGATATATCTGTAGCAATGGAGCAAGCTATCAGGGCTTTGCCTACTACAGAAAAATTCCTCATATTTGATTCATTAAATACATTATCTATTTTTAACAAAGCCACTACTGTTGCTAGATTTATGCATTTTTTGACTGGCAAAATGAGAGAATGGAAAATTAAGGGGGTAATAATAACTCTTGAAAAAGAAACTGAGCAAGCCTTATTAGATGAATTAACACAATTTGCTGATGTAAGAATAGACTTAGGAGGTGAATCTTAATGGTACATATTGCTTTAGTTAGTGTAACAACTGTAATATTTGGGATTGCATCATTACTTTTAATTTCCAGAGCAAGAGGCAGATTGAGTGAAGGCTCGATACGAAAATATCTTGATAACTTTGCTATATGCTTAGCATTTATTGTAATATTTTCTGTTTGGCAGACTGCAAGAAGCATTGTAGGAATTAACATAAATGTTGAGGGCTTATCAACATATCCAGAATACATATTTATTTTATTTGCTTACCTTGCTTTTATAATCGCTTCTTTTAGAGTTTTAAAAATAAGCAGAGAATTTGGATTCAAGGAAGACGGCA
>CAZGEW010000014.1:0-10508 GCA_964524225.1 uncultured Methanosarcinales archaeon | reverse complement strand
AAATCTCAGGTTAGTATTGAATACATGTTTATAATTGGCTTTGCATCCCTAATTACAATACCTTTATTAGTAATTTACTATACTTATACAGCGGAATCAAATGAATCTGTAATGGCAAGCCAAGCATTGCAGATTGCAAGAAGCATTGTAGATGCATCAGAATCAGTATACTATCTTGGCAAACCGTCACAGACAACACTGAAACTGAATTTTCCTGATAAGATTTACTCAACTAATCTTTCAAATAGGGAAGTAGTTATAAAACTAAAAACTAGGAATGGATTGGCAGATATTGTGCAAATTTCTTCTGTAAATATGAGTGGAGGCTTACCTACAACTCAAGGTATACATATAATAACTGTAAAAGCTGAAGATGGTTATGTACAAATAACATCAAATTAAAAAATATAATTAAGTAAAAATGTTTAGGAAAGCACAGATTAGTGCTGAGTTTTTTATGTTTATAGGATTAGTTTTTATCATAGCGATAGCTTTTGAAATTGCTTCAATTGACCAATTAAAGCACTTGAGACTGCAGAAAGAAAGCGATGCTATTAAGGATGTTGCATTAAAGCTACAAATGGAGTTGCTCATTGCAGCTACAGTAGAAGATGGCTATGTGAGAATTTTCGAACTACCCGAAAGTGTTGAAAATGTGAATTATTCTATCATGACTCAAAACTCTAGTATAATTATTACTTCAAAGAATAGCTTTTACATTGTAGCAGTGCCATATTCATCAGGTAATATAAGCAAAGGAACCAACCTAATAAACAAAACTGGAGGTGTTATTTATATCAACTAAAGCCCAAGTATGGTATATGGACTTTATAATAGCATTAATGATATTCATATTTACTTTAGTAGTTTACTTTAGCTACACAACCAATTTTCAGAAGCAGGAAAAGGGTGATTTGGGCATCATAATTAAGGATATGCAATCGATTGCATCGTCATTGACATTAAGTGGCTATCCTCAAAATTGGGATAATGCTACAGTAATTAGGATAGGCATAGCTGATGAGCAAAGGCTCAATGTTACAAAGCTTAGATATCTGAAAAATTTGAACTATTCAATTTCAAAGAAAAAGCTTGCAACTCCCTATGATTATTTTGTTTTTTTTGTTAATGAGAATGATACTGTTTTAAATATATATGGTATCTGTGGTGTAGGCTATCCATTGATAAATACATCATATAACATAAGAAGTGCTTATTACTATCAAGATTCAGACGATTCCTTCTTGAAAGATTTTATGACAGATACATTTAAAGCAGATGTTTATTTTGATGACAATCCAAGTAATTTAAATGATATAGATAGCCTTATCAGTAATTTAAGCAAATATAGATTTTTAGTGTTAGAGCACCCATTGCTAACAGCGTCAAAATACTCCCAATACAAAGATGAGCTTGAAAATTATTCGTCAACAGGAAGCTTATTAATGATAAGTGGTGAATTAACAACATCTCAGGGAAGTAATTTAGTAGGCTCAGATTTTTACAAAAAATCTGGACAATCAGAAAGCGATAGGAATTCAACAGTCAATGCTAGTGACGAGTATTTATCACTTATTGCTGGAGAGAATATTGTATTTTCACAGGCGTATTATGTAGAGAATACATCAACAGCCTTAAATTTTTTTATAATCGCAAGTTTTAACTTAGATAATAAAAATGCTATTGCAAAATGGCAATATGGCAACGGAACTGTTTATTCCTTCAGTGATTTTAGTGTATCATACTTTAATGGTAATTTTGTAAATGTAATTGAAGAGGCTGCAAAAGCTTTGGTGCAAGGGACATGTAATCCAATTAATATTACAGGAATTGATGTAAATAACTTGGTAAAAACAGAAAGATATTTGATTTACAATTCCAAAGTTGTTAAGATGGTGGTTTATGTATGGCAATAAAGAGAGGTTTATTTTTTACAGTAGATAGCTTGCTTGCATCTGGAATCATAATAGTTATGATACTTCTTGTCTCTAATTTTTATTTTGTTGAACATGAAAATGTTAATATCAATTATGCATCACAAGACTTAGTCAGAGTCTTTTCAACTATGAAAATTGCGGATATAGACAATCCCTATGTAAAAAACCTTACTTTAGAAGGTAAGATTACAAACCTAAATAATACAATTCTAGAGCAGATTGGTGATTTTTGGGCTAGCGGGAATTTAGATTTGGCCTCTAATTTTACTAAAAACATTACTGATGAGATAATTCCCGATAGATATGGTTTTAGCGTTTTGGTGGATGAAGAAGAAATCTACTCAAGAAATCTGCCATTGAAAAAAAGCCTTGTCTCTACAAGAAAAATGATAAGTGGAATAGCAAAGGCAAAGCCAACTGAAGGCTTTACAGCTAGAGTATTGCTTAGCGGAATAAACAGCAAGAGAACAAATTCTTATGTTTTCTTTGGAGGCTTTGAAGGAGAAGGAAACTTAACAAAGAAACTAATGCTGCCTACTAGTATTATATCATTCAATAGCTCTTACATTGAGGTTGATTCAGGCAACACATTTGATTTGTACATTAATAGAGTATATTCTGGAACTTATATTAAAGGAACAGGTAGTGGAGGCACAATGCTAGCAGATAAATGGAATATAAGCAATGCCTATCTTTCAAATTTTGTGCCAGGAGAAAATATCATAACAATAAATTTTACAGGAAATGGAAGTAACTATATTGCAGGCGGATTCTTAAGAGTAAATTACTTAACATCATTAATTAATGATACGCAAAAACCTGGCTATGAAACTTATAACTTTCCAGGGATTGATGGGCTTATAAATCTTTATTCTGCTATATATTTTCCAGAAGAGCCAAGCTTTGTTAATGCGTCATTACATTTTATAAGCCCATATGGCATGTATTTAACCCTAGGCAACACAACTGTATTCGAGACTAATGGAACTTTAGGGGAGCAAATAATCATTTTAAATGATTCAAATTTTTCCAGCAAGCTTAACTATACATTACTTGATGAAAAAACACTTCCTTTGAGATTAGGTTTAAAAACTACTAGCTTGATACTAGGGCCTGGTGCAAAGGCAGACGCAGTTTTAATTACAGACAGAACAGGTAGCATGGATGCTTGCGATATAATTGTAAATTGTACATCAGGTCTTTGTGACTCAAACCCAACAGGAGGTTGTCATGACAGAAGGGATAATGTTGCAATTAATTCGGATAAAAAATTTGTTGACACAATCTTAAGTAATCAAGGCAACAAGGTTGCTTTGGTAGGATTTGGAAAAGACTTAAATCCTGTATGTGATTTTCATGACTTTAGTAATGACAATGGAGCATTAAAATATAGGATTAGTAATTACTCAAATGAATGGTGTGGCTATACATGTATCTCATGTGGAATTGTCGCATCAACTGAGCTTTTAATTGAGAATGAGATGCTATATGGAACAAATGAAAGCTCTTTCACTAACACAACTCAATTTAGAGTAAGGAATACTGCAACAGATGTTTCTGTAACTGAAAAATTTGAGATGAATGTTGATAAATCAAGGTTTATTAAGTCAAGGCTTACAATATTAGGAAAGGGAGTTGATACAGAGGATAATTACAAGGATTGTGTATACTTTAATAGAAAATATCTTGGCAGGATGTGCGAGTCAAGCGAATCCGATTTAGGATGGCACACATGCTCATTTCCTATAAAAGCGGATATGTTTTCAGATAATGGCAAAAATAATGTAACAATTACTGGAGGTAATACAGCTGCTTGTTTTGGCACTAGTGGTACAACCCAAAGCTGGAATTTTAAGGACGTTAAGGTAAGTGTATGGCATTCAAGCTCTATTCCATATAATGTTTATAATAAAAGCTTAAACGAAGTACAAATTGGGGATTCACCATATCAACAAATAGCAACTGTTAATTTGAATGTAAGCTTTGATAGGTTAAAAGTCAAGGCTGCAAGCCTAGAATTTGAAGCAATAGATATAGCTCCTAATTATTATGATTGTATTTACATAAATGGCAATTTTGTTGGCAGAGTTGACTATCAAAAATGGAATGGCACAAACCAATGGCAGAAGGTGCCTTTTGATATTCCAGTTTTGTGGTTGAATAATGGCCAAAATGAAATTAATTTTACAAGTGGCACAACTTCAGGATGCAAGAGAACCAGCGGCGACAATGACGAATGGAGATTTAGGAATGTAAATTTAAGCGTTATATGGACTGATGAAGCACCAAATTATGATAGGTCAAAATCAATGTTAGTGATGAGTGATGGAGAAGCAAATACTAAAATTGGAGATTGCAGTGGCTGTGATAGTGCAGGTGCAAAAGCAGAAACAATACAGAAGGCATGCGAAGCTAATGACGTATATGGGATAAAAATTTATACTGTTGCATTTGGAAATGTTGGTCAAAATGCTATAAATACTCTAAACCAATCAGCATGTTGCGATGATTGCTCGCATTTTTATACTAGTAATAATTCAGACGACTTAATTAACATCTATGAGCAAATTGCAGAATCTATCATAAGCATAGGTTTCCAAGGACAAACATTGAATGTTAGTGGACAAAACCTCAATTCAACTACTTTATATCCAGACTCTTACCTATCCTTTAATTATACACCAAATACAAACGTCTATGTAAATAAATTACCGTTAAGGTTTGAAACTGATAGATTTGGCAATAATATTTCTTCTGGAATATTAACAATTTATCCAAACACGAGTGTTAGCGAAGCAAAGGTAACATCTTACTCAAGCGACAAATGGACAGATAATTTAGTTGTAAATGGAAATACTGTTTATAGTTTGAGTAGTTATGGAAGTAATTACCAATTTTTAGGTGATCCATTTACGGTTAACATTCCAATAAGTATTGTTAATGAGGGCAACAATACTATAGTAATAAGTACAGGACTTAATGCAACTAATTCAACAGGTGGCTCTAGCGACAACAGAGTTATTTACACATTGTTATTGAATGGTTTAGTTGACTATAGTGCTGTGGTTGCCAAATCTGATGGATGTGCTTGGGATATTAGCTTTGAGGATGGAAGTACTTCAACAATAAGAGTACCTCCTGATTATAGTGGTGCTGATGTATGTAGTTTCTCATCCAAAATTTATGATCCAAATGATGCTCTGGATAATGCAGTTTTTCAGTTATTTAATAATCTGGATATAGACAAAGATGGCAAATTAGATGTAAATATAGACGAAAATAAGTTAGACATAAATACATTAACCTTGTCTAAAGTTCCATCCCTATGGGGGCCTGCTATAGTTGAGATAAGGATATGGGAATAGATTGAATAGGAAAAAATAAAAATGAATAGAAAAGGGATTTTCTATACAATGGCTGCTATTGCAATAACCATAGTTATTTTTGTGACTTACAGCGCTTATACCAGATATACACTTAAAGATAAAATGGGTGTTACACAAATAAGGATTGAAACTGTAAATTTTTTCATCAAAGATGTTGAGAAAGATATAAATAAAGGGATATTCATCGCAGGCTACAGAAGTTTGTTAAGCTTTAATCAATTTATTGTGACTAATGGCTCATTTATAGATGACATAAACCAGAGATTTAAGGAGGCATTTTTAAATGGCACTATTAATCAGCAACAGTTAAGCTTGTTAGACGATTCTACATTCACAAATTGGGCTAATAGAATAGCTGTAGAAGCAAACAAAATAGACATATTATTTAATTTCACGATAAATGATGTTAAGATAAATCAAAGCAGTCCTTGGTCTGTAGATATTGGCTTGAATATAACTTTGGATATAAGGGACAAAAGAGATACGAGTTATTGGGTTAGGGATAGATACTTAACAAGCAGGATAAGCATAATAGGCTTTGAGGATCCACTTTACATAGTCAATAGCCAAGGCAGAGTTACAAATGTAGTAATACAGTCAAATATTACAAATTTTGTTGTTAACGGCAATGTTGAAAATCTTCTGCTCCATGCAAATAATTCTTATTATATTCAACATAATGATTCACCGAGTTTTTTGATGAGGTTTGAGGGCAAGCTTGATAATTCTACATATGGAATTGAAAGCTTGGTTAATTTAGGCGAATTTCAGGAACAAGGCTTAACAATTAAGGATAGAAGCATAGTCGACTCTGTTTATTTTGGAACTGTAAGTACAATAAATTACAGAGTCAACAATACTCCACCATGGTTTAAGATTGATCAAGAGCATCTCGATACCTACCAAGTTACAAATATAACGATTTGAAAATGTACAAAAACCGTTTTAAAATTGCATTTTTCGAGCTTGAATCATGGGAAAAAGAGTATCTTTCGAAGACTTTAAATAATTGTGAAATTCAATTTATAGAAGAACATTTGAGCGAAAGCAATATAAATAAAATAAAAGACGTTGATGCAATTGGAATCTTTATTTACTCTGTTATTAATAAAAAGATATTGGAAAGGTTGCCAAATCTTAAGCTGATTGTAACTTTGTCAACAGGCTTTGAGCATATTGACATCAAAGAATGCAAGAGAAGAAGAATAACTGTGTGCAATGTGCCTCATTACGGCGAAAATACTGTTGCAGAGCACACTTTTGCCTTGATTCTTAGTCTTACAAGGAAGGTTCACAAGGCTTATGAAAAAACTGTGAGAGGAGACTTCTCCATTGAAGGATTAAGAGGTATAGATTTGCAGGGCAAAACTATTGGTATTATAGGCGTAGGAAATATAGGAAAGCATGTGATAAGGATTGCTAAGGGCTTTGAGATGAAGGTTATTACATTTGACAAATTTAAAGATACAAAATTAGCAAGAAAGCTTGACTTTAAGTATGTTAGCTTTAATTACCTCTTAAAAAACTCCGATATTGTAACATTACATCTACCTTATAACAAATTTACACACCATATTATAGGTAAAAAAGCAATTTCAAAGATGAAGAATGGGGTTATTTTGGTAAATACCGCAAGGGGTGGATTAATTGACACTGAAGCATTGGTTGAAGGCTTGCAATCTAACAAAATTGGAGGAGCAGGCTTGGATGTTCTGGAAGGAGAATGCTTTATAAAAGAGGAAAAGCAGATTTTGTCAAAACAATTTTTAAAAGAATGTGATTTAAAGACACTATTGCGAGACCATTTATTGCTGAGACAGCCTAATGTAATAATAACCCCACATAATGCATTTAACAGTGTGGAAGCATTGCATAGAATTCTTGATACAACAATCTTAAACATCAACTCTTTTCTTAAGAAAAATCCAATAAATGTTGCAGATAAGTAGTATTTGCTTAGGTATAGATTACACCAAGAAAAGAACCAATTAAGTAGCCTGCCAAGGCTGCCAAAATACCTACAAATGCCATCTCAACACCACTTTTTTTCCAGTCTCCAATTGTTAGATTTGCCTTAATTGCTCCAATTGCAAATAAAACAATTACAGAAAGTGCCACTGAAAATAAAATGCCTAATTTTATAGATAATACAAAGAAGGGAATAATTGGTATTAAAGAGCCTATCATTGCTGAGATTCCTACAACAAAACCGCTTTTAATTGGTTTATCGTAATCTTTAGAGAACAAACGAAGCTCTTCTGCCATCATTGTATCAAGCCATAATCTTTTGTTTGAAGTTAACTTTTTAACAATATTTTCCAACTGTTTGCCTCTGAATCCCTTTTTATGGTATATATGCCTAATTTCTTGCACCTCTATGTAAGGGATTTCCTTAATTTCTCTTTTCTCTCTCTCAAGCTGGCTTTCATAGAATTCTTTTGCTGCTTTTGTGCTTGTATAAGCAACAGCAGCCATTGAAATAGACTCAGCAAATGTTGCCGCTAACCCAGAGATAAGGACAATTTTTATGCTTTGAACACTGCTCGCTACTCCTAGTACTAAGCCAAGAATATTAACAAGCCCATCTTGAAAGCCTAAAATAAAATCTCTTATGTTTGATAGACTCAATCCTTTTTGTCTTTCTTTCTGATGCAGCTTAAATGCTTTTTTCATTTGCCTTATTCTTTGAAGTATTCTACTCTTTTATTTTTAAATCTTTTTTAAATTATTTTAGCCAATAAGCTATTTAAATAAGCTATAATTCTGATTGGATATGGTTTTGAAAATACCAAAAAAAATTGCAATTATATTGGATGGTAATAGACGCTATGCAAAAAAACTTGGCTTGCAATTATGGAAAGGCCATGAATATGGAGTCAAAAAATTAGACGAACTATTGAACTGGTGCAAAGAGCTTGATGTGAAGGAGGTAACATTGTATTCTTTTTCTGCTGAAAACTTTAAAAGGACTAAAGTAGAGAAAGATTTCTTGTTTAATATTTTTAAGCGGGAATTTAAGAATATGAAATACAGAGAGGATATTTTTAGGGATAGGGTAAGAGTAAATGTTATAGGCAGACTTGATATGTTCCCAAAAGAGCTAAGGAAGTGTATGCTTGACATAATGGAAAAAACAAAGAATCATAAAAATTTTATAGTAAATTTTGCGATGGCATATGGCGGCAGGCAGGAAATAACAGATGCTGTTAAAAAAATGATTGTAGATGTTAAAAAACATAAGCTAAATCCAAATGACATCAATGAAGATGTAGTAACAAGTTACCTCTACCTCAAGAGCGAGCCTGATTTGATAATAAGGCCCGGGGGTGAAAAAAGAATAAGTAATTTTCTGTTGTGGCAAAGTGCTTACTCAGAATTTTTCTTTATGGAAAAGTTATGGCCAGAATTTACAAAAAAAGACTTAATTAAGGTCATAAAAGAGTTTAATCAAAGAGAACGGCGTTTTGGAAAGTAAAGTATATAATTTATAAAAATTATGCAAAAAGAAAAAACTATAAATATAACCTGACTTAAAAAATTTCAATTACTTCATAATTGAAATTTTTTATCAAAGGTGCTTTTAATGGACCCTTATGAGCAGTTTAACGAAAGTTTAAGAAATGCTGCTGAAGCATTCAATACAATTGGCAAAAAAGAGGTAATTAGGATAATTAGTCATTTAGATGCAGATGGTATAAGTGCTTGCGCCATTCTAATAAAGCTGTTGAGTAATGATAATAGGCGGTATTCAACTTCAATTATACAGCAGCTTAGTCGAGAGTTTCTTATACAATTGGTAAAAGAACCTTATAATTGCTATGTATTTACAGATATAGGCTCTGGGTTTATTAGTGATATAAAAAAGTTGTTTGAAGGAAAAAAGGTGTTCGTGTTTGACCATCATAGCGTAGAGAAAGTTGATGATTATGGAGGCGTAGTATTTGTCAATCCGCATATTTACGGTATTGATGGCGGTAAAGAGATAAGTGGTGCAGGGGTTGTTTTTAAATTTGCTTGTTTAGTTAACAAGAGTATGGAAGAGTTTGCTCATATAGCAATAATAGGCGCTATTGGTGATTTGCAAGAGCAAAATGGTTTTTTGCATTTAAATGACGAGATTCTTAAAATAGCTATAGAGAAAAAGAAGATTAAGGTATGCAAGGGCTTAAGAATTTTTGGTGGCCAAACAAGACCTTTGCATAAAGCTTTGGAGTATTGTACAGACCCTTACATACCCGAAGTTAGCGGAAGCGAAAGTGGCGCAATTCAATTTCTTTATCAAATAGGTATAGAACCAAAAAACCATAATGGCTGGAAGAAGATAGTACATTTAAGTGAAGATGAAATGAAAAAGCTAGTTACAGGCATTATAATGAAAAGATTAAATGAGTCTAAGCCAGATGATGTGCTTGGAAATATATACATATTGCCGCACGAAGAAGAGGAAAACCCAACTAGAGATGCAAAAGAATTTGCTACTTTGCTAAATGCATGCGGCAGGCTTGGTAGAGCTTCTTATGGCATAGGCACTTGCTTAGGTGATAAGAATATAAAAAAACAGGCGATAAAAAGCTTAGCCGATTACAAGAAAGAGCTAGTAAATGCCTTAAACTGGTACAGCGAGAACAAGTTTAGTGATGATGTTTACTGGGGCAATAGATTTGTGATTATAAATGCAAAAACAAATATTATGTCAACTATGATTGGTACACTTGCTTCCATATTATCAAAATCAAACCTTATGACAAATAATACCTTTATATTATCTATGGCGCAAAGCTCTGATGGGTATACAAAAGCGTCGTTAAGAACAACAAATAATGCAAATGACTCAGTAGATTTAAAAAAAATTATTGAAAAGATAATAGACAACATTGGTGATTCTGAAGCTGGCGGTCACCAAAATGCAGCAGGCGCAGTAATTCCAACAGATAAAGAAGTGGCTTTTATAGAAGCTGCAAAAGAGGTTCTTGAAAAGTATGCTATGGAAGAAAAGATTTAGCGAGAATAATTTATTATCAATTTACAATATTGTCCTTATCCCATCAACTTTATCTGCTATTTCTTGTCCTGTTTTTGTTAGAGAAACGAGGTTTAATCTACCTTGCCTTTCAATATTAACTAAACCAGCTTTTTGCATTTCCTGCAATATCTTCACAACATGAGAATAAGTGCAATCTACTTG
>CAZGEW010000013.1:0-22363 GCA_964524225.1 uncultured Methanosarcinales archaeon | reverse complement strand
ATACATGGATAAAAGTATAAAACTATGGCTTGTAGACAACTCACACTCGTGGTTGGCAAAGGCATATGAAATTCTGAATAAAAATCCTGATGTAGAATATTTCATTCTGGAAAAAAAAGACAACAGATACGCTACATTAGCAGAAACTATAGGAAATAGTGTTGCGGATCATGTAATATCTGCAAATACTGTTCACCTTATTCCAGATATAAAAGAAGCTTTCACAGGCATTGCTCTTGCACTTAAAGAAGGGGGAACATTCACTTTTCAAACAGCCAATTTATTGAGAGAGGGTAGACCAGATGGGGCATTAATGATTGATGACACAGTCAAAAGCGTGCACGATATAGCCCTTGATATTGTGCGCACAGACAAAAATTTTGCACAGTATCTAGATAGGTTGGATGAGAGGGTGCATTCCGAAGAACCACAACGTAAATTTGTGTTTCCTGATCCTAGGCCTATTGAAGTGTACTTAGATGCTTTAGATGAATCTGGATTTAACTGTGAAGAACCAGTCTGCATACTTGTTAAAATTAAGTATAAGGATTGGTTGAATTTTCTAAGAGTAAAGCGCCTGCAGGCAGGTATCCTACCAGAGATTGGAGGCAGAGACCCTTCTCCAAAAGAAGAGGAAGACCGCGACAAACTTATCACTATTGCTGCACAAAAACTGTTTAAAGAGCTAGAAGAAAAAAATCAATTAGCTGATGATAAATCATTTACAGTTGAATCTGTGTATATTTCATCAAAAAAGCAATTAACGAAAAATGTCAAGTAAAAAGGTTGCATTAATTACAGGAGCTTCAAGAGGCATAGGAAAGGCTATAGCCCTTGAGCTTGCAAAGAATAATGTTGATGTTATTATTAACTATAATTGGGACGAAGTAGAAGCTGTTAAGATGGTGGAAGAAATAAAAAAACTCGGAGTCGATTCGATTGCAGTTAAAGCAGATGTTTCGAATTTTGATGAATGTGCTTCAATGGCTGAAGTTGTAAAGAAGAAATTTGGTTATTTGGATATCTTGATTAATAACGCAGGTGTACTATCTGACAAAACACTAAAAAACATGACAAAAGAACAATGGAATATTGTAGTTAGAACAAACCTTGATGGGACTTTTAATGTAACGAAAAATGCGCTTTTATTAATGAGAGATGGCGGAAGAATAATAAACATAAGTTCGATAGTTGGTATAAGCGGTAATTTTGGTCAGACTAATTATGCTGCATCAAAAGCTGGCATTATCGGATTTACCAAATCATTAGCTAAAGAACTAGGCAAATATAAAATTACAGTAAATGTTGTTGCGCCAGGGTTCATTGAAACAAACATGACAAAAGGTGTACCCTTCATTAGAAAAAGGATAATACTATCAATGATACCAATGGGAAGAGCAGGCACACCAGAAGATGTAGCAAATTGTGTTGCTTTTCTAGCATCCGATAAAGCAGGCTATATAACTGGCGAGGCTATATCTGTTGATGGCCGCTCAAGTTTTTAATCAGCATGAAATCCATTAATAAAATTGGTGTTGTTTGCTATGGCAATATTGCAAGAAGCCAAATTTTAGGAATATATTTAGATAGACTCCTAAAGGAAGAAGGACTGAATATCGAAGTTTATTCAGTAGGTACTGCTCCATATGAAGCTTATCCTGATACACCAATAAGAATTAAAGAAGTAGAAGAAAAATTAAAAGAAAGAGGAATAAATGTAAAGCCAAAAAGAAACTATTGGAATGAAAAAGCAAGAAAAAAATTAGAAATTTCTGACATAATTCTTGTTGCAGATGAGGATAGGAAAAAAGATATTCCAGAAAGATTGGGAGATAAGATTCCAATTTATAAGTTCTATGAATTTATAGGTGAGCAAGATAAGGATTTTGAAGATACTTATGATTATGAGAAAAGATGCCAAGATCCTGTAAAATTTGAAAGATGCTTTGACGAATTGGAGAGAATTGCGCGAAAAGCTGCTGACAAGATTAAGCAAATGCAGAATTCGTCATAGACAAATACTATAAGATTCATGAAAGCAATCATCTTAGCAGCAGGAAAAGGTACAAGGCTTGGTAAATATACAAAAAATTTGCCAAAATGTATGCTCAATTTTGATGGCATAACCCTATTACAGACACAAATTGATATGCTAATGTCTTGCGATATAAATAATATAGTCATTGTTAAAGGTCATATATCAGATAAAATCAAAATTAAAGGAGTAAAATATTATATCAATAAAGATTATGAGAATACCAATATGGTTGAGACATTGATGTGCGCTGAAAAAAGTATGGATGATGACATTATTGTTTGCTATGGTGATATCTTATATGAAAAAAGAGTACTGCAAAAAGTCTTAAAAGATAGGGCCGATATAGGCGTTGCTGTTGATAAAGATTATTGGGATTATTGGAAAGCTAGATTTGATAATCCTGAAGTTGATATAGAAAGCCTTGTAATTAAAAATGGTAAAATTATTGAGCTAGGAACTCCAAACTGTAAAAAAGATGCTGCAAGGTTTAGATATGTAGGCTTAATCAAATTCTCAAAAAATGGAGTTAAAATATTAAAAAGAGTCTACAATGAAAATAAAAAAAGGTATTATAACAAAGATGAGCCATGGATGAACTCAAAATCATTCAAAAAAGCGTACATGACATGTATGCTGAATGCAATAATCAAAACAGGATACATTATTAAGCCAATAATCATAAAGCATGGCTGGCTGGAGTTTGACACAGTAGATGACTATGAAAAAGCCATAAAGTGGTTAAAAGATGGCACACTTAAAAGGTTCTACAAAAGCAATATTTAAAAAGGCACATATAAATTCTAAAGTATGGTTGAATCTATAAATGAATTAAGAAGAATCTGCTATGAAGGTAGACAAGGTCCCTTAACTCTTTACAACAAATATATAGGCACAAAGGTGTCCATTTACATAACTAAGCTTTTGTTGTACACACAAATTACAGCAAATCAGGTTACATTAGCGATGCTCGTTCTTGGCGTCTTAGGCTCTATATTTCTTTTTAACGGCTATTTTTTAATAGGTTTGTTATTAATACACTTTACCGTAATCTTAGACGATGTAGATGGAGAAATAGCAAGATACAGGAAGCAGTCAAGTATGCTTGGTATGCATATTGACACAGTATACCACTTAGTTACTACACGCTTTATGCTTTTTGGTTTTGCATATGGCATTTATGCTATTCACCCAGATAAATTGCTCCTTATTTTTGGATTTATATCAGCTCTATTTGCTCATTCAATTGTTGTGCCTGCTATTTTTGATACTATTGCTTCTTTAAAAATAAGAGGAATTACACCACCAAAACTAAAGCCTAGCAAAGATGTTGTAACGGAGTTTGAAGGTCAAACAAAAGAGTTCAAAAACCCAATGTTAAAATTTTACCATGCAATGAGGAATATTTGGGCATTTCCTTCAAACTTAATAATGCTAACCATGCTTTACATATGGGAGCTTGTAAATTTAAAATACTTGTTTGTTACTCCTTATACGACATCTCTTTTATTTTTCATAGTATATGGCAGCCTTGTAGCACTAAATCAACTTATGTCATTTGCATTTCATGTCAAAAAAAATAGTATTGATTCTTTTTATTTATTCCTTATTGGCAAGAAATGATGCTATTGCTCCTTAAACCATTCAATAGTCTTTTTAAGTCCTTCCTCAAGCTTAACTTTTGGCTCCCAATTAAGCAGCTTTTTTGCTTTTGTTACATCCGGACATCTTACACGAGGATCATCTTTAGGCAACGATTTAAATGCAATTTTACTCTTGCTTGCTGTTAATTTCTTTATTAATTCTGCAAATTCCAGAATTGTATGCTCTTCTGGGTTTCCGAGATTAATAGGTTCGTTAAGCTTAGACATCATCAACTTATATATACCGTCAATTAAATCACTTACATAACAGAAGCTTCTAGTTTGTTTACCATCGCCATATACAGTTATTGGTTCATTTTTTAATGCCTGAGTTATAAAATTAGGAACTACCCTGCCGTCATCAACCCTCATTCTTGGTCCATAAGTATTGAATATTCTTACAATCTTTGTGTCAAGCTTGTGTATTCTATGATAAGCCATTGTCAATGCTTCTGCAAATCGCTTGCTTTCATCATAACATCCACGTAAACCGACACAATTTACATTACCCCAATAATCTTCAGGCTGTGGATTAACAAGAGGGTCGCCATAAACTTCAGATGTAGAAGCCAACAAATATTTTGCCTTTTTTGCAAGTGCCAATCCAAGGGTATTGTGTGTGCCTAAACTGCCAGCCTTCAATGTTTGGATTGGTATTTTTTGATAGTCAATAGGGCTTGCAGGGGATGCAAAATTCAAAATAAAGTCTAGGCTTTCATTGATTGCTATATGTCTACTTATATCATGATGTATAAAAACAAAATCGTTATTGCTCCTTAAATGTTCAATACTTTTAAGGTTGCCTGTTATAAGATTGTCCATAGCAATAACCTTGTAACCTTTATCCAAAAGAAAATCGCACAAGTGGCTGCCTATAAAGCCAGCTCCGCCAGTAATCAGCACAGTCTTCATTTTTGTTTGTAGTATCTATTAGCCTTTTCTAATTGCTCAATATTACCAATGTCGTACCATTTTTTATCTGTTACAAAAGAATAAACCTTGTCCCTTTTGTGAAGCCATTCGATAAAATTGCCAGTTTTGTCTGGATTATTACCTTGAGCAATATACTTTTTAATTAAAGAAATAGTTCTTTTTGGGAATAAATAGATGCCAGTCGATATCAATGTAGATTTTGGGCTTATTGGTTTTTCTTCAAAGTTTACAACCAGATTATTCTCAATTTCAACAACACCGTAATGTTTTGCTAACTCAAAATCTTTTACATCATGAAGTACAATAACATTAGATTTTCTTTTCTTAAAGAAATTAACTACATCAACTAATAATAGCTCAAAAAGATTATCACCTGCAATAACTATGACGCCATCGTTTAAATTTTTTAGGTTTATTGTATAGTATATATCACCTAAAGCACCTAAACGATTTTCGTAGCTTTCTGTTCCGTCGTTAATTATCTCTATTGGCCCTTCAGAATCAAAATTATTGAGCCATTTTTTAAAATTCTGCTCAAATTTGTTGTTTGTTACAATGTAAATTTTATCAATCTGCTTGACTTTCTCAAGCTGTCTTATTATATGCTCAACTATTGGTTTTCCAGCTACATTCAACAATGGCTTAGGTGTATTTTCAGTTAATGGATATAGGCGGGTAGCATAACCAGCTGCAAGCACTATGGCATCAATGGTTATCACCCCCTTTATATCTTTCTCTTAATTTTTTATTATATTGTTTGATTTTTTCCTTTACTTCTGGTCTTTTATACTTTCCCATATTATTAATTGGAATAATTGAACAAATTTTTACTAAACCACGTCCTTTCTTCCCATGCTTATATAAGTAAAACCTCTTTTTTTATGCTTTTCATGCTCATAAATATTTCTGCCGTCTATAATTAGACTATGCTTCATTAAAGACTTTATTTTTTCTAAATCTAACTCAATAAACTCGTTCCATTCTGTAACTATAACTAAAGCGTCTGAGTCTTTTGCAACCTCATAAGGGTTATTGCAATAAACAATACCTTTCAAAATTTGTTTTGCCTTTTCCATAGCTTTTGGGTCATAAGCCTTTATTTTTGCTCCTTTTGCTAGCAAATCGTTTATTATATCTATTGAAGGTGCAAATCTAATATCATCAGTATTAGGCTTGAATGCAAGGCCTAAAACTCCAATAGTTTTGTCTTTAACTACTAATAATGCATTTTCTATTTTTCTTACAAAATTTTTTCTTTGCAAAGCATTTATTTCTTGCACTGACTTAAGCAACTTAAAATCATACCCTAGCTTTTCTGCTATTCTTATGAAAGCTTCTGCATCTTTAGGAAAACAAAAACCGCCATAACCAATTCCTGCATTTAAGAAAGCTCTGCCTATCCTTTTATCCATACCTATCCCATCTGCTACCTTCTCTATGTCAGCGCCTGCCAGCTCGCATATGTTTGCTATTGCATTAATAAAAGATACCTTTGTTGCTAAAAAAGAGTTAGAAGCGTGCTTAATTATTTCAGCACTTTTTATATCTGTGAAAATGATGGGAACATTTAATGGTTTATACAACTCTTTCATAATTTGCTTTGCTCTATTGTTTTCACATCCTACAACAATTCTGTCGGGATGCATAAAATCATAGACTGCACTTCCTTCTCGTAAGAACTCTGGGTTACTTATTACATCAAACTCAACTTTATGAATGTTTATTGAAGATATCAGTTCAGCAATTCTATGACCTGTTTCAACTGGAACCGTGCTTTTCTCTACAACTAATTTGTAAGAATCCATAACTTGCGCAATTTTCTTGGCAACATTTTCCACATAGCTTAAATCCGCATCTCCATTTTTTTTAGGAGGTGTGCCTACACAAATGAATATAACATCTGAACTCTTTATAGCACTATCTATATCTGTAGTAAAAAACAGTCTTCCTTGCTTTTTGTTTGTCATGATTAACTTATCTAAACCAGGTTCGTATATTGGCATTACATTATTGTTAAGATTCTCTATTTTGCCCTTATCTATATCTACGCAAATAACATTATTACCTAATTCAGCAAAGCAAGAGGCTGTAACTAATCCAACATAACCTGCACCTATTATTGCTATACTCATATTATTTTTGAAATGAAAACCTTTTTAAATATCTTACTAATATCCTACTTTATACTACTATTGTACTTTGAATGTTCCTCTAGAAATGACGAAGAAAAAGGTTTCGATAACAATTAATGAAAAGATTTTGCATGACATAGACTCGATAATTGACAATATTTACATAAGGAACAGAAGTCAAGCAATAGAGCATCTCGTCAAGAACGCTCTTGGAGAAAACAAAACAGCTGTTATTTTGCTTGGCGGTAACGAAGAACATATAAAGCTGTCTAAAAATGAATACAGGCCAACAGCAAAAATAGGAAGTAAGGCAGTTATTGAGTTAGCATTGAAAAAACTGAGAGAAAGCAACTTTAAGAACATATTTATAGTTGCAAGACACAAATTATTAACAAGACTTTTTGCAATGCTAAAAGACGGAAACGATTATGGCGTTAAGATAAATTATATTGAAGAAAAAACATCTAATGGAACTGCAGACTCTTTAAGGTTACTGAAAGGAAAGGTTAACACAGATTTTCTTGCTGTTTATGGGGATATAGTATTCAATAAAATAAACATAGATGGACTTTGGCAAGATCATTTAAGGCATGCCGCCATAGTAACTATAATGCTTACTACATCTCCAAAACCAAGTGAAAAAGGCACAGTTAAAGTCGAAGGAAACAAGGTTTTGACATTTACCCAAAAGCCGAAGAGGTCAGATATCTACTTAGTATTTTCTCCAATTTTTGTTGCAGAGCCTCAAATATTTGAATACAATGGTTCAAGTCTTGAGTTTGACATTTTTCCAGAGCTTGCTAAAAAAGGGTTTTTAAATGCTCATCTTAGCAGTGAGA
This sequence comes from uncultured Methanosarcinales archaeon, assembly GCA_964524225.1. Classification (GTDB taxonomy): domain Archaea; phylum Nanobdellota; class Nanobdellia; order Woesearchaeales; family GW2011-AR4. The sequence continues at coordinate 14,781 of CAZGEW010000013.1, read as the reverse complement.
AAGAATTGCATATCCACAGCAAAAATGACTTAAGTTGTCAAAGAATTTAGGGGAAAGTTTTTTAAAATTATCTAATAGGGAAGGGCGCTACAGTAACTATTTATGCTAGAAAAATAATTTGATCATAAAAGGTGGACAGCTTTTCTGGTTTCCCACGCTTAGCGCAGTACTGCCAGAAACGGAGGCTTGCTTAACTGTCTCGTAGGCCAACTCCATACCTAATCCGAGTTCGGGTTCCCCAACCTTGAATTGCGAAGCAATTCCTCGCTGACTTTTTGGTTAAGCTTTTTGCGACAGCAAAAAGGTTAATGGGATCGGGTGAACCAAGCCCCTATGGCCGTCCAATCTCCTTAGTAATTAAAGAAAATTTAAAAAGGTTGCTATATTATCATCGTAATAAACGAAAATTAAAGTGAGGTTTTTACATATGCCCGCACCAAGACTAAGGTCGAGAAGTTTAAGGAAAGTATTCAGAAAAGTGCCCGGTGGAAGAGTTAGCATACAATACAAGAAAAGAAAGCCAAAAGCTGCAAAATGTGGTAATTGCGGAGCTTTGCTAAAAGGTGTTCCAAGAGAACTTCCTTATAAGATGAGGAGCATGGCAAAAACGAAGAAAAGACCAGAAAGACCTTATGGCGGGGTGTTATGTAGTAGATGTATGAGGACAGAAATAATTAATAAGATAAAGCAATAAAATCATAATAAAATAGAAAACAAAGAAATCACTTGAGTGGATGGTGACACCACTTGCTAGAGTGATTGGAGAGGAAAATGACAATAGAAATTGGGAGACTTGTGGTCAAAACAGCTGGGCGTGATGCATCTAAAAAAGCTGTTATTATAGACATTCTAGACGACAAATATGTTCTTATAGATGGTGAAACTAGAAGGAGGAAATGCAACATTCTACACATTGAACCATTGAATCAAGTTATAAAAATAGAAAAAAATGCTAGCCACGAAGATGTTACAAAAGCTCTAAAAGAAATTGGGATAGAAGCAAGACAAACAAAACCAAAATTAAAAACAGAGAGACCAAGAAAGAAGAGGAAGACTCCAGAACAACTACGAGTACAAAAGGAAGAGAAAAGAAAGTTAAGAGACTTATTCAAGTTTAAGAAAAAAGAAGAAAAAATTGAAGAGAAGAAAGAAGCGACTTTGGAAGAGAAGGCTGGGATTGTTGAAGAGAAGAAAGAGATTAAAGAAAGCGAAGAAAGAAAAGAAACAAAAAAAGTAGTTGAAGGGGATTTTAAAATAACGCCAGTGGAAGAGGATATTAAACAAAAAGAATCAAAACCAGCAAAAGAAGTGAAGAAGAAAGTGACGAAGAAATCAACTCCAAAAAAGACAGGTAAGAAAGAAATGGAAGCGATTAATTGAATAATAGTTTCGAGCATTTTTATTTTAGATTTTCAAATTTCTTTAATAATTCTAAATTTTATTTATTTAGTATCCCAAATAACTCACTCAAATTCAACTCCAAAGCAGCAACAGGCATTTCCAACCCCCATCGAATTAAGACTTCTGGATTAATCTCACCTAAATAAGCCAATTTTTTGCCTTTTACAATAGCCCTTCCACATCTACCATCGATAAAAGAACTATGCTCTACATCTTCAATGTCGCAATGTAAACCAAAACATTTCAATATATAATCAAGAACTTGCCTAATTTCTGTATAGTTTGCATTTTCATGAGAACTAGCAATTGTTATTCTGTTATATTCTATAATTTTGTCACCTTTCCTTAAACTTACCAAACCTTCTTCAAAAATTTTTTGCGGAAATTCAACATGTTTATTTTTAGAAAAAACCTCTATTAAATTAGGTAAAACCCAGCTTCTCACCACAGAATAAGTTTCTGACATATAGTCTTCAATTTCTATTGTTCCAAGGTCTTCTATATTCATTTTTTTGTAAAGAAAATCCTTATTTGTTAATATAGGGCTCATAACTTCTTGATAACCTAAACCTACAACAATTTCTCTTACTTTGTCGATAAACTCATTTAATTTAGAAGTGGAACCGATCGTATATGTTTTTAATGGCGACTCTTTTATTTTATTATATCCGTACATAATACCAATGTCCTCAATTATATCATAAGGGTGAAGTATATCTTTTCTATAAGGTGGAATCTCAACTTTATAATTTTTAAAATTATATTGTCCTTTTTCAAGCAGATGTTTTATTTCATTCTCATCTAACTCTAGTCCAAACAAATGCTTAATCTGCTCATTTTTTATTGCCATAATTTCATTAGACAAACTTGGCGTAGTTATTTTTTTGTTAGGATACTTTACCTCTGTAGAATAAATCTGAAAACCTCTGTCATAAAGCGCATAAGCAAAAATGTCTGCCGCTAAAAGCACAGCTTCTTCATCAGTACCAGTAGCTTCAAAAAATAGGTTTTCATCTCCAATCTCAAGTTTTCCTGTAAAGTTTGAATTTATGATAGGCACAAAACTCATCACCTCATTTCGGCTGTCTATAAGCAAAGGATATTTCTCAAAACCCTCAAGAATCCATCCATATTCTTGTCCTTTTGGATGCTCTGTCAGAATCTCCTTTAAATTCATCTTTGCTTTGAATTCAAGAGGTACAAATTCTACTGATAGAGGCTCAACAGCTCTATAATGTACAGGAAATGCCAGTCTTTTGTAGGAGTATAATCCAATCGAGACCTTTTGCCTCTTCCTTCCATAGGTTTCACAAAACTTTTCCTGCAATTGCACAAGCTGTTTAATCAAATAATCATCAATCTTATTACCTTTTGCAGCAAAACAGGCGATATAAGGTCTATATTTCAGAATAGATTTATCTACAATTACTTCATAGTCCCCTTTATCGATTTTTATTTGAGGTACTCCTTTTTGAATCCCTAGAATTCCTCTTATAAGTCTAGCAAAACCTTCAATTGACCATAAATAAGGCAGATTTGTATCACCAAAATCAATCTTTATTTCATCAGTTTCCTTATCGTAACTTTCAAAATCACCTTTTCCATAGTGTGCTAGTTCCTGAACTTCTTCAATTGTTAATTTTTTACCTACTAAATTTTGCAAATCCTTTAATGAAAATGTTATTGTTGGCATTTTATAAGCAAAAAATTTCAGTTGCTATGCGACTAAAATTTTTTGTATTTAGTTTTCCAAGCTTCATCAAGTTCAACCTTTTTATTCCTATATTTTATTTCAATTGCTTTAATCTTTTTAATGAATTTTCTCTAAACTTCCCAATTTCATTAATCTCAATTTCTGGTAATAATCCAGCATAACCACATTTTTTGCATTTCTCTTGTATCGGAGCTAGCATCTGTGCAAAACTTATTATTGGAAAATCTATATTGCCACATTTTGGGCAGATTTTTGTAAATTGTTTGCTTTTCATTATTTTGAATTAAACCAAAGTCTTTTAAAAAAATCTCTTGACTTTATCAAATCTTTTTCAGATTTAAAAACTTCTAATGTTATTGTTTTCTCATAGTTAATCTTTTTAAGAATAGAAACAACATTCTTCCAATTTATTTTACCTTTTCTTAAAGCTAAATGCTCATCATATTTTCCATTATTATCATGGATATGAATGTGAGCAATTCTATCACCAAAATAATAAACAAATTTTTTAACAGTTGACATTTTTCCAGATACAAAAGCGTGACCAACATCAAAATGTACCTTAATATCAGAAACTCTATCTAGAACATATTTATAATGTTCAAATTTTTCTTCTCCATTTTCAAGCATTAATGTTATATCATATTTTTTTGCAAATTTTGATAATTCTTTAAGACTTTCAACATAATTTTCTAATACAATCTTTCTTGAGCTTTTATTTTGAAGTAGAAATTTGCTGCGAATTAAAAAATGAAAATTTAGTAATTTTATTCTTAGTCCATTAGCAATTTTTGTGTCTATTTTTGCTTGCCGTAACCAACCTTTCCTAACACTTTCAAAAATTGAACCTAAATCATACCACCATGTTGTATGCCCAATAGGTAGATAAGAAAATTCTTTTAAAGATTTTAAGATTAAGGATTTATTTTTTTCAAAGAAAAGGGTTGCAGGTGCTTCTATTCCAATCTCAACATAATCAAATCTAAGCCTTTTTGCTTTCCCTATTTCTTTCTCAATAGGATTTCCCGGACTTGTTAACATTCCAAATTTAATCATAATTAATAAAAAATTTCACATTCTAACATTCCTCAAAAACCCCAAATCATGACTAAACAACTGCCTTATATCTTTTAATCCAAGCTTAAACATAGCAATTCTGTCAATTCCAATACCCCATGCCAAAACAGGAACTTCTTTTCCAACCAATGGTTTTACCATCTCAGGCCTGAAAATTCCAGAACCGCCTAGTTCAATCCAACCTAGCTCAGGGTGTTTGGCATGTAGTTCAGCACTAGGTTCTGTAAAGGGAAAATAACCTGGAGTGATTTTAATTTGGTCAGTTTCAGCGAATTCCTCAGCAAACATTTTGAGCAAGCCTTTAAGATGCCTAAAGTCTAGACCTTCTTCTATAATAATGCCCTCTGTTTGGTAAAAATCAGCAAGATGGGTTGTATCTATGACATCATATCTAAAGCATCTTGTAATTGCAAAATATTTACCAGGAATTTTGAGATTTCTTGAAGCTAACATTCTTGCAGAGCAAGCAGTTCCTTGAGTTCTTAGCATATATCTATGGGTTCTTTTCATATCAAATTCGTAACGCCACCCTTTTGAGCCAGTGTTATGACCACTCTCATGAGCCTCCTTGACTTTTTTTACCAAAGATTCATCTAACTTTGCATATTTCGGCTCTTTAATGTAGTATGCTTGATGAATATCTCTAGCTGCATGAAATTGTGGCATAAACAATGCATCCATATCCCAAAAATCAGTCTCAACAATAGGGCCTGTCATTTCCTCAAAACCAAGAGCAATAAATTTTTGTCTTATTTCATCTAGAAATCTTCTGTAGTGTTGTTTTCTTCCTGCAAATATAGAAGGCACATTAATCCTTATATCAAATCTCCTAAATTTTTTGCCTTTCCAAGCTTCTGATTTTATTAATGACGGTGTTAACCTTTCAATTAAATCTTCTTCTATCTTTTCTTTCAATAGTTTTTTCCCTATCTCTGTGAGCTCTGTACTTATTATTTTTGATAATTCAACTTTTATTATTTTCTTTCTTTTTTTTAAATTTTCAAGTATAAATTTTTCTTCATTATTAAGAAGAAAAATTTCTTTCGGAAATTTTTCTTTCAAAAATTGCTCTTCAGGAAAACTGTGCTTTAGCAGATGTTTGCCATGTTCTGTAATAGAAATAATAACCCCCTTATCTTTTGATATTTCAATTGCTGTTTTTGCTTTTAGGACACCTAAGGATAGTGTTAACTCTTCATTGCTTAGCTCGGCTTTCTTCGCAATTTCAGAAATTGTTGCAGACTTTCCAATAGCTTCAAGGAATTTTCTTTCAGGTAAACCGTACTTTAGATATTTATAACCATTCTCATCTAAATTCACTAGCTCTTTTTGTTCTTCTTTTATTTTTATTATGTTCTTGTTTTGTAGCCACTGAAATGCACGCATAACCTCAACGTCTTTCAAACCAGTTACTCTGACAATATCATGAAAAGCAGTAAAATTATCCAAAACTTTTATGACTTTTCTTTCTGTTGGGTTTAAGCTTTGTGCTAGTTTTTTGATGTCCATTTTACCTTTCATAAACTCTGCTTCTTTTATCTATTTTTCTAATTGTTTTTTTGCCTTATCAGAAATCCATACATCATACATCTTAGTCTTTTAATTTAACACCCATCTCTTTAGCCACATCTTCAATTTTATAGACTTTGCCTTTTCTAACATCATTTAAAGCATCTTCTATGTCTTTTCGTTCCCTTTCAGTCAACGATTCAGCTCTCGCTTCTCGAACTAGATTTCTAATGATTTCATCATAACTTTGTTTGCTGTATTGCTTTAGTTCTTTAAGTAGTTTAGCCGTATCCTTTTTAATTTGTATCATAGTCGTCTCCATTTTGCCTTTCTAATTATAATATAGTTATAAACATATTATAAACAATCTATAAATGTTTTTATTTTTTTTAAATAATTCTTGTATTATTAATCTACAAATCAGCTAATACTTCCTTGGATAACTGCCAAGCACTCTTACAAAAGCTGTTTCTTCTAATTTTTTAAGTGCTTCTGCAACATGCTTTTCAGTTCTATGACCTTCAAAATCTATATAAAAAATATAATCTCCAAGCTTGCCTTTCGATGGTCTTGACTCAATTTTTGTAAGGTTTATTTTTCTTTTTGCAAATTGGCCTAGCATTTCATAAAGCAATCCGGGTCTGTCAACTTGTGGATGAATTGCAATAGTTGTTTTGCAATTATCTGCCATCTTATTATATTCTTTTCCTATAATAAAAAATCTTGTAACATTAAATTTAGTGTCTTGGACATCTTTTTTTAGTATTTTCAGTTTATATATATCAACTGCAATTTTTGGTACTATTGCAGCTTTATTTTTTCCCTTTGATTTTGTGATTAATTCTGCTGATTTGCCGTTGCTTGATGTGTAGGTAACCTTTACTTTTGGTAAAATTTTTTTGATAAACAATTCGCACTGTTCATACGTTTGAGGATGTAAATATAATACCTTTATGTCTTTGATTTTTCCAAAGCCGATTAAATTATGGCTTATTGGCAATATTTCTTCTGCCTTAATTTTAATATTAAATTCTATCAAGTAATCTAGAGTTTGGTCAACAGTTCCTGCAATTGAGTTTTCTATTGGTACAATTCCTAAATCAGCTTTATTATCTACAACAGCTTCAAAAACATTTCTTATAGTATTTGTGAATAATATTGATGCTCCTTTATTATATTTAAGTGTAGCTTCGTGACTAAATGTTCCTTGTGGACCTAAAGTTGCTATTTTCATTTTTATAATCTATCAGAATTTATTTTCCCAGCCATAAGCATATGGTCTGCAATAACAATAGCAGTCATCGCTTCAGCAATAGGTGGAAACCTTACAATAGTTGCAGGATCATGCCTACCTTCAACTGAAATTGCCTCCTGCTTCAGTGTCTTGTAATTGATTGTTCTTTGTTTTTTCAAAATGCTAGAAGCGGGTTTTACAACTGCTCGCATAACAATCGGCATACCTGTTGAAATTCCTCCTAGAATACCACCATGATGATTTGTTTTTGTAACAATTTTATCGTTTCTAACGATAAATTCATCATTTGCAAAGCTACCTTTCATTTTTGCTAACTCAAAACCAGAGCCAAACTCGATACCTTTGACAGCATTGATGCTGAGAATTGCAGAACCAAGATCGGACTCAAGTTTATTATAGATGGGCTTACCTAATCCTGCTGGAACATTTAAAGCTGTAATTTCACAAATTCCACCTACTGAGTCGCCTTCTTTTTTTGCTTTCAAAATAGCTTGTTGCATTTTATTTGCAGCATTTTTATCAGGACATCTAACATCATTTTTGTGTATCTCCTTATAATCAATTTTTTTTGCTTTAATTCCATCAATTTCTTTTACATAAGCGACAATCTCAATTCCATATTTTGCAAGCAGTTTCTTAGCAATTGCACCAGCAGCAACTCTTACAGCTGTTTCGCGAGCTGAACTTCTTCCACCCCCTCTATGATCTCTAAAACCATATTTAAATTGATAAGTAAAATCAGCATGCCCGGGTCTTAGCAAATATTTTATCTTTTCGTATTTTGATGAATCAGTATCTCGATTGTAGATTATCATAGAGATTGGAGTTCCAGTTGTTTTCCCTTCAAAAACTCCTGAAAATATCTCAACTTTATCTGCTTCCTTTCTTGGGCTTGCGATTTCACTTCTACCAGGAGCTCTTTTATCTAACTCTTTCTGTATTTCCTCTTCATTTATCTCAAGTCCAGCAGGGCATCCATCTACTACAACACCAATAGCTTTGCCATGGCTTTCTCCCCATGTAGTTATTTTAAATAAATTTCCAAAAGTATTTGACATTTTGCAATAAAAATATGGTTTTATTGTAAGTCCGTTTTCCAATAGTGCATTATCAAATCGCAAACCTCTTTAGGTGTTAATCTTGAGGTATCAATTGTATAATCAGCTGCATTTTTGTACCTTTCTTCTCGCTCTTCCATAACATGCTTAATTTCACTGATGTGATTATATTTCGTTAATGCTGGTCTTGGACTATTTTTTAGTCTAGAAGTTATTGTTTTTATATCAGCTATTAGTAATATCATTAATGAGCTTTTTTTCAAATTTATCACATTTTCATTTCTCATTACAACACCGCCACCAGTATCAAAGATACACTCGTCAAAATTGCTTATGTTTTCTATAACATCTGCTTCTACTTCTCTAAACTTATCCCAATCATATTTTTTTACAAACTTTGCAATTGTCATTTTAGTTTTCTTCTCTATTTCCTCATCTGTTGAGATAAGTTTCTTGCCAATATTTTTTGCTAATAATTTTGCAATAGTTGTTTTTCCTGTACCTCTAAAACCAATTAGTGCTATATTCATTTCTTATACAACTCATTGAATTTTTGCCAAAAATCTGGAAATGATTTAGTTACACAATTTTGATTTTTTATTTTAATTCCATTAATTGTCAAGCCAGCAACTGCAAAACTCATTGCCATTCTGTGATCATTATAAGTTTCAATAATTGCTTTTTTTAGTCTTCTTCTTTTTATTTTTAATCCAGCTTGCGTTTCTTCAACATCAGCTCCAATCTTTCTTAATTCAGTTGCTAAAGCTTTTAGCCTGTCAGTTTCTTTATATCTTAAATTTTGTACATTTCTTATCGTAGTTGTTGAGTCTGCAAACAAGCTTGTAACAGCAAGCGTAGAAACAACATCCGGCATTTCGTTCATATCAACGTCTATACTTTTTAAGCTGTGACCTTCAACTCGAATAAAGTTTTTACCTTTCTTTATACCGCAACCCATTTTTTTTAATATATCTAAAAATCTTATATCTCCTTGTTTAGTGTAAGGGTTTATATTTTTTACTTTAACTTTGCCTTTTGTAATTGCAGCTGCAGCAAAGAAATAGCTTGCATTTGAAGCATCACCTTCAATTTTATATGTGCATGATTTGTATTTTTTGTTATTTTTTATAATAAACTTTTTATAATCAATATTAGTAACATTAACCCCAAATTTATTCATTATATCCAAGGTTATACCGACGTAAGGTTTTGATGTTAAATCGCCAATTATATCGATTGTCACATCTTTTTTTGCATAAGGCGCAGACATTAACATTGATGAAATGTACTGGCTACTGACATTACCTCTTAATTTTATGTTCCCCCCTTCGAATAAACCACCATAGACCTTTATTGGAGGAAATCCGTTATTGCTATCGGTTTTTATTCCTAGTTGATTTAAGACATTGAGTAAATCTTGCATAGGTCTCTGCCTCATTCTTTTATCTCCTGTTATTCTTGTAATCCCTTTGGAAAGAGCTGCTAAGCTTGTAATAAAGCGCATTGTAGTTCCTGCATTTCCAACAAAAATTTTATTTTTTGGTTGGTTCAAATTTCCATTTGCACCATGCACAATTAAGCGGTTATCTTTTCTCACTATTTTTACTCCAAACCGCTTTAATGCAGAAATCATATAACTAGTATCATCACTAAATAATGGGTTTTTTATTATTGATTTTCCATTAGCCAAAGCCGCAACTATCAAAGCTCTGTTTGTATAGCTCTTTGAAGGCGGCGCTTCTATCATTGCATTAATGTATTTTTTAGTTTTGATGGCTAGCATTTTTTAAATAATTCAATAGCAGAGTTTTCATAAATTGCTTTGAAATACTTTTATTAGTCCACAGTTTAAATTGTAGAATAGCACCATTAATAAGCATATCTATCCCTGGAATTACTGTGCAGCCCTTTTTTTCAGCATCCTGCAATAATTTAGTTTTATAAGGATTAAATACAATATCAAAAACGACAGCGTTTTTCTTAATAAGATTTATTGGGACCAAAGAATTATTAATGTCCGGATGCATTCCAATAGGAGTTGTATTAATTAAAATGTCGTAATCTATTTTATTTAAATCATTTAAGCGACCATAGCCACAATTAAAATAATCAGCAAGAACTTTTGCTTTTTTTACTGTTCTGTTCAATATAGTTATATTTGCCTCTTCTTCCTTCAAGCTATAAACCAAGGCTCTTGTCGAGCCACCAGCACCAAGTACAACAGTATTTTTTCCATTTAGTTTTATTTTTTCCTTCAATGCCATAATTGCACCATCACAATCGGTATTATAACCAACAAATTTTTTATTTCTAACGACAATAGTATTAACTGCACTAATCTCTTTAGCTTTTTTATCTATTTCGTCTAGGTATTTCATAACATCTATCTTATGAGGGATAGTAACGCTAAACCCGCCTATGTTTAATTTTTTAAAATATTCAATAAATTCTTTTAACTTATCAACTCTAAATTTCAAGTAAACTGCATTTATATTCAATTTGTCGAATGCTGTATTATGTATTATATGCGACCAAGAATGCTCAACTGGATTGCCTATTAATCCAAAAATTTTCGTATTTTTATTTAATTTCTTAATTCTATAAATGTTACTTAATTCATCTAAGGTTAATTGAGCACTTGCAGATTCCGCTCCTTTTTCAATTGACGCATAAGTTATTTTGGAACCAAGAATAACGCTTAGTATTCTGCTAAATTCGCCATAGCTATTCATACAAAAAGCAATTATTTTATTTCCTTCTTTATTTGCAGTTTTTATTAAATCAAAAATTTTGAAATTATCTATGGTAGAGTTAGCATTTGTTACAATTTTTATCAAATTAGGGTTTAATTTTTTAATGTTATCGTATATATCTTTTATATTTCTTGGAGTTTCTTTAAAATTATGATATGATATAATGATTTTTGTGTTCTTTTTCTTTTCAATTATATTTTTTATTGCTCCTTTATTTGAAGAATATTCAATATCAATATAATCAGAATTAAGTTTTATTGCATTTTTCAATACCTCAATCCTTTCCTTTTCATTTCCATTAAAAAATCCACCTTCATCTTTTTTTCTGTTAGTAATAACAATTGGTTTTTTGCATTTTTTAATTATTTTTTTTAATTCATCAAAATTAATTCGTTTTAGATAGTCTAATCTTAACTCGATTAAATTTGCATTTTTAGCTTTGTCAATATCATTTAAGACTCGTTCATAGTTTTTTGCTGTTATAACTGCTGCAAGCATTTTATTTTAATCTTTAATTTTTTTGTTCTAAAATACTTTTTATGTCATCTAAATTAACACTATCAGAAATAAATGAATCACCTATCGAGTTTAATAAAATAAAATTAATTTTACCATTAGTAATTTTTTTATCATATCTTATATACTCTAATATTTTTTTGGGTTTTAGTTTGTAGTAGCTTAGACTATGTGGTAATCCTACATATCGAAGTAAATTGTTCTGCCTTATAACAGAACCTTCATCCAAAAATCCAAGCTTTGCAGAAAGCTTTGCAGCATAGCCCATCCCAATTGAAATAGCAATGCCATGGGTTATTTTATAGTTTGAAGCTGTTTCTATCGCATGACCAATTGTATGACCATAGTTAAGAATTCTCCTTAATCCTTTTTCTTTTTCATCTTGCATTACAATTGATGCTTTTATTTCACAACTTCTTTTTATTACATACTTCAATACATCTAAGTCATATTGCAAAATTTCATCTATATTATTTTCCAAAAAATGAAAAAAATCTTTGTCTTTGATTAAAGCATGCTTTATTGTCTCAGCTAACCCATTTGCTAGCTCATTCTTTGGCAGCGTCTTCAAAAAATTTAGATCTATAATAACCTTTTTTGGATGATAAAAAGCCCCTATTGCATTTTTTGCATGATTTGTGTCAATGCCTACTTTGCCACCAATTGAGCTGTCAACCATAGCAAGAAGTGTAGTAGGAATTTGAATGTACGGGGCTCCTCTCATATATGTAGCTGCTACAAATCCTGCTACATCACCAACAACGCCACCGCCAAGAGCAATTATGCAAGTATCTCTGCCAAACTCGAGCTTGAGCATATCATTCTCTATATCTTCCTTAGTTTTTCTATTCTTCCTTTTTTCTCCGGCTGGAAAAGTAATTAAATGAGCATGAACATTTTTGTGTTGTAAATTTTTAAGCAGTTTTTTACCATAAATTTTGCCAACAATAGAATCAGTTACTATTGCGTAAGCATTTGCTATGGGTTTATTTTTTAATTCGTCAGCTAAGTTATCAAACAATCCTGTATCTATTAAAATGTCATATGAATTATCAATTTCTTCTCTTAAATCAACACGGCATACTTCCATTTGTTAAATGATGATAAGAATTGAATATTAATTTCATATTTTCCTTCCTACTGCGCTTGCTATTAATTTAAACTCTTCCATTAGTTTTGCAAAACGTTTTGTGCTTATTGTTTGATCAGCGTCGCTAAATGATTTTTCTGGGTTAGGGTGTACCTCTATTAATAAACCGTCTGCACCTGCTGCAATTGCCGCTTTGCTCATTGGTCCAACTAAGGTATATTTCCCAGTTCCATGGCTTGGATCAACTATAATAGGTAAATGTGTAAGCTCTTTTATAGCAGGTACAGCGTTAAGATCAAGAGTATTTCTTGTGTAGTTTTCAAAAGTTCTTATGCCACGCTCGCATAAAATAACATTATGATTGCCTTCTGACATTATGTATTCTGCACTCATTAGCCATTCATTTATTGTTGCTGACAAGCCTCTTTTTAACAATACAGGATGTTTACTTTTTCCAACCTCTTTTAACAAATCATAATTTTGCATATTTCTTGCACCTACTTGCAATATATCAGCATATTTACAAACTAAGTTAACATTTCTTGGATCCATAACTTCTGTTATTATTAACAAACCAGTTTCTTCTTTTGCAAGCTTTAACAGCTTTAAGCCCTCTTCACCCATACCTTGAAATGAATAAGGAGATGTTCTCGGCTTAAATGCGCCGCCCCTTAATATTTTTGCTCCAGCATCCTTAACAGCCCTTGCAGTTTCAATTATTTGTTCTCTACATTCAACTGAGCAGGGACCTGCCATAACTATAATTTCATTATAACCAATTTTAACACCGTCCACTTCAACAATTGTTTTGTCTGGATGAAATTCTAAAGAAGCTAACTTATAAGGCTTAAGAACTTCCATTACCTTCTCAACATCTGGAAGAGCTCTTAACGAATCAATGTGTAATATCCTTTCATCTCCAATAACTGCGACAACTGTCCTTTCAACGCCGTACAATGGGACAGGTTTTAGTCTGTTGTTTTCTATTACACTTATGACATGCTCTATGTTTTCTTTTTTAGCATCTTTTTTCATAACAATAATCATTTTTCTCGCCTTGCTTGGTTTTTGTATGTTATAGTTTAGCCATGTTAAGAACAATGAGATTAGCTTTAGAAGAAATAAGCTAATCAAAATCTAAAGTAAAAAAAGAAATACTTAAAGCTAGCAAATACCCTTACGAAAGCAAATCCTATTTTAGCCATCCAATTTTCTATTTTACTTAATAACACCTAAATCTACCTAATTTAATTGAAACATTATGGTAAGGTAAAGTTATATTTAAATGTTGCTACGTTTTAATTACCGACATTAATTTTAGGACAAAATTTATAGACTCGTTCCTAAATTGAGAACTTCTTAACCAATCATTTTTTATGCTTAATTTGCCAATTACTTATGTCGCTAACTAATTCACCACAACATTTAAATATTAGTTAACAATTGTTAACTTCTATGCAAGAGACGATGCCACAAGAGATTGAGGTTAGGTATATTCTACCTGCTATTAGAAGGGAACTTGCTAGAACATTCATTCAAGAACATAAGCTTAGCCAGAAAGAATCAGCTAACATACTTGGCTTAACAGAAGCTGCTGTCAGCCAATATCAGCATTCTAAAAGGGCAAAACAAGTTGTTTTCAGCGATAGTGTTATAAATGAAGTAAGGATATCTGCTGACAGAATTTTAGCAGATAAAACTAGCAAACAGCGTTTACTCGCAGAGATGTATAGGATATGTAATCTAGCAACAGTAAAGCAAATTTTGTGTGATATCCATCGCTCACAATCAAAGGAGTTAGAAAATTGCAGCATATGCTTTGGCGAAGAATTTATAACAATTAAATAATAAAAATTTTTAATCTAAATGACTAAAGATGATTAGGACAGAACAGGTTTTTGAAAAGGACTATAGCAAGTACGGATTTCATGATAAGGAGGAATATGTATTTAAGGCTAAAAGAGGGCTTTCAAAAGAAATAGTTGAAGAAATTTCTAAAATAAAAAATGAACCAGACTGGATGCTAAAGTTCAGATTAAAATCTTTGGAAGAATTCTATAAAAGGCCAATGCCCCAATGGGGAGCCAATTTAAATACAATTGATTTTGACAACATATTTTATTATCTAAAGCCAACAGACAGGCAAGGCGACACCTGGGAGGATGTTCCTGAGTATATTAAGAATACATTTGACAAATTAGGAATCCCAGAAGCAGAGCAGAAATTCCTTGGAGGAGTAGGAGCTCAATATGAAAGCGAAGTTGTCTATCACAAAATAAGAGAAGATTTAGCAAAACAAGGAGTTGTTTTCCTTGACATGGACGGTGGCTTAAGAGAATACCCTGAAATTGTAAAAAAATATTTTGGAACTGTTATACCATATAACGACAATAAGTTAGCTGCATTAA
>CAZGEW010000012.1:0-22611 GCA_964524225.1 uncultured Methanosarcinales archaeon | reverse complement strand
TAGCCCAGATTTTTCATGCAATGAATATGGCATTCTATAAAGATGCCTAGAAGAGATAAGTAATGTATCTATTGATAAAAATGGCTCAGCATTCAAAGTCTTAACGTTATTATTGTAATAAGTTATCTCCTCTGCCTTCTTGCCTGTTTTTTCAATAATGTTGTTGAAATTGTTGTTCTCAAAGTCCATTATCCTTTCTCCAAGATGTTTTTTAATCATCTCTTTTATGTAAAATGCAACCTTTCTTGGTGCTTCAGGAAATAGTTTTTTTGTTTCTTCATTCCATATTTTTTCAGGAAATGCCTCAAATGGAACTCCTATGTGAAAACCTTTATTACCAGAAAACTTGCATGAAATAGAGCTAACATTATGAAACCTTAATGCCTTAATTACCAAATCGGCTGCAATTTTGGAATACTCGAAAAATCCGCAGTCAATGTCAAGCACTAAATCCCACCCAATTCTTAAGCTGTCAAGCTCATGCCTCTTGAGCGAAGTATCGAGCTGTAAAGGATTTTTCCAAAGCTCTTCTGACGCATGAAAAGAGGTAGCACCTTGCTTTGCAAGCTCTAGAATGTCGCTTGTATGCCTAAAAATATCAGGTCTTTTTGAAAAATTATCGTTAAACTTTGCAATAACCTCTCTGTCTTTAGAGTTTGCAATAATCTCTTCTTGAACGTCTTTTCTCTTGTAGTAGCTCAAGGATACATTGATAGGAATCATAGCTTTTGTAAGTCTTTCTTTTTTTAATAATTTCTTATTTAGGGCATTTGTTGAGTTAAGAATAATTCTTAGAAATCATAATTAAACCGAAAACTTTATATACCAAATATCAAAATAGTTTAGTTTGATGAAAAGAGGCAATGTTAATAAAAGATATTATGTAATTGTAATGCTTATTGGCTTAATTCTCTTAATTTCTGCTTGTAGAGGAGGTGGAGCAGCTACAGGAACAGCTCCAAGAACACCTTTTATCGGCGGAACAGCAGGCATAACAATAAACTTTGAAAAAGATAGCCCACCGCCAGAAGTGACTGATGATAATACATTTGATTTTAATGTATTGGTGAGATTGAAGAACGATGGAGAAGATAGGGTTGCAGAGGATCAGATGAAAGTTAATTTAGTAGGTTTTGATCCTACAGATTTTAATATACCTAATTTCGAACTTCTAAGTAACGTAGAAACAGATGGCAATACACATTTAGAACCGAAAACAAGAGGAGCAGAAGGAGACATTCAAGAAGGAACAACTGCTTTTGTAACATTCCCAAAAGGTGCAGACACTGATACCACCAAAGTTTTTAAAGCTAGTAAATTGGTAGGCAACACAGAATACACATTCAGAGCAGATGTATGCTATAATTATGAAACTATGTCAAAAACAAAAACATGTATGTTAAGGGATATGATTAATGTAAGGGATGACAGTCTTTGCAAGCCTAATGGTGCAAAGGTTGTGCATGCATCTTCAGCACCTGTGCAGGTACAAAATTTTAAACAGAATGTAGTTGGACCAAACAAGCTTACATTTACCTTTGATATTGTTTTAAGTGGAAATGTTGATATATTTTGGAGTAAAGATAACCCAAAACCATTAACGTTATTTGATCAGGGATGTCCAAGAAATCCTAGGGAGAGAAGACCTATGGAGAACAAAGTTGAAGTAACGATAACAGAGATTCCATTTGACCCAGTAGTTGAGAGTTTTTCATGTGGCGGTTTAACAACACAGCAAGCAACTCCAACAGGAACTGCAAATGGAATAGTCACATTAATTAGCGGAAAAAGAACAATAATATGTACAGTTAACCTAAAAACAACAGGTAGAAATGACCTAGAAAAAGATATTGGAATTAACTTAATTTATAATGTTCTTGACAATAAAGAAACAAAACTTTTGGTTAAGCATTTTGCTGATGAGACACCTCCACCAGCAGGTCCATAAATCAATAATTTTTTCTTATTTTTAACTAGACTAAATGTTTGATGTTATTTCTTAATTTATTATAGGTTACATATCTAATCATTTGATTTTTCAATCCGTGCTTCGCACAATAATTTGTGCTCGGTTTTGCTCGTCTGCCATTGCGCAAAACCTCGCCTATTATTCATTAATATTGAATAAAGAATCAAGTTTTAAGAGTTGGTCTAATTAACCCTTTCCAATTAACACAAACTGACTGAGCAAAGCTTCTAATTGCACAAACTCATCAGAGCCTTCTGTCATTCTAAACTCAATTTCGCCACATTTTTCTATTAAAATCATTTTTGATTTATTATCAATATCTAAATCTAAAATCTCTTTCTGTATTTGCTTTATTATATCAATTCCTGCTAAACCATAATTAAGCATTAAATCTAACAACTTATTTCTTGCTTCAATAAATCTATTGCTTAAAGCAAGCTCTAAAACTTCTCTGATTTCTTTTGGCTTTGCTACTGATGCTGTCGAATGTATTAAATCCTCTGTGATGTGGTTTGATATAGCTGCTGAGCTTTGCAAAATATTCTCTAATCTTCTGCAATCTCCTTCACATATCTCGTACAAAGCATCTTTAACTTTATCATCTATCTTTAATTTTTCATCTTCAGCAATTTTATCAATTATTGCAAAAATATCTTTTTTCTCTAATTGCTTAAACCTGAATACTACACATCTGCTTTGTATAGGCTCAATTAATTTTGATGAGTAATTCGCACTTAAAATAAATCTGCAAGTCTGCGTATAATTTTCCATTGTTCTTCTCAAAGCTTGCTGCGCCTCCCTTGTTAAGGCATCTGCTTCGTCTAAAAAGATTATCTTGAATGGCACATCCCCAATTGACTTTGTTCTTGCAAAGTCCTTAACATTAGTTCTTATAGTATCTATTCCACGTGTATCACTTGCATTAAGCTCAAGAAAATTATGGCGCCAACCATTTCCATATAATTTCTTAGCTATTACAATTGCTAATGTTGATTTACCGACTCCAGCTGGTCCTGCAAATAATAAATGAGGCAGATTTTGCTGCTCAACAAAGGCTTTAACCCTTTTTACAATCTCTTTCTGACCTTTTATTTCAGAAAAATCCGAAGGTCTATATTTCTCAGTCCAGAGAGCATTATCCGCTTGCATTTTCTTATGTTTTACATATAAAAAATTTAGAAAATAGTTATATTTAATAAATTATTTGGAAAAATTTCAATTGCGAAGCAATTGAAATTTTTATATTATATCTTCTTCAGCAACAACCATAAAATCTCCTATAGCGATTACAGAGCTAAATGGTATAAGAATATGACCTTCCTTATCTTTTTCAAGCTCTAGCTTTTCAGTATAAGAAGTCGGATTTTGAAGCACCATGTGTATAAGTTCTCCAGACCTTGTTTCGAATATAATATCGCCTACTTCACCAAATCTCTTTCCTGTTTTACTGACAACTGTCTTACCGATCAGTTGTTTTGAGAATTTCTTGTCATCCTCTGGCATGTTTTATTCCCTCAGCAGTAATAGTCGAAGTTATAACATAAAGTTATATTTAAATGTTTCGACTTAAAATGTTGTATGTATAGTAAAATAAAATAAAAACGAGGTAAAATAAGTCACTGTAAAATAGTAACATTTATATAGTGGTTTGGACTGCCAAAATACGAGTAGAGAGTAGTAATACACTTACAATTTAAATATGTATATTATTGAGGAGGTTAGATGAACAAAAAAATATTTATGCTCTTGATTTTTATATTATCAATGGTTTTATTTAGTAATCATTCTTATGCAAGCTCTAGTTTTGGAGGCTTTGATGTTTCTATAGATCGTGTCATAGTCAATGGTAAAATTGTAGCTGAGTCAGAAACAAATCTTATCGAAGATGCTGATGTGTTCTCTGTTGTAGTTGAATTTACAACTTTGGAGACTTTAGAAAAAGCACATGTTGAGGCTATATTGACTGGAAGACAGAGTTCTGATGTAGTGTCTGATGCCACAACCAATTTTGATTTGCCAAAAAACGAGAGCTCAAGAGCTACATTGACATTATTTTTGATTGACAGTCTGAAAAGTGAGTCAGAATTTGACTTAACAATAAGGATTGTTGATGCTAGAGGCAATGAAGAGGAAAATACATATGGACTAAAGACTGAGCACACAAGATTTAAAGGAGCTTTAGATGTTTCAATTGATAGAGTCAGAGTTAATGAGATAATAGTTGCCTCTTCTAGAACAAATTTCATAGAAGAAAGCAATGACTTTGATGTATTAGTTGAGTTTACTGCTCTTGAGGATTTAGAAGATACTCATGTAGAAGCCATATTAAAGGATCTGATAAGCGGCACTGTTGTAGCTGATGCATCGCCTAACTTTGATTTAGAATCTGAGACAAGCTCTTCTGCTTTATTGAGGTTAGAGTTAATAAATGGACTAAAACAAAGTAATTCATTTGAGCTTACAGTTAAGATTATTAATGCAGAAGGTGATTTTATACAGCAAGTATATGGACTTAAGATGCGTGATGGAGCTATAGATGGTGGCAGAATCTTAGATGTGTCAATTGACAGTATTGAGCTTGAAGGTAAAACCTTAGCAGAAAATGAAAATAACTTTGTTGTAATTGCAGAAGGTACTAAAGAGCTCGATTTGAAGGTAAGATTAACTTCACTTGAAGATGTAAAAGATGCTCACATCGATGCAGTATTAATGTTTGAAAATGGCGATGTAGTTGCAGATGCTACAACAACATTTGATATAGATGAAGAAGAAAATGTTGTTAAGAGTTTAGAGTTGCCTTTGATAGGTAAATTTGAGCAGAGCAATTTTAAGCTCAAGCTCAAGGTTGTTGATGCAGAAGGCGATTCTGAAGAGAAGTTGTACGGTTTAAAGATAAGTCAAAAGGATTTCCCATTTTTCATAAGCAGTATTTCATTAAGTCCAGAAGATAATGTTTATGCAGGCAAAAACCTAATAGCAAGAGTAAACATAAGGAATAGCGGCGTTATTCCTCTGGAAGGAGTCATTGCAAAGGTAATTATTCCAGAGCTTGGAATTTCATCTGCAAGGTTTATTGACCAGATTAAGACAAGTGGCAGATTATCTGAAATAAGAGAGGATTTCATATTGAAAATTTTGGATAATACACCAAGTGGAACTTACACCTTGAAATCAGAGGTCATGTCTCAATTTGGAAGTGAAAGTGAGGTAAAAGAAATATCATTCTTTATATTAGGCAAGAGTAACCAACCAAAGTTAACAATTAGTGATAAAGTTCTAATAACTATTCCTGTAATAAAGCAAGATATTTACAATAATGGCAATGAAGTTTCCTATGATATAAGTCTAACAAATGAAGGTCCAAATGCTAATACATATACACTAGCGCTTGATGGACTTGGATGGGCTAAATTAAGGTTAAGTGACTCAAACACTTTTGTATTAAAACCAAAAGAGTCAAAAATATTTAAGATATTTGCCTCAACTACAGAAGAAATAGAAGGGGAACAAACATTACTTGTTACTTTAAAGAGTAATGAAGACATATTAAAACAAATTGAATTAAAGGCAAATGTAATTAATGTAAAAACTTCGATTACTAAATTAAAAGATATTTTTGGATTTATATTGGTAATAATTGTAGTTTTACTAGGCTTAATAGGGATGTTTTTTGGAATAAAAAGATTAATAAGCAAAGATTCTAAAGATTACATAAAAGAAATTCCAGACCAAGAAATGGGAGAGGCTTATTATTAGATTAATTTAGTAATTAAGAAATATGGGGACGCAGAGAATTTCAGTTGAACATTTGAACTCTGATTTCGGCTCTTAGTTTTGCTAAGATCAGCCGGTATCGCCATTGATTAATCATAGCTTAAAGCTCATAGCTCCATATCTAATGACTGGAGCCGGCGATAATAAGCCAGGTTATAAGACGTCCCCGTAATTATACAGAAGTGATTGACGTTATTTAAAATTATTGTTTAATCTTTGGTAAGCTTCCCTTAATGTGACAAATTCAACATCTTTAAATTTCATCGCAAAGGAGATAAAATTATCTAAATCGTTTAATACTTTTGTGATTTTGCCATCTTTGGTTGTTGCCTCTGAGCTATGAGTTATAATAACAAAAGGGAATGGTTTTTCTGACCTATCTGCTTTCTTGTAATATTCCATGAAAGCTTTATTCAATAACAAAGAATTAACTGGATCTGCTCTTAGCTTTAACCAACAAAAATCAAAGGTGGCAATAGGTATTTCTACAATGCCAGAGTTATTATGCTGAGTTGCTTGATAATCTGTTATGCTTAGTTTCCATGGGTAATGCTGATTTGCTTTGCTCCAATCATATTTCATTCCATCAAAGATATGACCTTTAATACTTGGGGTTGCTGAGCTGTCTATTTTAAAGTTCAGTTTGTTTATTACTTTAGCACCTTCTGTATCTAAAGCCCAGTTACCCCATCTAAAGCTTATTAGATTTTTCTCGATATCTTTTCCAAGATGATGTTTTATTAATTGCCTTGTTGCCTTAATAATTTCAAATTTTTCCTTATAGCTGTAAAAAAATGCACTTGTATATTTGAATTTTTTAGATAATTTTTCTTGCAATGCAAAATCAGAATCAGGATGCAGATGAAGTCCTATTTCATGACCATTTTTTATTACTTGTTTAAGTTCACTTATTATTTTATTGTATTCATTGCCTTTACTGGAAAAGCATTGCGTTGAGAGAAAAAAGGTTGCTTTAATATCATGCCTGTCAAAAATTTGTAGAATATTTCTTATACCATAGTAATATCCAACTAAAGCTTCAGGATTTTCATTCTGCCAAATTCTTCTTTCATCTTTATTAACGTAACCAGATTCTGTATCAACTGTTATTGCAATAAGAAACGGATGATTTTTTTGTTTACTTTTATTTTTAAGATTTTTTACTGTAACAAAATTTGATAATAATTTTAAAATAAAATTTCCAAAACCGATGTGAAAAAATCTGTACAAGAGTAGTTTTAAATTTGCACTCATTTTAATATTTTTTCATATACACCAAAAAACTCCTTTGCAACTTTATCCCAAGAATAGTTTTTTCTTGCGAATTCTGCAGCGTTTCTTGATAATCTTTCTGATTTTTTTTTATCTTTAATAAGCATAATGATTGCTTTTGCTAATGCATTGCTATTTTTTTGCTCAACTAGCATCCCATTATAGCCATTCTTAATAATATAAGGTATGCCGCCTACATTTGTGCCGATAACAGCACAGCCAGAAGCCATAGCTTCTAGAAGTGCAAGACCTAATGCTTCTGTTCCTATTTTTGTAGACATAGAAGGCATAACAAAAATATCAGCTATATTGTAATAATAAGCAATTTCTTTGTGAGGGAGCGCGCCTAAAAATTCAATATAGGCATTGGCATTTTTGCTAGTTGCCATTTGTTGTAATTTTTTTTTGTAAGCACCCTCTCCAATGACTAAAAGTTTTACACTAGGTTCATTTTTTATAATTTTAGGCATTGCATCTATAAGAAATTGCAACCCTTTTTGCTCATTTAAGCGACCAACAAAAAGTAGTATTTTGTTTTTTAAATACACCAATGATTTTTCAACATTCCTTTTCTTAAATAATTCAATGTCAATGCCCATTGGGATTATTTTAATTTTGGAAGTGCAGTCCGGAAATCTATTTATCAGTTCATTTTTTGTTGCTTGACTATTCAGAGTCATAAAATTCATATTTTTTAGCACAAATTTTTGAAGTGACATAAAAAACCTGTTTTTCAAAGGAAATAAATCACTGCCATGCACAGTAACTAACAAAGGAATTCTAAAAATCTTTTTTAAAAAAACCCCGATAAATCCTTGTGGCAGCATCCAATGAGCATGAATCATAGCAACATTTTCTTTTTTTATTATATTGTAAGAAACAAAAAATTCTGAAATTATAAGCAAGGGCATCTGCAATGCTGCAAAAAAACTAGCTTTCATATTAGTAATTATGCCGCTATTATAGCAAAGCCTTTGCAATTTTTCTGGTTTGAAATAAACAAACCTTTTCACTTCTACATTATTCATTTTTTCAAATTTTTTAGCTCCTTTGTAATGCGGTGCTAGAACTATAATTTTGTATTTAGAAGAAAGTTTTTTAGATAACTCATAAACAAAATTTGGTACAGTATCATTTTTCCATCTGGGAAATGTTGTTGTTGTAACTAGTATTTTTTTTTGTTGCATATTATAACATATGTATTTATCATTTACTCTATAACGACATCTGGGAATGTATCCGATTCATCAGGGTTAAAAGGCTCATCTATATACATCAAAAGGTAAAGCATGTCCTTGCCTATATTCTTAAATCCATGTGATATATTTGGTGAGATTTTTACAAGCTTTAACTCATCTTCGCTCAGAATAATGTTTTCTCTTTCGCCTGTGCTATTATTTTTCAAAGCCAACTCCATCTTACCCTTAATAACGCAATACCATTCATGCTTTCTTTTGTGATAATGATTTGCTTTAACAATTCCGGAGTGAGCAGTTGTGATTGTCACTTGGCCAAGCTTATCACTCCCTATAATTTCAGGTCTGAAAAACTCAGCAAGCCATCCTCTGTTGTCAACATGCTTTATTAATTTTTTAACTTCAACACCTTCCATTTAAACCACCTTGAAATTTTCTAAATATCTATTATTTTTTAGTTCTTTCATCATTAATAAACTGTTGTTGATATCCAATAATTCTGTTTTTAACAATTTTTTTGCTTTAGCAATATCTAATGAAACATCCAAAGGCCTTTTTTCATAGCCTGCAACGTCATTATTTTTTATAGGGTTTATCAAATCTTTGTTCAAATCAAAAATTTCAGCTAATTTAATTGCAAAATTATACTTGCTTATCCTTTCGCTAGATGCAATATTTAAAATGCCATTCAAATCTTTATCAATAATTTCTTTTAATGCCTCTGCAATGTTGTTAACAAGCATCATCGAATTAAATTGATCAACAAAAACATTAATTTGCTTGTTATCTGTTAATTCATCAATAATCCATGAAGAAAAACTCTTTTTTTCTTTTATTATGTTCCAGCCGTATATAGACGTCCTTACTATTATACCATTTTTCACATCAATAAATTTTTCCCCCTCTAGTTTAGTTTTGCCATAATAATTTATAGGATTTGGCTTATCGGATTCTTTATACGAGCCTTTTTTACCGTCAAAAACATAATCTGTTGATATGTAAATCATTTTTGATTTTGTATATTGTGATGCATCTACTATATTTTTGGTTCCCTCAACATTTACTTTATATGCAAGCTCTTTCTCTTTCTCACAAATATTAATACCAACTAAAGCAGAAGTATGCACTATAATATCAGGATGTACTTTTCTTATCAAATTAATTGTATTCTTTTCGTTTGTTATATCCAAATAGATTGTCTCGCAATCCTTAATCATAACTTTATGTGTTGTGTATGTAGCTACAACATCAAAATAGTCCTTAAAATAAAATGAAACAGCACTGCCAAGCAAGCCACTACCACCAGTAACTAAAACTTTCATTCAACAAAGTACTTTATTGCATTATTTAAATTATTTTTTATATTCCAACTTTCTAATAAGCCCAGACGTCTGTACAAAGACTTAAAGGTGCCCGCATCACTCCAAAAACCTTTAAGTATAGCATAGGACATTTAGCCATTTTTTGAAGCATAAACCATTCAAGTTATCTACATGAGCTAAAATGTTTTGGATATGGAGGACATATACACATAAATGGAAAGTTTTATATATTCAGGTGCTTTAATTTCAACCATTTACAGTGTCCTTTTATCGACGATAAATTTGTAATTTAATAATTCACATATAATAACCAATTAGATAAAAAATTAGAAAAAATGGAGCAAGTAAACCAAGCCGAACACCAAGATTTAAGTTATGAAGCTAAAGACATACAAGTATTAGCAGGCTTAAGCGCTGTAAGGAAAAGGCCTGCAATGTATATTGGCTCAACAGACATTAAAGGATTACATCATCTT
This sequence comes from uncultured Methanosarcinales archaeon, assembly GCA_964524225.1. Taxonomy (GTDB): domain Archaea; phylum Nanobdellota; class Nanobdellia; order Woesearchaeales; family GW2011-AR4. The sequence goes on along the minus strand of CAZGEW010000012.1, from coordinate 12,602 downwards.
GTCTATGAAGCTATTGACAACTCGATTGATGAAGCCTTAGCAGGATTTTGCAACAAGATTTCTATTGTAATTCATAAAGATGCCTTTATATCTGTAAGTGACAACGGAAGAGGTATCCCAGTTGATATTCATCCAAAGATAAATAAACCAGCTGTAGAGGTTGTTATGACAAAGCTTCATGCTGGTGGTAAATTTGACAAAAAGGTTTACAAGGTAAGTGGTGGCTTGCATGGAGTTGGCATTTCTGTCACAAATGCTCTGTCTAAGGAATTAATAGTAGAGGTCAAGAGAAATGGCAAGATTTATCAGCAGAAATACCAATACGGTAAACCTGTAAGTGAGCTGAAAGTAATCAGTGAAGTTGATGTCAAGGATACAGGAACTACTGTAAAATTTCTTCCTGATGAGCAGATATTCTCAACTATTGAATTTAACTTTGAAATCCTGTCGATAAGGCTAAGAGAACTTGCATTTTTAAACAAAGGATTAAATATTACGATTGAAGACGAAAGGGCTAACAAGAAAAATGAGTTTCAATACAATGGTGGTATTGTTTCTTTCGTTGAGTACCTTAACAAAAATAAGAATCCACTTCATAAACCAATCTACTTTAACAAAACAAAAAATAATGTGCAGGTGGAATATGCAATACAGTATAACGATGGCTACCAAGAAAATGTTTTCTCATTTGCAAATACTATAAATACTCACGAAGGAGGCACTCATTTAGTTGGATTTAAGACAGCATTAACAAGAGTATTAAATAATTACATCGACAAAAACAGAATAAAGGCGTTAAAGCTCACAAGTGAGGACGTAAGAGAAGGCTTGACTGCAGTTATCTCAATTAAAGTTCCAGAGCCTCAGTTTGAGGGCCAAACGAAAACAAAGCTTGGAAACTCTGAGCTTAAAGGATTAGTTGATTCTATAGTAAATGACACTTTAAGTACATATTTAGAAGAAACTCCACAGGTAGCAAAGACAATTGTTCACAAATGTATTAATGCTGCTGAAGCAAGAGAGGCTGCTCAAAAAGCAAAAGAGCTGACAAGAAGAAAAGGGGCTTTAAATCATGGCTCCTTACCGGGCAAATTAGCTGATTGTTCTGAAAAAGACCCAGCAAAATGCGAGTTATTTATTGTAGAAGGCGATAGTGCAGGAGGCTCGGCAAAACAAGGACGCAATAGGGAATTCCAAGCAGTGCTTCCTTTAAGAGGTAAGATATTGAATGTTGAGAAAGCTAGATTAAATAAAATTTTTGAAAATGAAGAGATAATAACTATGGTAACAGCTATAGGTACAGGTATAGGGGAAGAGTTTGATATACTAAAGACGAGATATCACAAACTAATAATTATGACTGATGCAGATGTTGATGGCTCTCATATAAGGACTTTACTGCTTACATTCTTTTACAGGCATATGCAACCATTAATTAAAGCTGGATATGTGTATATTGCACAACCACCACTATATAAGGTTACTAAAGGAAAGTTTACAAAATATGTCTATAATGATTATGAATTAGAGCTCTTACTTAAGGAAATAGGCAGAGAAGATGTTGCTTTACAGCGCTATAAAGGTTTAGGAGAAATGAATCCTCAACAATTGTGGGAAACAACAATGCAGCCTGAAAATAGGACATTATTGCAAGTAACCCTTCAAGATGCAATCGAAGCTGATAAGATGTTTACATTGTTAATGGGTGATGAAGTAGAACCAAGAAGGAAGTTTATCGAAATGCATGCTAAAGAGGTTGTTAATTTGGATGTTTAATATAGTTTAGAAAAAAAGATTTATATACCATTTTATTTTCCAATTACTAAGAACATACTAAAATAGATAACTTTATGACAGAACAAATTATAAAATTAAAGAAGAAACAGTGGTATCAGATACTTGCGCCTAAGGAATTTAATGATATTGTTCTAGGCGAAACCTTGGCATATGAACCAAAAGAGTTGTTAGGTAAAACACTTAGTTGCAGTCTTATGAATTTGTTTAGGGATATTAAGAAGCAAAATGTTAATATATACTTTAAAGTTACAGAAGTTGAAGGTGACAAAGCAAAAGCAATCATGATTAGTTACGAGCTAGTCCCCTCTTCTATAAAGAGATTTGTTAGAAGGGATAGTGAGAAGATAGACTTATCTTTCACATGCGAAACTTCTGACAACATCTTTCTGAGAATCAAAGCAATCATAGTTACTAAATCAGAAGTCAAAGGTTCAATTACTTCAAAATTAAGGATTAATTATGTAAACATGATAGCAAAGACTATTAAGAAAATGACTTTCCAAGAACTAAATAAGGAACTTATAGACCATAAGATTCAAAATGCGATAAAAGAAAACTTAAATAAGATATACCCATTAAGAGTGTGCGAAATAAGATATGTTGGTATAGAAGCTAGAGAAAAGCCTCAGGAAGTAAAAAAGCTAAGTTAAAATTTGTTTATTGGGAAAAAACTAATAAATTAAAACGTTTTCTTGCTAATTAGCCCCGATAGCCCCGTAGAGAGACGTATCTTGCGGAATGTAGCGGTCAAGTTCCTGTATTTGAGGAAGACTAAGCATACGAGCCTCTGGAGCTTGTGACGGCAGTTCGAATCTGCCCGGGGCTATTAATTTATTTATTAATTTATTTTATTGAGGGCTTGACGGTACATTAAGAAAAAAATCAAGGGCAGTTTTCCTCCGTTAAAAAAAGAAAAGTTTATATATAAGTTGTTATATCAATAGATATAACATGGCTGAATCAATTTTTATGAAGAAAGAAGATATTTTGAGGTATCCTAGACTTGACACTGTACTTATGGTAGAGGATTTTATAAAAAAGCATGATGGCAAATTTAAAAAGAGAAAATTGTGGGAGTCTCTTCCTAAAAAAATGATGTACCAAACATTCTGTGTAGTCATTGACTATCTTGTCTATTCAAGAAAAGTATCAATAGATGCAGAAGGTAAAATTGGCTGGATTTATTATCCAGAAATTGCCAGAAAATACTATGAAAGAAAGGATTTGGGAAGAAGAAAATGAAACTGCCCTCAACAATAAGATTTTTTGATGATTCTATCAAGAAAGCATTTTACAAATTGGAAAAGGGAGATAATTCTGAAAAAGAATTGTTTCGTTTAATGAATCAGGCAATAAACAATATTGAAGAGAATGCTTTTTGTGGAATTCAAGTGCCAAAAAGATTAATCCCATCAGCATACTCCAAGAAGAATATCAAAAACCTCTGGAAATATGATTTACCCAAAGGTTGGAGGTTGATGTACTCTATTGTGAATGAAGAACTGGTTGTTGTAAGCATTGTACTTGAGTGGTTTGACCATAAGGAGTATGAAAGAAGGTTTAAGTATTAAATCTAAGAATGAGTATTAGTTGAATATTTTTGGACATAATATAGTCCCCAAACTAAGTAATTAGGTGTTTTCTGATAATATCAAGATTGCAGATTTTCTTAATCTGCTCAGAGCCAATACAATCAAAACAAGTTTGGACATCCTCCTTCAACTTCTCTATTGTTGACGAACAAGATTTTGCCACGAAACGAGTATTATACGCAGTGGGATTGAAGAATGAAATCCCACAAATTGCTAACGTAGTGAGCAATTTCTTTTTTCCCGCCTAAATCGTTCTCGGCGTACATTTGGCAAAACTCGATAGAAAGGTTTTTATATAAAAGAATTTATAGATTTATAGTGAATAAAATGAGGAGAGAAATTGTAAGTATACCAAAAGATGAATACGAACTTTTGCTTAGATGTAAGCATATTGTAGAATCTGAATTTGAAGAAAAATTCTCTGAGGAATTTATCAAAGAAGTTAAGGAAAGTGAAGAGGCTTACAAGAAAGGAGAATTTGTAAGAATTAAGAGTTCTGAAGACAGAAGGAAACTTTTTGATTCTTTGTAATTAAGATGGTTTATAGAGAAATATTAACCAAACCATTCTTAAATGATGTTAAAGATGTTAATGATGCATGGGAAGTGCAACAAAGAATTCAAGGTTTGGACGAATTCCAAAAAAAAGAGTTTATAGAAGGTTTTGAAAAGGGTTGGAAGGAAGTTAAGAAAGAAAAAAATAAACTTTGCTAAATTAGCTGTTGTTTTCCTTAAGAATATGCCTTCAAGTCCCCAAGAATTACCTCCTGATGCAAAGAGTCAAGGTATTTGTCTTGGTACTTTTGTTGGATTCATAAGGTTTAAACCCCTTGTGATTATTACTGAGGGACGTGATGTTTATTTCATACGCTTGATTAAACGATTGAAAAGTAGTCAGGGGGGTTCTATGCTTTATGAACAATTAATTCTTCCTAGATTGCAACATGCCGAAACTCAAATAGGTATACAAGTTGCAACATTGAAATTACGGAGGAAAAAATAATAAGGAATTAGAGATTATTCTCTTTTCCCTTGTTAAGAATTCTTATAGCAGCGAAGCGAAACCCTCGGTTTTCCGCAGGCTTTTCTCAAAAGGTTGGTTCTGTATCTGCCCGGGGCTATTAATTTATTTAACTTTTCATAATCTTATGGCACGCTTAGTTATCTCAATATTACAGCTATGATGCTTCCTGCACCAATCTTCACATTTCTTAGCTATATCTTCATCAATATAAGCAAAATTGCATTCTTCACATATAAAATACTCTTTATTGTTCTTAATTTTTATTTTTACCATTTTACTTATACAATTCTGTATCTGGATGGAATGCAAACCACGCAAACCAAAATGAGTGCACTGGGACTATTTCCTCATTGGTATCTTTATTTATAGCTTTTACGATTCCCGAATTGCTTCTTTCTATTGATATATTAGTTCCGCCAATTTTGTCTTCAATTTTCTTTAACTTTTTTAAATCTTCTTCACGATACGCTTTAAATTTATTTTCAATTTCTATTCCGTAAATGACTTCTTTTGGGTGTAAACTTTTGTCCTCGTTTTCAACAGGAAAATAAAGGGACTTGCTTGTTTCATAATCACCATAAGGGTTTCTTCCATATTGCCGATTAAATCCTGTTTCCTTTGACAAAACTTTGGTGTCAGGATGCAAGCTTTTCCACTCTCCCCAAGTTAATGTGTCAAGTGGTAATTGCTTTAGTCTCATTCCTGTTAGCTTTCCAATAATTGCTTTTCCAGTTACTTGCTGCCATAAAGTATCGGTCTTTCTATCATACATTATTAAGTCGCTGTTATACAACAATCCCGAGACTCCAAATTCAACTGCTTCTCCATTTATAGTTCTGTCGAATGTGATACCCGTTCCACATAATGGGCAATATGTGATTGCTACTGACTTTCCACCAACATTGTCATTTACTATTTCGTGCCACACCATAATCTGAAAAGGATAAGCTCTTTTGTCTCCATTAAGATTTATTCCTAGAACAAGCTCTTTATCATTTAAAAATTTATTAGCTTCACTAACAGAAATAAATTTTGGATTATCTATTGAAGGAATTCCATCTTTTGGCGGACCCCCTGACATCAATTTATCAGGATGAATAATATATTTTGTGCCATCCTTAAGAGTCTTAATTTCATCATTAGATGCTTGCATATTTTTTTCTTCTTTTAAATTTCCTATTTTTTGATTAATTTCTTCTACAGTTAGTGCTCCAAATTTTTTGTCAGTAATTTTTCCTTCTTTATCGATAAAGTATGTGACTGGTTGTGTAAATATATTATACATATTCTTAACTTGGGCATTTGGGTCTAACAAAATCGGAAATTTTATCCCAAGCTTATTTGTAAATGACTCTATAGCTTCTTTATTTTCCTGCAAGTTAACTCCTAAAACGACAATGTCTGGATTATTTTCGTAGATTTTTTGAAATTCTGGCATTTCTTCCCGACAAGGTGTACACCATGAAGCCCAAAAATTTAATATAACTCTTTTGCCTCTGTAGTCACTTAATTTTGCTTTTTTTTCGTCAAGAGTTTCTAATTCAAAATCAGGCGCTGTTTTTCCTATGCTTATACCTACATCCTTATCATTTGATTTTGTTGACAATCTATTGAGTTTATTTACTTCGATTATTGTGATAGATACTATTATAACTGCAGCGATTGCAATGAGTGCAATATAATTTTTTTGAAGCTTCATTTTAAGCACATAGGGTTTCATACGTTAAATAGATTTTGCAATGGAGCAAAATTTGAAATTAAGCTTAAAGTGTTTGTGAAAACCATTATCCCCAAAATAACTAATAAAATCCCAAAAACAACGTTGATGTAGCTTAAAGTCTTTTCGTATTTACTGATAAATTTTTGCATTCTTGAAACAAATAATCCGGTGATTAAAAATGGTAATGTTAGTCCTATCGAATATGATACAAGCAGATAAAATGCATTTTTAGCAGAGATTGCTGCAAGCGTAAGTATACTTGCCAATACTACTCCGACACATGGTGTCCAGCCAGCTGCAAAAGCAAGCCCAAACATAAAGGATGTTACATAAGTAATTTTTGATTTCTTTACTTTAAACTTATGCTCTCTTTCAAGGAATGGTAACTTTAATATTTTCATCAATACAAGACCAAATAATATTATTATGATTCCTCCGATTCTTCCAGTCCATGTCCTAACATCGTAGGCAATATCCGCAAATACACCATTAATTAAAACCCCTAGAATTGAAAATACAATTGTAAATCCCAACACAAAAAATACTGTATTTAAAAAAATGATTACTTTATTTTTTGCAATGCCGACTTCAGAAGTGCTAACTCCAGACAAATAAGACAGAAATCCGGGTATTAATGGTAATACACAAGGTGATAAAAACGATACAAGTCCAGCGATAAATGCAATTATTAAAGTAACTTCTGCCATTTTGTCATATTCCTCTTTTAGAAAATAAAAGATATAGAAGCTTAGGACTTCCAGACTTCAACTCCCATTTTAGTTATTACCTCTTGGTTAAATAGTTGCACTGGATAGGATTTAAGCTCTGTTCCTTTTTCTGAGCCCTCAACTGCTAGTCCAGGTCCTTGAGCCCAAACTGAATTTGTCTGCTCATCTCTCAAGTGCAAGTTCTCAATTTCAGTCCCTGGGATTTTTCTTGCACCTTCAACCTTAAAATTCAAGGTTCTGCCATTAACCCTTCTGTCATAGGCTGTCAAAGTTCCGCATAGAGGACACCAAGAAACTATCACTGGCGTATTACCAATAACGTCATTTGCAATAACTGGTGGCATTTTATTCATATCACCAATCTTGTAAGCTTTTGCCTTCCCGTCAATTTTTATCATTCCATATAGTTCATTTACATTCAATTTTTCAAGTTGGGCTTTTGTTTCTGCCAATTGGTTTTTTAGGCTTTCTGCCGATTTTACCTGCGCAGATAGGTCGGTTAACTTTCCTGTTAACTCATTCAACTGACCCATAGTTGACACTTTACTCCCAGTAAACCCAACAATTAAGCCAAACACTAGAAGCACACCGGCTAATATTTTCCAATTCATTCTTCTACCTCCTGTTAAATTAATTTTATCTAAAGAATAAATCAATAGATTTAATTCCGATGTTATATAGTTAAACATTAGTTTTAATAATTAAACATAAACCTTTAAATAAAAGGGTGTATTTTTATTTAGAAGTGAATTAAATGGATAAAAATATCATTATAGCTCCAGTTGGAGATAACATTGATGCTTTATTTATCGGACTAAAGGAGTTTTTAACAGAAAAAATCTATCTACTTGCACCAAACGATTATATGAAAGATGCTCAAAAAGCATCCAAAGACCTTGAGAAATTTGGAATACCTTCAAAAATAATAGAAATTAAAGGGGACATTTGGGAAGAAATGTTTAGAAAGATTGGAGAGATAAGCAAAGCTTATGGAGAGAATAATGTTATCATTAATACTGCGACAGGTGACAGAATGACTACATGCGCAGCAACAAGCGCAGCTTTTGTTCATGGAGTCAAGGCATTCTCGGTTGAAAAAGGAATGGCAATGCTCCTCCCTATTTTGAAATTTTCATACTATAAATTGATTACAGATAAGAAAATGGAGATTCTCAAAATGCTTAGTAAACCAGATTGTTGCATATCGTTATATGATTTAAGCAATAGGACAAAAATGAGCCTACCATTGATTTCATACCATATAAATGGCAATCTTAAATCAGAAGGATTAAAAGAAATGGGACTTGTCGAAACAGAAGAAACTAAAGGAAAAATTGCTGTTAAGCTTACTGTTCTTGGAAAAATGTTAATTAGAGGCTATGTTAGCTGATTAGATACTTCAATTGCTAGTTAGTAACATAAATATATTTTTAAATTAACCGCTTTTTAAATTCATAGATGTCCAAAAAACTAATAGCGCAAGGAGCAGAAGCAAGATTATTTTTGGGAGAAGGTAAAATTCTAAAACAAAGATTCCAAAAATCCTATAGAATAAGAGAAATAGACAAAAAACTTAGAGGTTTTAGAACAAGAAGAGAAGCAAAAATATTGCAGAAGTTACAGTCCATAAATTTCCCCTCACCAAGATTAATAAAAAGTGATAGTAAAGAAGAGATTATTATAGAAAAATTGGACGGAAATCTACTGAAAGATATTTTGGAAACTGATTATAAAAATTTGTGCTGCGAAATAGGAAAAAATATAGCTGCACTACACAATAATGGAGTAATTCACGGAGACCTTACAACTTCAAATATGATATTAAATGGGGAGGTTTATTTAATTGACTTTGGCTTGTCATTTTTTTCAGAAAAGACTGAAGATAAAGCAGTTGATTTGCATCTGTTAAAAGAGGGGCTTGAGTCAAAGCATTATAAAATAAGTGGAGCTTGCTTTAAGTGCGTCATAGATTCTTACAAGAAAGAAGCAAAAAAAAGTCAAGAAACATTAAAGAGGCTTGAAATTGTTGAAAAAAGAGGAAGGTATCGTGCGAGAAAAGGAAATTAAAGCAATATTATTTGATTTGGATGGCGTATTGGTAGATTCTATTGATGTTTGGTTTTATGTATTTAATTACACTTTAAAGTATTTTGGCAAAAAGATTTTGACAAAGAAGAGATTTGCAAAGATATTTGGTATGTCAATTGATATTGCCTCTAGCAAGTATTTTGGTGGAAGGAGTGTAAAACAAATAGAACGCATTTATAATACTTTTTTTAAAAAGATGGTAAAGAATCTCCGATTATTCCCACAAACAATTTCCGTTCTTAAAAAAATAAAAAATCAACAAATAAAGACTGCATTAATAACAAATTCACCTGATTTTATTGTATCTATGATTTTGAAAGAATGTAGATTAAGAAAATATTTTGATGTCGTAGTTACTATTGACGACGTTAAAATTGGTAAGCCATCACCTGAAATGGTGTTAAAAGCATGTAAGAGACTTAAGGTTAACCCAGAAAACACAATTCTGGTTGGGGATACAAAAAATGATATGGTTGCAGGTAAAAGTGCTGGATGTATTACTGTTGGGTATAAGATAAATGGGATTTATAGGATTGATAGTCTGAATCAAATATTAAAAATTTTAAATTACAAAAAACATATTGCTAAGACTTGAAAGTTGAAACTTATTAGTGAAAAATAAAAAGATTTATATATAGACGCTATTTTCTAATCATTATGAAACGAGTTGGTTATCTTCATATCGAGTAAATTTAATTCTGATTTAAATAGTCCCAACTCTACTTATAAAAAAAATTTCAATTTTGGATTGAAATTTTTTTCTTATTTTCATCATCGTTGCTAAATTCTTGCATTGTTTAGTTTAATGATTATAAAAATTTTCAATCTTTGTGATTAAAAATTTTTTGTTCAACGGCAGCAGTAGTTTAGTGGTAGAATAAGCGGCTGTGGCCCGCTCGGCGCGAGTTCGATACAACGGTGAAGTCAGTTGACGAAAATCTCGCCTGTTGCCCTTAATGATAAGGAGGCAAAAATGGAAAGGCTAGAAATACCTAGTGATTGTATTCATTGTAGTGTCAAATAACAGGAGTTTGGCTAATTATGTAGATATAGCCCTAAACTATTTGGGCAATCCAAACAAAAACAGAATAATTGAATCAAGAGGGGAAGACATACCCTTTATAGTAGAAGAGCTATCTCAAAATGGGAAAAAAGTAATTGGACTGACTGGAAAAGATTTGCTTAAAGAGTATGAGCTTTCTAAATATAATACAAAGCTTGTTGTGTTGAAAACAATACTTTGGTCCGATAAAGACGCCATTTTTGACAAGCCTGTGTTATGCCTTTTAGGATCTAAAAACAAAAAATTAGAAGATTTGCCTAAAAAACTCAAAGTATGTATCAATTCAAAGTATAAGAATTTATCAAAAAAATATCTTAATCTATTAGAAAGTAGGGGGTATAGTTTTATAAAAATATACCTTTCTGGTTCTACTGAAGCAGCTTATTCTAATGGAATATCAGATTTAGTTATTGACATAGTTTACACAGGTGCTTCTATGAAAAATGCCAATTTAGAAGTTTATGATAAAATCTTTGAGAGTGATTTTGTTATTATTGGTGTTAAAAATGATTAAGTCAAGAAAAGCAGTAATAGAAATGGAAGAATATAGTCCACCAACTTCGGACAGAGAAGACTATCTAAGATTAGATTTTAATGAGAATACTATAGGTTGCTCTCCAAACGTAATAAAAGCATTAAAGTCTATAAAACCACTTGATTTAGCAACTTATCCTGAATACAAAAGACTTAGAGAAGAACTAGCTGCATATTGTAAAGTAGATATGCAAGAAGTATTACCAACAAATGGAACAGATGAAGCAATTAAAACTATAATTGAAACTTATATTGAAAAAGGCGAAGACGAAGTTATTATTCCTGTACCAACATTTGCAATGTTTAAATTTTATGCTCAATTAAATGAAGCTATTATAAAGGAGGCGTTATATAATGAGGATCTTAGTTTCCCTACGAAGAGGGTTCTTAATGAGATAAATAAGAAAACTAAAATTGTAGTACTTGTTAATCCAAATAATCCAACAGGCACATCTATAAGGAAAAATGATATAACCAAGATAATCAAGAAAGCCCAAAAAAATGAAGCTATTGTAGTAATTGATGAGGCTTATTATCAATTTTATGATAAAACATCCGTACCTTTAATTAAAAAATATGATAATTTACTTATAACTCAAACATTTTCGAAAGCATTTGGGCTTGCAGGTCTCAGATTAGGTTATATCATTTCTAATAAAAATAATGTAGAGACGGTGCAGAAGGTATTATCACCTTATAGCATTAATAACGCTGCAGTTGTTTGTGCATTAGCTGCATTAAAAGACTTAAATTATCTTAAAAATTATGTAAAAGAAGTCAAAGAGGGTAAAATTATTCTGTATAAAGCACTAAAGTACTTAGGAATTAAATATTATAAAAGCGATGCAAACTTCATTTTATTGAAAATTGGGCAAAAAGCTGCGTATTTCTACCAAAAATTAAGAGAAGATGGCATATTAGTAAGAGATAGAAGCGCCGACCAACTTCTCGAAGGTTGCATAAGAGTTACAATAGGAACAAAAAATCAAACTAAAAAACTTATTACAACATTATACAAAATAATCAAAAAAATTAATCCATTATTAATATTTGATATTGATGGCGTTCTAGTAGATGTTTCTAAATCATACAGAATTGCAATAAAGCAAACCGCTGAGTATTTTATGGGTGAAAAAGTATCTTTAGAAAAAATTCAAAGTTTTAAAAACAAAGGTGGCTACAATAACGATTGGAGCATAACCCAAGCTATTATTAAAAGTAAAGGTAAAAATGTAGAAAAAAAGAAAATTATTAAAAAATTTCAGGATTATTATAATAAGCTAGTCGATAATGAGAAGTGGTTATTGGACAAAAACATTCTAAAAATATTATCAAATAGGTATAATTTAGCGATCTTAACAGGAAGACCTAAAAAAGAAGCTGAATATGTTTTAAGGAGAAATAAAGTAAAAGATTACTTCTTAATAATTATTGCTATGGAAAACATTTCTAAACAAAAGCCAAATCCCAACGGGCTTTTAAAAATTATGAAAAAGTATAGTAATCAAGAGGCATATTATTTTGGAGATACTATTGACGATATGAAAGCTGCAATATCAGCCGACATAATGCCAATTGGTGTTCTGCCACCACAAGACAAATCATCGAAATTACAGAATCTTTTGATAAAGAATAGTGCAAAATGTGTAATAAACAACATTAACAACGTTATGGAGGTATTACAATGAGAACTGCCAAAATTACTAGAAAAACAAATGAAACTAACATTAGTATTGCATTAAACCTAGATGGCAAAGGAAAATATGAAGTTAAAACCCCAATTGGATTTTTTACACATATGCTTGAATCTTTTGCAAAGCATGGACTTTTTGATATTAAGCTTGATGTAAAAGGAGATTTGGAAGTTGATCAGCATCACACTATAGAGGATACTGGAATAGTATTAGGCCAAGCTTTCAAAGAAGCTTTAGGATACAAAAAGGGAATCAACAGAGCAGGTTATTTTATTTTTCCAATGGATGAAGCTTTAGCAATTGTAGCTCTAGATATATCTGGACGACCATATCTGAAATTTAATGCAAAGTTCAAAAGAAGAT
>CAZGEW010000011.1:0-23204 GCA_964524225.1 uncultured Methanosarcinales archaeon | reverse complement strand
TTATAAATTAAAAATTATATCAAATATTAAAAATGCAAATACCGACATCTCATCCAAGATATGCATCATTAAAAACAAGAGAGTTAATAGTGAAAGGTGTAAAGGGAGGAATAACATCTCTAGATGGATTGATAGCACACGGAAGAGGAGAAGCTTTTGATTATTTAGTTGGAGAAAAAACAAATGAATTTGCAAAAAAATCGATAGAAGCTGCAGCTTCTTTATTATTGCTTACAAAGCCTCCTGTGATTTCTGTTAATGGAAATGCTGCTGTTTTAGCTCCAAAAGAGTTAGTTCAGTTATCAAAGGAAATACCTGCTCCATTAGAAGTTAATATTTTTCATGCTTCTAAAGAAAGAGAAAAAAAGATAAAAAGATATTTAGAAAAAAATGGAGCAATAAATGTTTTATTACCAAATAGAAAATTCAAGTTAAAATTTCTTGAATCAAACAGGAAGTTCGTAAACCCAAATGGAATTTTAAAAGCAGATGTTGTATTTGTTCCATTAGAAGATGGCGACAGAACAGAAGCATTAATCAAAAATGGTAAAAAAGTAATTACTGTTGATTTGAATCCAATGTCAAGAAGTGCGCAAAAGGCAACAATAACAATTGTTGATAATATAATCAGGGCATTGCCTTTACTGATAGAAAAAATTAAAAAATTTAAAAAGTATGATAAGAAAAAATTAAAGAGAATTATAAAGTATTACAATAATAAAGAGATGTTGGAAGAAGCGCTAAAGACTATCAAAAGTTCTTTTTAAAAATCAAAAACTATAAAACATATCTTAAAATCTCCCTTAAATCTTTTTTATCTATAACAACGTCTGCAATTTTTTTTAATTCTTTGTATTTACAGTTAAATGCTATTCCTAAGCCGGCTTCTTGCATAATCTTTTTATCATTTAAATAATCACCGACAAAAACACATTGCTTTAAACTTATTTTTTCCTTTTCGGCTATTTCTTTAAGTGCTAATGCTTTTGCATCCATATCAAATTCAGTTGCTCTTACTTTACTTATTTCACCATTCTTATCAAAATAAATCTTGCTGATAAAAACATCATCAAAAATTTCATCATAGTTTGGAATAAATCTTTCAAGAATAATATTTAATGAGCCTGAAATTATAGCAAGCTTTAAACCTCTTTTTTTTAGTTCCTGTAATGTCCCTAATGCTCCATTCATGAGCTTTAAATGACTCATAGCTTTAAAGAAATCCTCTTTTTTTGCATTCTTTTCCCTCCACAAATTTATGTCATGCTCTGCCCATTCCGAATAGCTAATCTTGCCACTAAAAAACTTGTTTTTAGCATCTTCTCTTCTATGCTTATCTGTTTGAAAGTAATCGTGAAATATCTGCCACGAGAATGTCACGTTATCTATTAAGGTTCCATCAACATCAAAGCAAACAAGCTTGTATTTTGTCATGCAAAACAGGAATTAGTATATTAATTTAAACCTTATTTGTTCTAAACAGTATTTTCCTAGCTCTTTTTTCATATCATAAAATATTTCGCAGAATTTTCGTGTTGCTATATCGAGCTCTTTCCTACCTTTTTTAGTTAACTTATATTTTTTTATTTTCCCTTTGGTGGGAATCTCATCAATAAATCCACTTTCATTTAATGCTTTTAACACAGGATATATTGTTCCAGGACTTGGTTTATTCCCTTTTCTTTTTTCTAACTCCTGTCTTATTTCTTCTCCTGACATATTCTTTTTGCTTATAAGTCGTAGAACTATGAAACTAAGAAATCCACGCATGTCACAGCAATCTCTCATATTTTTAAATAATAATAGTATGTATTTATAATTTTTTATCATTTGTGATATATATATCGTACAACCGATATATTTAAATATAAGCTAATTTTCTAATATCGCATACACGATATGACTTGAGGAGGTGTTTAAAATGGATTTACCATGGGGAGATGAAAAAACTGTCCAATTCGTAACAAATGTAGGATTAATAACTAGTAATGGTCCTTATGGAAATAATATAATGGCGTGTGAATGGACTCATCACGTTTCTTATAGTCCTGGACTAGTTGCAGTTTGCATAGGCCATAATAAAGCTACTGCTGAAAACATCAGAAAGAGTAAAGAGTTTGGAGTCAACTTATCTGCAACTAATCAGAATGTCATGGCAAGTCTCGCTGGTGGCAACACAGGGAAAGAAGTTGATAAGATAGAAGCTTTAAAAGAACTTGGTTTTAAGTTTTATAAAGCAAAGAAAATAAATGTATTGATGGTTGAAGGAGCAGTTGTAAATATAGAATGTAAGCTATTTAAAGAAGTGCCATTGGGTGATCATGTAATGTTTGTTGGTGAGGTTGTTGAAGCTTCTATTAATAAAAATAAAGAACCAATTGTTTATCATAAAGTAAAATATTGGAAAATAGGTGAAAATATTGCAAAGCCACCACAGCAAGAATTAGAAAGGATAAGCAACATTATCATGAGGCATAAAAAATAATATACTCCTTACTTTAATACTCAATACCTCTTCTAGCTTTTATCCCTTTCTGCCATGGATGTTTGACCCTATTCACAACAGAAACATAGTCAGCAACCTCAATTAATTCTTTAGGAGCGTCTCTTCCGGTAAGTACTAGCTCTACATTACCATGGTTTTTAATTAAACCTAAAACATCTTCTAATGGTATCAAACCTTTATCCAAAGCGCAATTTATCTCGTCCAATATAACCAAGTCATACTCCTTACTTTCAATGATTTTCTTGGCATGCTCCAAAGCCTGGATTGCTGCATCTTTCTCTTCTATATCAGGTTGGAACACAAATCTGCCAGTCTTATCAGTAAATCCAGAAAGCCTTTTTTGTTTTTCCCTCAAAGAATCAACACCAAACTGCTCAATTGTAAACCCTAATTTTTTTGAGCTATACAGTTCACCAGTAAAACCACTCTTAAGAAATTGAATCATATGGACTTTTAGATTGTTGCCTATTGCTCTTAAGGCTAATCCTAAAGATGCAGTTGTTTTTCCTTTGCCGTCACCTGTGTAAACATGCACTAATCCCAATTTTTCTTTGCCGTCTTCACCTTCTACAATGATAGGTGTTTTTATTCTCGTAACCATCTAGAATTAAAAGATTACATACAAATACCCCAGCCACAGCTAGGGCAATTATAGCAGCCTTCCTTTTCTTCCAAGACTGCACCACATTCTGGGCAATTCTTCAATTTTGGTTTGTCACTTGAAGTTATGCCTACCACTATACACCACACTCCCCATATCCACAATTTTCATCAATACATGAGCTACACCCATTCTCTATTTTAAGAGTTTTATTTTTACAAATAGGACATTCACTTAACTCAATATCTTGAGTAGCTACAAAAGTTGTTCTGCCATTAGCAGCGCTCTCAATAATCAAGCCTAATTTATATACCTCTCCTTCTTTATGAAGCATATTATTTTTTAATGTATGATATACTGTTGTTAATCTATTGTTAGGTAATGACATTGTGTCATCTCCTTTCTTTTCAAGCTCTGTACCGTCATCTAACTGTATAATGAAGCTCTTATCTTTTATCATATCAAATTCTGAAAGCTTTCCTTCTGTACTTAGTATTGGATACCTAGAGCCTTCTCTATAAACAGTTAACCCCTTCAAGCCATTTCGCCATGCCTCAAAGTATATGTTTGATATTACTTCTGGTTCTATGTCCTGTGGTAAATTTACTGTAGATGAGATACTATGATCGATATATTTTTGCCACAAACCTTGAATCAAAATCCTTTTGCTTGGCTCAATGAAGTGTGCTGTTCTAAAAAAATAAGCTGGAAGTACATGCTTGAGCTCATTAATGTCTCTGCTATTCTGTACTTTTTTATCCAATCCATATTTTTTGATATAGGCATCAATAGTTGAATGAAAAACCTTAAATATCTGGTTGCCAAAGCTTTCTGAGCGTCTTGTGTAGTACAATGCAAAAATTGGCTCTATACCACCGCTCACACCAATGAAATTTTTGTCTCCTAACACATATCCAAGAACTATGCTTGAGATTGTGCCTGTAGGAGCTATGGATAAAAGAGCTATATTGCGCAACCCTTTACTTCTAATTAACTCTTTGGTTTCTGGCTCTAGAACCTCTTTAAAGAACGGTCCTCTGCTATAGGTCTCATATTCAAAAATTGGAGATTTGCCCTTTTCTTCAGCAAGATAAGCAGAAGCTGCATACACTGAGTTAGCAAATAAGCGAGCTATTTTTCCTAAAATTTCGATTGCTTCATTACTGTCATAACCTATGCCTAATTGATTAAGCATATCAGCTATACCCATTATACCTAAACCTAGTCTTCTTGTTTCATAAGCTGCCTTGCGCTGCTTTTCAAGTGGATTTAGCACTTCATTCCATGTAACAACATTATCTAGGAAGCGAACAGCAAGCATTGTTGCTTCCTTTAATCTTAGCCAATCTATTCTTGCATCTTTTGTATAGCCGTCAATCACAAATCTCGAAAGATTGATTGAGCCTAAGTTACAAGCTCCTCCCTCTTCAAGAGGTACCTCAGCACAAGGATTGGTACTTGATATAGGTCTGCCAACATAGTTGGATGGAGAGTATTTGCTCATCGTTGACCAGAAAATAAGCCCAGGCTCTGCAGTATGATAGTTCCCTTCTATGAATGAATTCCATAATTCATTTGCATTAATCAAGTGCTTGATTTCTCCTGTTTCAGGAGAGTTAAAGTAAAGCATGAAATCTCCTGCATATCTAACAGCTAGCTCTGTATCATCGCTATTATGTGATATAGTTAAGTCGCCAAACATGTCCCTTAAGCTCTGATTCTTTAATTGCTCCTCATTCAACTGCTCTGCACTATGCTTGAGTAGAAATCTGTTAAGTTCAGCAATATTGTCAAATGATGCTAGTAAATTATAGCGCTCAATAGGCTTTGATGGAATCCCAAAAGAGTAATGAACTGTGCCACTTTGGCTTATTCCTAAACCTGATACTGACTTATCTTTCTCATAAACTAAAATTTTATTTGCTCCATATGTCTTGTATTCCTCAACAGCTTGCATAAACTCGTCTGAAATTTTCAGGCTTATGTTAGCAAATCTTACTTGTATGTTCTCTCTAACTTGGCGTTGTATTTCCCTCAATTGTATTTCATTGAAAAGTCCGGCCCATTTGCATTGCTGAACAATCTGGTTAGTTATCCAATTTGGAATCTTTTTTACATTAACAAACAATGGGCTATCGGGGTGCTTTACATCAATTGTAAGCATTAGAGCGCCTCTTCTTCCAGATTGACCAATAAGTCCTGTTGTCAGAGAGAATAGCTCCATAAATGAGACACTGCCTGTAGAGCTGTCAGCTGCATTGTGTACAATAGAATCCTTTGGTCTAAGAACTGATATATCAACCCCTATACCACCTCCATAAGAGTATGTACGAGCACATTCATAAGCTGTCTTATAAATGGATTCAATGTTATCATGCTCTATTAATGACACAAAACAATTTGCGAGTGTTTTTAGTCTGTACAAGTCACCTGCTCCTGCAATAACTCTACCTCCTGGTAAAAACAGGCCATCGTACATTAGTTTGTAGAATTTCTCAGCAAACTCTTTTTGTTTTTCCTCAATTTCAACTGCAGCAACAAAAGCAGAAATCCTAGCAAAGACGTCCTCTGGTTTCTTCTCTATTAGCTTATTATTTATATCCTTCAAGAAGTACTTTTTTTGGTATATGTTTATCGCAAGCTCATTATTGTTAAGATAATCTGGATGTACAGGTAGCTTCCCTGTTGTTTGCATCTCTTTTAAGTGAAATAACAAGTTTTTGTACGATTCCAATCTATCATAACCAATTTGTGATGATAACTTGCTCTTATGCGCAAACATTTGGAGAAAAACTGCCTTTTCGATATCACTTCCTTTTGAAGCAATGTCTGATGCTTGACGCAATTCTGCCCTTTTGGCCCTATAAAGAATGTAAGCTTTAGCAGTTTTTGCATGCCCATTCTCTATAAGGACTTTTTCAACTATGTCTTGGACTTCCTCAACACTTGGAAGCTCAATTTTTCTTTTTATTAGTTCTGCAACTACGTTGTCGCTTAAATCTTCAGCTAATTCTCTGTTAGAGCCACCAACAGCCTTTGCAGCCTTAAAAATGGCATTTGTTATTTTGCTTTGCTCAAAGCCTACTATGGTGCCATTACGTTTCTTTATTTTAGTAATTTTGACTTCCATTTTATCATTTAACTTCATTTTGACTACTGGACAAAACACAATATGTTGTGGGTTAGATAACTTAGATACACTATATGTAGTAGTTTTTAAAGTATAGCTTATATATAAAGATTTTCTTTTCAGCACATATTGAAAACGGGCTAGGGAGGAGTTGCGTGCGAGCCTCGCTTTGGAGCTCGTCATTTCGAACCCCCGACCTTCAGCTAACTTCTTTAATAGAAGGCTGCCGCTCTATCCAACTGAGCTACTAGCCCTTTACAGAAAAAATACCGCTATTGTTTATAAAAGTTGTTGAGTTCAATAAACCAACTCTTGTTCGTACATCATTATATAATCTTTGAAGTTATTAACAAAATTTGGCATTAAGTTTAGAGTGTGGTATTCCGCTTCCTTAAATGGCTCTATCTTTATATTGTTGATTTTTTCTCCAACTATTTTTATGTTACTTGGATTGAACAAAAATTCTTTTCTTTTTCTCGCATAATAAACTGTTGGCAATTTTTCAACATCTAAACCAATTAAATTGCACATTGAGTAATCTAAAGCAATAGCATTGTTCGAGGCAGCCAAAATTCCGGCAAATTTTGGATTACCATCGCAAGGACCATTTCCTTCCATTCCATAAACCCCGTCCATAATATTCAATACAACTTTTTCTCTTAACACTGAATAAAGATCAAGAAGCATATTTGCAAAGTACTCAATATTTGAGTATTTTAAGTGGTAAAATCCTCTTCTAGGGCCTGGCATCATGCTGTAGAGATTTTTTACAGCGCCTGTAAAATAAAGCTGTGAGTGAGTTTTTAATTTTGGCAAATTAATTATAACATCCATCTCATTAAAATAATGCGTTAAAGGAAATTCTTTGACAACAATGCCATTGTCGTAATAAATATTTACCTTTTTGTCAAAAACCACAATTTTTACATCATGCTTTTTACAAACATCATAAATACCACAAATCTTCATAGCTTTAATTGTGTCATCAGAAAAAGGATTGTCACTTACATAGATATCACAATCTTGTTCTCTTAGAATCTTAATTACCGCCTCAATAACTATTGGATGTGTCGTTGCACAGTTCTCTGGCTTTACTCCTTTAACAATGTTTGGTTTGATAAGGACTTTTTGATTTTTCTTTACAAGTTTTGAAATCCCACCTAGATTGTTGATTAATTTTACCATTGATTTATTGACTTCTTTTTGATTATAAGAATTGCATTTTTCAAAACTGACTAAATATGTCATAAGAAATATTTTTTAGTTATTGTTTAAAAAATTTATGTTGAAAATTATTGTATTATGAGCTCATCCCAAGAACTAATCCACATAGTGCAATGCTTTTTGCCCTCCCAATAATACCAGCAGTTCTTACCAAATTTTTCCCAGCGAACACAGCCGACACAGCAAGGAGGAATATCTTTCTTTGTCTTTTCTGTAGTTTGTTCTTTTATTTGTTCTGTCATCTTTTAATTGCGAAAAAATTGCAACGCTAAGTGTTGCGATTTTTTATGATTATTATTTAACTCCATTAATAATAACATTCTTAACCTTTTGTTTTATTTCCAGTTGTAATTTCTTATCAACAATAGAAGAGCTGTAATTTTCCAGTTCTTCTTTTATGATGTCTGTAGTTTTTTCAAGCTTTGGTAACACTTGCTTTAAATAGCCTTCATCTTTAGGAATAGAAATTTTTTCCATACCCATTGTTGCTAATAATGCTATATACTTTGCTTTTTCATAACTGCTGCAATTAACCCTCTCCTTTTTATCGGTAACTTGATAGCCAACAAGCGTTTTAATAATTTGTACAGGTATTTTAAATCTTGGTATCGTTATGATATCTACTTTTTGAGTAATTATGTTTTCTTTATAAAAATTGCTAAATGTGTCTTTTCCTAGTGAATTTAGTATTATATCAACAGCTTTATTTACATCAATGCCCTTTTTTATCTTGTTTTTATTTCCTAAGCTTATTTACTTTTCTATAAGCATCATGAACAAGTTCGGATTTATAAATATCCCATGAAGGTACTTTGAGCTCAATCAATGCAAGTACTTTTTTGTTGTCAGTATCAAAAACTAAAATATCAGGTTGCTTTTGGTCAGCTAAGATTGTTTCCTGCCTTGCCTAAAGGTAGATTTAGCTCTTCAATAAGATTATTTATCCATTCAACAAGAATTTGATTAACGGTTCTTTCTGTATATCTAGCTTTTTTAAAAGGGTCGGTAATTTTACCCATACTTTTGAACCTCTTCAACTATCCTCCTCGCTATTTCAAACGCTGCAGCGATATTTAAAATCTTTGCTTCTTTCAGTCCTTTTATTTGCTTTAATTCCTCTATGTCTCTGCCTGCCAGACCTTTATAAGAACCATATCTTTTCATTATTTCATTAGCTAAATCAACTGCAGATTTGTCTTTAGTTCCAGTTCCTATAAGGATAGCTAATAACTCAGCGTCAGATAGAATTTCGGCCCCATCTTTTAGCAATTTTTCTCTTGGTCTTTGCTCTATTGGCAAATCTTTAATTCTTACTTTTTGCTCTAACCTTTGCTCACCCATTTTTTTCAATCCAAAAATTCTTGCTTTTTTATTTTCTCAGGTAAATATTTATCAGATATAAATGTTATTCCTTTTGATGAAAGTGCTTGTATTTCAAGCTTTGAACCAAACTCTTTCATCATCTTGAATTGGCGTTGCCATTCTTTATTTTTTTTAAACCAGTCATATTCAGATATTTGCTTTAGTCTTGTTAAATCAACGTCTTTAAATTTGATAAAGTGTTTTTTTAAATCGTAATTGTTAACATCATCTGCACTTATACCCAAAAAACGTGCATTTTGCAGAGTCATAGTACTTGACATATGAGCAAGGTTTATAGAGCCAAATTTCAGAACAGAATAAATATAAAATCCCCATGGGTCAAAATCAGCTAGAACATAAATAGGTAAGTCATACTCTTGCGACAGTCGTTGAAGTAACCTTCTTATTCCTCTAGTTGTTTGACCTTGTGATGTCACAATCAAGCAATTTTGCTTTTCCCAGAATTTGTCTTCATGCAGTCTTTCCCAAACTGCTTGTTTTTCCATGTAAATAACATATTTAGTTTTAACACTTTTAAACTCAATATCCTCAACATTAGAAGGAATGCTCCAACCCCCACTTCCAAGCTTTGCCCAATTTATTGTGTCTCCGGAATCTTCTACTACAACATTGCCTGCAACAGAGCCCATTTTATTTGCATTAATGTGAAGTTGCTCTCTTGAGCAGCTTGTAATAAGCTCGAGATCCTCTATTGAATTGTCGCTTTCAGCCTGCTCGTCAATAATGTTAATATTCGAGCTAGGAATTGTTCGCTTAGCCATGTAGAAAACGTCTCTTAAGCTTGCATGCTTTTGTACATCTAATAAGTTTTTGCTTATTTTTGCTACTTCTAAAGTTTGCAAGAATTTCTTTGCATGGGCGACATTAAAGAATGTTCTTTGTTGTTGTTTTTCCCCTAACATAAGGGTTTTTGTTTTAGTATCAAAAACTATGTTTGACAAAGATCTCAATGAAAATTCAATTGTAGGGTTTTTACCTTTCTCAATGTCAACAACAAGTTTTCTTCCAAAGTCTTCTAATTCTTTAACAGGTTTTTTGTTTTGTGATTTCATTCTGAAACAAAAATTTTAAATCTCAAATATCGAAAATTTTTTGTTATTTATATAATAAGAGTTTATAATCTTTTCAAATTTAATTTGACAGCTATTAAGCTGTTTCCTTTTCTGTCTCTTCGTCTTTGCCTTTAAACTCCATCCTATACAATTTATCTTCACTATCTTCTTCTTCAATAATCTCTTTTTTTATCTCTGGCTTTACAAGCATTTTTTGCAGACCTTGCAACAATTTTTCCTTTTTTTCGCCTGTCAAAACATGCAATGAATCAGCAACTTCCGGAATATATTTTTCAAACATATTTGCTCTTTCGATTTGCTCTGTAATTCTGACTTTTTTTCTTACATAAGTTCCAAGTAATCTTCCGCATTCTTGTAGTGCTAATTTTATTTCTTTTATTATTTCGGGATAATGAGCAATTGCTTCTTTGCTCTCGCTTGTAAAAGGAACCCATACAGATGCCATATGCACAACAATCACCACTGGTCCATATGGAATTGAGTCGCCTGTCTGCTGTAACCCATAAGGCTTCCAGTTTGTTTCCATTATGGCTTTTGTCATGGCACATGCTCCTTCTTGATACAACAAAGGGACTCTGTTAGCAAACCTCAAAATGTTTGCTTTTTCTTCTTTTGGGATTTCGCCTCCATACGCTATCGCTGATTCTAAAATAAAGGGATTCCCCCTATAAACAGCAGGCGGCCTAGATGTCGCGCAATAAAATTCTGCCTTAATCTCTTTTCGTAAACCTTTTTCAAGAAGTTCTTTTCCAATTGGGCTTAGGCAATCTGTTGACGGAGCAATTATTTTTGTTTTTTGAATTCCTTGTAATATTCTCTCTGCCATATCCCTGCTTACTTGGATAGGCTTTGTATTTGGTAGAACAGCAGCGTGCTCACAAATCTCCTTTGCAGTTCCAGCACCTACTCTTGAGAATTCTGAAGTTAAAAAGCTCTGCAAAGTTCTTGATTCTGTCCATCTAAGCTTGTCCATAAGCATTCCTAGCTCTATGCCGTATGGATGCGGCTTTATGTCCTTTGGCTCATTAGGCAGATTGTCAGTTGCTCTTGCATAAATTACTTGTTCTGATTTTGGATTTGTGTATATGATTGTAACATGAGGGTTAATGACAGCTGTTTGTTTTAGGTATTCATCAATAGATTGTGTACCTTTAACATAGTCTGCCTCCAAATCAAGCTCTACTTTAGTTCCATGCTCCTTTACCCATTCAACTGTTTCTTCTCTTGCTATTACAGGTTTATTATTTTGCGTGTCTATGTTTAGCTCATAGTAAAATGAAGGTTCTTTTTTTGATACTCTTGAGGTTATCTTTGCAGGTTTTCCTGTTGTTAATTGAGAATATAAAACTGCTGCGCTTATGCCTATGCCTTGCTGACCTCTACTTTGCTTCAATGTATGGAACTTACTTCCATATAGCAATTTTGCAAAAATATTGGGTATTTGCTTTTTTACTATGCCTGGGCCATTATCTTCAACAACAATTTTGTATTTGAATTCTGAGATCTCGATAACCTCAACAATGATTTCTGGTAGTACCCTTGCTTCTTCGCATGCGTCAAGAGAATTATCAACAGCCTCTTTTATAGCCATAAGCAATGCCTTCCTTTTGTTGTCAAAGCCCAAAAGGTGCCTATTTTTTGTGAAAAACTCTGCTACTGAAATCTCTTTCTGCCTTTTAGCTAGTTCATATGCGATAGGTATTTCTTTAGTCTCAAATTTAGATTCTTGATTTGGCATTTTACCACTCTAAAATTGCTTTTCTTTTAAGTTCCCTTCTTCTTCTTTCAAGCCATCTGTAAACGATTGCATGTCTTGAGCCTCTCAACAACAACTCAATTCCTTGTTTAGCATTTGCTGCATACTCTGGTAAACCAATAATGCTTATTGTTTTTCCAAATATAGAAATGTTTGACTCTGTAAGCTCTTCAATCAATTTTCTTGATTTTCCTTCTTTTCCAATTACTCTCCCTTTAAGACGAATAATAGTATCCTTAGATTTGACATACTCACCCAAGTCCACTATGTCAAAAACGTAATCTGACTTGAGTAAAAGCTTAGCCACCTCAGGGTTAAAGCCCCTACCAATTGCTTTTATAATTTCTCTTGCAGTATATAAACCAATTGCATCTTCTCCAGATAAAAATACATCACCCTCTTTAGAGTCGATATTTAGCTTTGTTTTTGTGGCCTCCTCTATTTCCTTTTTCATGCTTCCTTTCTTACCTATAATTACAGCTACTCTACTTTTTGGAACTTTTAATTCATAAGAATATTCTACCATTTGAGTTTAAACCAAAGAGGTTAAAAATTTTTAAATTTATCTGTTTATTTCATTTACTAGTTATTTGTTTCCTCATTTCATTTTCGTCTACTCTTAAACCAATTTTCCTAAAAAAATTGCATACATTCCTTATATCTCTATCTAAAAACTCCATCGCCCTTGAGCTTTCTAATTTTGTACACTGTGAAAAATCAATAAAAATAGGGTTTTCCTTATAATTTAATATGTTAAATGCTGATAAATCGGAATGCACTAAACTTGCCTTATAGAGTTTTCTCATGTTAGACATTATTTTTTTGAAAAAAGATTTTGGATTCTTTGGATACTTGTCTTTAAGTTTTGGTGCTATCACACTGTTATCTCCAATAAATTCCAGTACTAATACATTGTTTAAAAAGGTTATTGGAGTTGGAACACTAACACTTGCTTCTCTTGCCCTTAATAAATTTTTGTATTCTCTTTGTACCCATGAAAATACAACGTTTCTTTTTCCCCTTTTTAAATTAAAAAATCTTGGATCATCTTTAATATAGTTATACATCCTATTAAAGTCACACGTCTCAAGTCTGTAAATCTTAACCATAACCCTTATGCCATCTTTCTTTAATGCAGAAAACATATTACTTTCCTTTCCTATAGAAATTGGGCTCTCTAACCCCTCAAAATGACCTTGAGTTATTAGCTTATAAACATTTCTTTGAGTAAATTGATTAAATACACCGCCCCATGTCTTGAACTCTTCCTTTGGTTTTGATTTTTTCATAAATCGTATATATTTGAAGAGATATTTAAGAATATCTCCAAAGCACGGTTTAATTTTACCTTTAACTACTTCCAAATAGTTAAATTAGCGAAAGATTTAAATACTAGTTCTATTATACAGTAGTAACATATATTAGGGTTTTAGAATTATAATCACCTCTTTTTCCCTAGCAAAGTCTCGCAAGAGACTTTGTTGGGGTTTTATTTTTAATATCAAAAATTTATAACCCAAAAATTTATATAGCGGTTTATCTTTCTTAGTTATAGCCCGTCACGAGACATGCGTGCAACACCTTGCACGCTCGCGTGCAAGTACCCAATGGAGCTCACGATAAATTCAAGCAATGAGCTTGGGGGTTAGTGTCACGGGCTACAAAACCTTATGATTAAATTGCATTTAGAACAAACTTATCGTTTATTATCATTATTTTTACTATGATTCATATCTAGCATATAGTTAGCATTAAACTTGTTCTAAATGTATTGAGCATTATAAAACAAGGAGGCTATTATGTTCATTAATTCACTTTGTTTCAATTTAAATCTGTATAGATAATAGCTTCTTCTGTATGGAGGTATTAAAATGGGTAAGATAAGTCCTGTTGCATCTAAATACATAATTCATGCTAATATAGAAATTGAAGGTATAGTAGATAGACCTGATGTAATTGGTGCCATTTTTGGACAGACCGAAGGTTTATTAGGCTCAGAGCTTGAGTTTAGAGAGCTCCAAAAATCAGGTAGAATTGGAAGAATAGAAGTCACCACAGAAACTAGAACAGGAAAAACAAAAGGTACTATAGTGGTACCATCGTCATTGGACAAGGCAGAGACATCAATAATTGCTGCAGCCTTGGAAATAATTCAGAGAATAGGTCCTTGCAATGCAAAAATTGAGGTAATAAATATAGAAGATGTTAGAATAAGCAAGAGGAGTATGGTCATTGAAAGAGCAAAGGAACTTCTTAAGAGAATGATGGAGCAAACAATGCCTGATTCACAAGAGATAGCAGATGAGGTAGCAACATCAGTTAGAATGATGGAGATTACTGAGTATGGTAAGGACAGACTACCAGCAGGACCAGCTATAGACGAAAGTGCCGAAATAATTATTGTTGAAGGCAGAGCAGATGTTTTAAATTTGTTAAAGTACGGTTTTAAGAATGTTATAGCATTAAATGGTACCTCAGTGCCTGAAACAATTATAGAGCTATGCCAAAAAAAGGTTACTACAGCTTTTGTTGATGGTGACAGAGGAGGTAATTTAATCATTAAGGAATTGACTTCAGTAGCTGACATAGATTTTGTTACAAAAGCTCCAGATGGAAAAGAAGTTGAAGAAATAACAAAAAAAGAGATACACAAAGCCTTGAGAAGCAGAATTTCAGGAGAGCAGGCAAAGCTTGAACTTTCAAAAGAAACAGAAAAAATTTCAATGGAGCTTGTCAAGAAGAGCCAGCCTCAATTGCAAAGACAGGTTCAACGCCCATTTCAACCACTTCCAAATATAAGACGGATACAAATCTCAAATGAAGAGAAAAATTTATTTAGGTCTTTGCTGGAAGACTTGATAGGTACTAGAGGTGCAGAGATTCTAGACAGTAAGCTTTCGGTTTTAGGAAAGGTCCCTATAAGTGAAATTCAAACAGCTTTAAAAAGCATAAAAAATGCATACGCGGTTGTATTTGATGGTAGTATTGAAAAAGAGAATGTACTTACTGCAGAAGAATCAAATGTGAAATTTCTTATCGGAATGGACTCTAAGGTTAAGCAGAATGAAACAAGAGTTGGTTTGATTACTGTTAATGAGCTCTAAATTAAATTTTTTGATAAATTTTTTTCACATGAAAGAACTTTGTTTAGACTACAAAAATTTTCCTTTATTGTTTCTGCTGGAAACACACCACTAAATTTAATTCTGTTATTAATTAAGAAAGTTGGAAATGTCTTAATACCCAGTTCTTTTGCGATTTCATCTATAGATGTATGTTTTTCAAATTTTACATCTCTAAAAACGTCCAAAAATTCTTTGAGATTCTTTTCAGCTTTTATGCTAACTTCATCTCCATTAACTATAATCAAATCAAGCTTATTTGGAATATTTTCTCTTCTAAAATAAAGACTTGCTCCAGTAGCATCATCACTCATTACATACTTATCATTCTTTGTTATAAATATCTGCTTGAGCTCCTTAAACTTTGTATTTTTTGTAATATTTTCATCGAGTATGTATAGGGGTAATAGTCTAGCATCAAACTTTTCAGCTAATTCCTTGCCTCTATTTGAGTTATAATCCAATTCCTCGATATTAAGCTCACCAAACCAACTTTCTAATATTGATAGAACCCTTTCGGTATTGCAATTAAAGCAGTTTGCTTTGTCGTTCAATACAATAATGCTGGTCTTGAGCTCTTTAAATTCACATTTTGCATCTTTTGTCCCTGGGTTAATGCAATAGCTTTCTTTTCCAGCTTCTTGGCAATCGTTATCAGAGCTGCATGCAACAAAAAAAAATTGCTCTGGAGCATTCTTTGGCATTTCAAAATTTTTTTCGTTATCTTTTTTTATTAAAGAAAATGAAAAATAAACCATAATAATCAAGATTACAAAAATAATTCCATATTTAAAGAGCTTACTGTCCCTTTTCTCCTCTTCAACCTTTTTAACTTCTTCAGTTTTTTGTTCTACTGTTTTTATTATTTTTTGCTCTTGTTGTTCTTGTAGTTCATCTTGAATTACATTTAATTTTATCTTTTCAGACTCTTTTTCTGTTACAATTTTTTCTTGTTGTTGCGCTTCTTCTTTTTGTTGTTGTAACTCTTCTTTTTTAGGAAGCTGTTCTATGTATTGCTGATTGCTCTCACCCTCGATTTCACTAAGCTTTAGTTTTCTTTCTATTCTTTCTTTTCCTTTTTCATATTCCTCATTGCTTATTACCTCTGCTTCAAAACTTTCTTTTAGGAATCTCAACTCTTGTTCGAGTCTTTCTTTCTGTGTTTTGTCGTCCATAACAACCCTAATTAAGCAAATCTCGCTAATAAATAAATCTTTCTAATTTGTAGAGGATTTTTCATTACTATTAAGTTTCAATAAAAACATTAATATAACAAAGATATAATAAAAATTTTTCTGCCAAAGGCAGAAAAATTTTTCATTTAATTTTTCATTTGTTAAAATGTATGACATTCTTATAGGCAGAAACCAGGCAGAGAAAGAAAAATATGGTATTGAAGGTGCTGTTTTTTTAGGTAAGCATTATGTCAAGATGGGCCAAACCACCTCATTATCTAATAAAGTCTATCTTGATGTGTCCAAATCCCATATTGTTTTTATAGTTGGAAAAAGAGGCTCGGGGAAATGCCTTTATGGTGACAGTTTAGTAACATTAGGTAATGGTGTAGAAATGCCTATAAAAGAGCTTTTTAATAATAATGATGATGTGATTGCATTAAATCATCAGCTTAAGCTTATAAATTCAAAAAAAACTGCGTTTTATACAAGAAAAGTAAACAAGCTTTTACATATAAAATTAAGGAGTGGTAAAGAAATAAAACTGACGTCAGAGCATCCTCTATTGACTGTAAAAGGATGGCTAAATGCAGAAAACCTGCAAATTGGAAGCAGAATAGCGACTCCTAGGGTAATGAATGTTTTTGGTAATGAAGTTGTGCCAGAGCATGAGATAAAAATTTTGGCTTATCTTATAACAGAAGGGCATACCAAAAAAAGCTTATTTTTTACAAACAATGATAATATAATAGTTGAAGAATTAAGAAATTCGCTTAGGTTATTAGACAAAAGCATAGAATTAACACCGTTATTATCCAAGAAAGGACAATATAGGGTATATTCAAGGAGTAAAAGGGTTGTTCTTGGCTACAATATAAAAAGAGATAATTTAGGAAGATTTGCACAAGGTTCAAGTATAGAGCATGAAAAAACTAAAATAAGAAAATTTCTTGAAGATTATGGTATCTACAATTTATTATCTAAAGAAAAGTTTGTGCCTGAAAGATTATTTAAATTAACAAAAAATAAACTCGCTTTATTTATTAATAGACTATTTAGTTGTGAGGGTAGTATTTACAAGCCACAAAAAAGCTCACCCTATTGGGAAATATCCTATAGTTCTTCATCAGAAAAATTGGCAAGACAAACCAAAAGCTTGCTATTGAGATTTGGCATTTTGGCTAAATTAAGGACTAAAAAAATTAAATTCAATAAAAAATTGTTCTTGCCATATGAATTGGCAATTGACGGTGAAAATGTGCTGAAGTTTATAAATGAAATCGGTTTTTTTGGAGAAAAAGAAAGAAAACAGTACATTGCATTAAAAGAGATGGCTCAATTAAGAAGAAATCCAAATGTTGATACATTTGGATATAAAAGCCCTAAATCCCTTAGAAGCAGCGTAAATTATTCGCCTTCAAGGCAAAAATTGTTGCAAATTGCTTTAGCAGACAACAACTACAGAATAAAATTGATTGCAGAGTCAGACATATTCTGGGACGAGATTGTTTCTATTGAAACTCTACTGGGGGACTTTGAAGTTTTTGATATAACTGTTCCTGAACTCCATAATTTTGTTGCCAATAACATCATAGTTCATAATAGTTACAGCATGGGGGTAATTGCAGAAGGCATTAATGAGCTGCCTGCTGATATTAAGAAAAATTTAGCTGTTGTTATGCTTGATACTATGGGAATTTACTGGACTATGAAGTATCCCAACAACAAGGAAAAGCAATTACTAGATGAATGGGGACTAGAATCTAAAGGTATAAATGTTCAAATTTTCACACCTGTAGGATTTTTTAAGGAGTACAAAGAAAAAGGCATACCTACTGATTTTCCATTTTCAATAAAGACTAGCGAGATTAATGCTGAGGAGTGGTGTATGATTTTCAATGTTGGTATAACAGAGCCTATAGGAATTATGATTGAAAGAATTGTTAATGATTTGAAAGAAGTAAATTTTGATTATGATATTAATGATATTATAAGTGCTGTGCAAAGAGATGGTAGATTCGAGCAAAATATAAGAGATGCTGTTGTAAATAGATTTATGGTTGCAGATAAGTGGGGTTTATTCAGCAAAGAAGGAACTTTAATAGAAGATCTGTTTGTACCTTCGCAGATAACTGTATTAGATGTTAGTGCCTACGCTACAACAAGCGGTGCTGAGAATTTGAGAAGTCTTGTCATTGGATTAGTAGCCCAGAAGTTGTTTGTACAAAGAATGGTTTCTAGAAAGGCGGAGGAAGAAGCAGAAATAAGTAAAGAGATTCATTTCTTTGTTGAGGAAGGGGTTGAAGAAAAAAAAGAACCTATGGTATGGCTTGTAATAGACGAGGCACATGAATTTTTGCCGAATAAAGGCAAAACTCCAGCAACACATCCATTAATTACTGTTCTTAGAGAAGGTAGACAACCTGGAATTTCTCTTATTTTGACTTCTCAACAGCCTGGCAAGATTCACTCTGATGTGATAACCCAATCAGATATTGTAATTGCTCATAGAATAACTGCTAATATTGACATTCAAGCTTTAGGCGGATTAATGCAAAGCTATATGCGGGAAGGACTTGACAAGCAGCTTAGCTTGTTACCAACAGAAGATGGTGCAGCAATAATCTTTGACGATGTAAATGAAAAGCTTTATCCAGTTAAAGTAAGGCCAAGATTTTCTTGGCACGGTGGCTCAGCACCAACAGCTTTGCCGAAAGAGAAGAAGGAATTTGAAGTATGAATATGCATATACTATAAATTCTTAAAAAATTCATATTTATTCAAATGCAAAATTAACAAAATCAAGGTTACTGCAACAATTGTAATGAAATAATATCCTAATCCAATTGCTAATCCAACTGCTGCTACACTCCAAATTGAAGCAGCTGTTGTTAACCCATATACTTCATTTTTTGACTTAAAAATTGTCCCTGCTCCTAAAAATCCTATGCCCATTGCGATGGCAGCAGCTATCCTAATAGGATCGCCTGCTGAAAAACCTTCTATTGTTAAAATAGTAAATAAAGCAGAGCCAAGGCAAACAAGCATATGGGTTCTTACACCTGCTGGTTTATGTACAACCTCCCTCTCCAGACCAATTAAGCCGCCAGCTAATGTCGCAAATACTAATCTAAGTAACACTTCTGTATAGTCTATCATTTTAAACGTAAAAAATTTAAATGTAAAAAATTATTGCTTTGCAATAATTTTTTACGATGTTATAGTTAAATTATTATTATTTTCGTTTAGTTCTTTAATTTTATTTTTTGGGTCAACAGTAAATGTAACAGGCAGTCCAAATACATTCCCTCTAATTACCCTGCTTCCAGCAGGCTTTAATGAGGGATAAGTTGCATTTCTCGGTGCACTAGCAGAATCTTTAACTAAGAGTTCCCACTGCCCTGAATGATTTGTTCCATTATTGATGACAGTTATTTCATACGTTCTTTTTGTGCCTATCTTAATAACCTTGCCTTTTGGAATTGTAAGGTCTGGAAGAGGCGGATTTACATTTACTCTTACAGAATCTGTTGCTGAACCACCTTCACCAGAGCAATTTAATGTATAGGTTGTTGAGGAAGTAAGCGCTCCAGTTGACCTTGAGCCAGAAGTACCATTCCATCGTGGTGGCAAAACAATACAAGATTCAGCATGCTCAGAACTCCAGCTTATTTTTGTTGAGGATTTATATGGAATAGCTATTGGACCATCTGAGTTGTTGGCTTTGATGTCTGCTGATATAGACGGAGGAATTTGATAAAGTCCTGTTCTTTGCACATCATGGTGAAAAGTAGGCCAATGCATACTTGGCTTATCAATATTGCTACCAGTCTCCCACACATAAATAGAGCTTCTATACTTATATATATTTTTTATAAAGTCATAGTCCAAATCAGAACTCGCTACAAGGTCAATTTTACCGTCTCCTTCCAAATCAGCAATAACAGCTGGAGCTTGAGCATCAGCCTCTGTTCCCTTTGGAAATCCTTGGATTAATTGACCATTAGATGTCCACGCATATACACCGCCACCTCCTCCATAATACACATTTCCGGCAGTAGTTACAATATCAGATTTTTTATCTCCATCAATATCACCAATTACAGTTGAGTAATAATCATTCCAGCTTGTGTATTGTGGCCAGCCAACTGCAAGACCTCCATCGTGATGATAAAATTGTGTTTCAAATCCAAGGCGGCTTGCAACTATTTCAAGATCCATATCTCCATCTAAATCGCCAAGAGAAGGTGATGACCAATAATTGTAACCTTTCATTACAGGCCAGCCTGACATTACATTGCCTTTTGCATCAAATACATATAAGCCCCCATAGAGGTAATCTGGAAATACATCTGATTCATACATTAAACCTACAATAATCTCATTTTGCCCATCATTATTCAAATCGCCAACAGCAGGTGATGAGAATATAACTCCATCAGTTTTTACAGGCCATCCTTGGATTTCTGAACCATCCAAATTAAAGACATGTACTTCACCTTCATTGTTCCGACCAACAAAATTACCATTATCCCAAATACCACCTGCTTTGTCAGACGGCCTAGCTACAACAATCTCTAAGTCTTGGTCATCATCAAAATTACCTACAGCAGGTGTTCCAACAATATCAGCTCCCCACCTAACATCTAGCATATCCCATTGAGAGATTATTTGACCGTCACTGCTTAATATCAGCATGTACTCATAACCATGACTTTTTATGATAATCTCATTTTTACCATCTATGTTAATATCTGCAATAAGCATGGTAATCTTATAAGTCTTTGGGATATTTATAGGCCAGCCTGGTCGAAGCTTTCCATCATATGAAAAGGAATATAAGTCTGAGAAGTTATTACTTTCTTCATTAAAATTAAGCGCAAAAATCTCTTTCTTGCTATCACCACCAATATCTTCAATTAGTGGAATATGAAGATTTCCTCCAGCCACCTCACTACCTCCAACATTAGAAGTCCAGAGTATTATACCGTCATAATTATATACATAAAGTTTTGGTGGATTGCCACCAGCATAAACAATAATCTCATTTTGCCCATCACCATCAAGGTCAGCCACTACCGGCTCTAGATATCCTCCCCAATAATAACATCCAGAAGGCCACCAACTACAATTAAATTTATCAAATGGTATTCTCACTGGCCATCCTTTCTTCAAAGTGCTGTCTAGATACAACATGACAGTTTCCTGATCTTGAATACTGTCATGAATCACATTGAGGCGAAGAGTGTACCATCCTGTTGAAAGTCCTGTTGTATCCCAAATTGATTGAGATGACAATCTAAACCATTCTGTTGGATTTTCGTATGGTGATTGGCTTACGCCATATTCCCAAAAAATATCTTGTGCAATAACATCTTGATTAATTTCATATTGTAATTGCAAAGAGTCACCTGCACGATAAATATCTATGTTTTGTGGCGAGTTTATTCTAATTTTGTCAATTTCAAAATACCCATAATCAACTCCTATTTGTCCATCGAAATCTTCAACAAGAAATCTTAAGATGTAGTCTCCATCAGGAATAGAGATTGTGTTTAAAGAGTAAAGGGGGTTTGTAGGAATATCAGAAGAGTGTATTAATTTCTTCCAATCTGTTTCCGGAGTATATGGATTATATACAGCATATGCAAGACTCCATGACTTAAGGTCTTGTGTTGATATACTACCTTGAATAGGTCTTGTTGAGCCTATCATTGAAATTGGTTCTAGCACAGCAATTGGTGGTGAGCTAGATTGCTGAACTGCATTTAATGCCTCTAAACGACCATTTCCCCTATCAATTACACTGTAACCAATATCTTCTGCTGTATTCTTTATAGCAGCCTTAATCTCTTCAGGACTCCAATCTGGATTTTTTTGTTTCAACAATGCAACAGCACCAGCCACATGAGGTGTTGCCATTGAAGTACCAGAAATGGCTATGTGCTTATCGTCTAAGCATTTTGCATAATCCCAAGCATTATCCCATTCTGCTGCACAAATATTAACACCGGGTGCAACTATATCTGGCTTCATGATAGATTGCTCATTCCAAACAACAGGCCCTCGAGAACTAAACCATGCAATATAATCTTCTTTAGCACTAGCACCTATTGTAATTGCCTTACGAGCTGTGCCTGGGCTAGAAATTGTTTTTTCTCCAGAACCCCAATTTCCAGCTGCAACAGTAACAACAGCTCCTGCATTTACAGCATTATCAACACCTTGAGATAAAGGGCCATCAGGATCACCAAATCCACCAAGACTCATGCTAATAACATCAACATGGTCTGAAGTATCACTATCACCATTTGGGTCAAGACTTCTTTCAATTGCATTCATAATGTAATCATAAGGACAACTTCCATAGTTATTACACACTTTGTAAGCATAAACATTAGCATCAGGGGCTACTCCTTTTAAAGCTCCATTTCCTGCTGCTGTTGCAGCAACATGAGTGCCATGCCCATTGTCATCCATTGGGTCATTATCGTTATTGACAAAATCATATCCACCTATAACTTTACATTCAGCACCAAAACAGCCTCCTAAATCTGCATGTGTGTAATCTACTCCTGTATCAATAATTGCAATTCTTATTCCTTTTCCTGTTAAGCATTCATTTCCAGATATTGTGCAGTCATTTCCATCTTTGTCAAGCTTCCAAACATCATCTGCATTAATTAATGGTACAGAGTCCATAAGCACAATTCTAGCTTTCCAATTTGGCCAGATTTTATAACCTGCTTTTTTTAGTTTTTCAGCATCTTTTTCGTCAGCTTCAAAACTAAAGCCATTAAATGCAGTTACAAACTTCTTTCTAACTTTCAAACTAGGAGCAAGATTTCTTATTGAATTAATCTCTACATCTTGTTTCTTTATCAACTCTTCCTTATATTGTTTAAGGATTGATTTTTTCACATCGTCAAGTTCTTTTGCCTCCTTTTTCAGTTGATAGAACTTCTCTGCCAATGACAAATCCTTAAGCTTTATGATATAACCATTAAACTCGTCTAAGCGAATTTGAGCATCAGCTTGAGCAGTATCTAGGGTGAATTGTGTTTGTAAGTTTTGCCTTCCAACTATAACTGATTCGCCATTAGCACTAACTAATACCCTAGAAAAGTCACCTTGTGAAGTATAAGGAGAGACTGCACCTTCTTTTTCATTAAGCAATCTATCAACTGGAATATCTTTTATTTGTTGATTATTTAATGGATTATTGCTCTGCAAA